>JALEGH010000025.1 GCA_022763065.1 Alphaproteobacteria bacterium
GCAAAACCGCAAATAAAGGCCATAAATAATGGGATAAATCTATTGATATGGTTCATCTCTTACTCACTATTCAGGCGAAACATTATGAAAGACAAATTTGTCTTTTTTACGCCCACATATTTACGGGTTGGCATTTATCAAGTATGACAGTCTTATAACGCAAAAACAGGCGAAAAAACAATGAAACAAAGCGCATATAAGCAAGCAGGTGTGGATATTGATGCAGGCGCACAGCTTGTCGAGAAAATCAAACCCGCCGTCAAATCAACCAACAGAAGCGGAACCATGTCCGGCATTGGCGGCTTTGGCGCACTTTTTGACCCTAAAGCCGCCGGATACGTAGACCCTATTTTGGTTTCGGCTACTGACGGTGTCGGGACGAAGCTTAAAATCGCGATTGATACCGACATTCACAACACTGTAGGTATTGATCTTGTCGCCATGTGCGTCAATGATTTGATTGTTCAGGGGGCCGAACCCCTCTTCTTCCTTGATTACTTTGCTTGTGGTCAGCTTAAAGTTGAAGAAGCCAGCGCAGTTATCGAGGGCATTGCAAAGGGCTGCGCTCAAGCCAACTGCGCCCTTATTGGCGGGGAAACTGCCGAAATGCCCGGTATGTACGCAGTAAGTGACTACGACCTCGCAGGCTTTACCGTAGGCGCGGTTGAGCGAAATGAAATACTTGATGGAACCACCATCAAAGAAGGTGATGTCATTTTGGGCTTAGCGGCCAGCGGCCTGCATTCCAACGGTTATTCTCTGGTTCGTAAAATCATCTCAGAAACCCAAGGCTACGGCTATGACAGCGAATGTCCCTTCGTAAAAGGACAAAAATTTGCCCAAACGCTTCTGACCCCGACCAGAATTTACGTCAAATCAATATTGGAAACGCTCAAACTTAGGAATAGTGAAGAAGAACGCCTTATCAAGGGGCTGGCTAATATCACAGGGGGCGGATTACTGGAAAATATACCCCGCAGCCTACCAGAAGGTTTGGGCGCTGTTTTAGATGCCAATAGCTGGGTTTTACCTCCTCTTTTCAAATGGCTGGCGGAGGCCGGAGACTTAAGCACCGATGACATGGCCCGTACGCTTAATTGCGGAATTGGCATGGTTGTGATCTGCACCGCAAAAGATCAGGAAGCCTTGACAAAAACGCTCGAAGAACAAGGAGAGACCGTGTTTTCGATCGGAAAGGTCAAAATGACTGGGCAAGCCGAACGCGTTATCATCCAAAACACTGAAACAGCTTGGAAATCCCCTTAAGCCACTTCGTTAATTTTCATATTAACAGATGATGTTTTCTTCATATTTTTGTAACCATTTCAGTGGCATACTAGCGTAAAGATTATACCTGTTTTTTTAAGAGTTTACCGGCGTATTTCACTGTCATCTTGGGTCAATATTGGGTTTTTTGTTGAAATGCAAAATACAAATAGCAATATAGCTGCGCCGCCAAAACTTGTTGCCCCTCTAACAAGAAGGCTACCTGCGACCAAATGGCTTACGCTTCTTGCGGGGCTCATCGTGCTAACAGGAATGGTTTTACAATCCGGCGTCCTTGCACAAACCCCTCAAGCGCGAACCTTGATTTTGAACAATCTCTATAGCGAGCATTACCTGTCTCCATATCTGCAACGCTATAGCGATCCGAACGAAACCTTAAGTGCAGAAAATATCGCCCTACATAATAATTTACCCACAGCCCAACCGGCATTGTCAGGCCGCATTATTCCCTTTGACCTATCAGATAAATTTATATGGTTCCGTTTTTCTATTATGAACCGTTCAAAAACAACAACATGGCATATTGATTTTGGGAACAGCTTCATGGGCCGTTATGGTTTGCTAGAAAATATTCAAACATATGTCTTCAACGTTGAAACAGGAGAGTCTAAAGAATACGACCTCCTACAATCATCCTATATTTCGGTTGACCTTCCCACCAATCAAAAAACACATATCGTGATGAAATTACAGCTTCCTCAATTTGCGCCTGTCACGCTCCCGTTGCGCATTGTCGCAGATGCTGCCTCCCTGTCACACAATACCAACCTTGGACATGTGATCGTTATGACGCTTTTGATCGGGCTTGGTTTCTTTTTCGCCGCGATCGCCCTCATACAAGGAAACTATCAATATCTGTCTTTTTCCATCTATTATGTTTTCCTTTGTATTTTATTCCTCATCCAAAATCATTTTGTGGTTTTGGATACACCGATTATCCAAAGCTATGTCATTCCTTTTCTGTCAACTTTGATTGCCTTTTCTTCGCTTCTCGTCGGATACTTATTCTGGCGACTGGAAGACAACTCCAAAATTTTGCTTCATTTTCTCTTTTATGGTCTTATCTCACTGGGTGCCGCTTCATTTTTGAGTGGATTATATTTTCCTTTATCTTCTTCTCCTGTTATACAAGCCGCCCTTTTCTACGGCCCTTCTATTTTTATCCTGATACTTATCCCTCTGATTTCACTTAACCTGTTTCATCAAGGACATACGGAGGCAATGCCGTTCCTCTTCGGATGGACCATTATGATTTTAGGGATCAGTATTTCCGCCTTGTCTCTCATTGGTGTTATTCAGCCTGTTGCCATCGCCCTTAATGCATTCTGGATTACACTTGTTCCACAAGCCGCCTTTTTTATCATTGCTACAAAGCTGAAAATCGATAGCAACACCCCTCAAAAAATATTATCTCGAACATTAGAAATTGACGAAAGCAGTAGTATTTCACGCCTACGTGAAAGCAAAGAGAATACGGAGCAAGCCCGCCTTTTAAAAGTGATTGAACAAGAACGGCGTGTCTTGGGAGAGCTGCGTAAAAGCGAGGCCAGACGCACCGAGGAAATGCGCAAAGCCAAAGAAAATGCCGACGAAGCCAATCGTGCCAAATCCGCTTTTTTGGCTGTTGTTTCCCATGAAATCCGGACTCCCATGACAGGAATCATGGGCATGGTTCGTTTGCTATTAGAAAGTAACTTAACAAAAGAGCAAACGGAATACGCCCAAACCATTCAGGATTCAAGCGATGCCATGCTCGCTCTTCTCAATGACATTCTGGATTTCGAAAAAATTGAACGCGGCAAGATGCTGTTTGAAAATATTAGTTTTGATCTCCACCGCTTTATCCAGGGTGTCTCTACCTTAATGAATGCGCATGCAAAACAAAAAAATATTGAACTGCGCACCAAAATTGGTGACGACCTCCCCAAATATGTGAAGGGCGATCCCACGCGCCTAAGACAAATTCTCCTTAACCTCACCGGTAATGCAATCAAATTCACAAGTCAGGGACATGTGACGATCACCGCCGAACTCATACATAAAAAATCAAGCGATGATAAATATGAAATTTATTTTGGCGTCACAGATAGCGGCATCGGCATATCCGAAGAAGCACAACGCAATTTGTTCACAGCCTTCTCTCAAGCAGACACTAGTATTTCGCGAAAATATGGTGGTACGGGTTTAGGGCTAGCCATCAGCCGAGGGCTGGTTGAAGGAATGGGGAGCGAAATTAACATCAATAGTAACGAAGGAGAGGGCAGTACATTTTTCTTCACACTGAACATGGAAAAAGGTCACAGTGGAGAGAGTGACTATGTTGAAAAACAATCAAAAGCCCAAAAGGAAATTACTCCTCTGAAAATTCTAGTGGTTGATGATAATGAGGTCAACCAACGTGTTATTACAGGATTTTTGAACAAATACCCTTACGAGCTCGACTCTACAGGTACCGCCGAAACAGCGCTCGAAAAACTGGAGACACAAAAATATGATCTGATCCTGATGGATATTGAGCTTCCCGGAATCAACGGCGATGAAGCCACACAAAAAATCAGACAATCATCGCAAGAGCATTTAAAAAATATGCCTGTTGTTGCACTAACAGGAAATATTCAAGATGACCATCTTGAACAATATCATAAAGCTGGCATGAATGATGTCGTTGGCAAGCCTATAGACCCGAAGGAACTTGCCAATAAAATACAAAGAGCGACCACGAACAAATCTACGAAGGATAGTATGGGTTCCAAAGCTGAAATGAACAAACCCCTTGAGAGCAGTCAGCCTGAGGATAATCAACTTGAAAACAATAAAGAAGAAACGGTAACACCTGCCATTCAAAATGATATGGCATCTCCACCACCAAAAAAGAAACCTGTTGCGATCGAATATCAGGTTACCAGCACCAAACAAAATACCGAAAAGAGTGAACCAACGAAGGCGATACAAAGCGATATAGAAGTGTTTGATCCTGACACATTAGATACACTCAAAGGCCATATTAGCCAAAATGATATTCAGGAAATGCTGGATGATGTTATCAACAAAACCGAAGAAATCACTTCAGATATGAACAATTTCTTGAAAGCTGGTGACGTAAAATCCTTATCCGCCAAAGGACATGAACTGAAAGGCATGGCAGGCAATTTTGGCCTAAAAGAACTCAGTCATCAAGGCGCCGAGATTGAAACCAAGGCCAAAACAGAGCCTAATTTGGCACTCACAGCCTTGCTTGAACCTTTGGAAGATATGAAAGAAAGAGGAAAAAAAGCGCTTAATCAGTGGATGAGTGATTTTGCCTCTTCCTCAAGCTAGTTAGCCTACAATTTCCTCAGGCTTAAAGAAAAACTCAATTTCGATTTTGGCATTTTCATCAGAGTCTGACCCATGAACGGAGTTCTCACCAATGCTAAGCGCAAAATCTTTGCGGATTGTACCAGCATCGGCTTCCTCCGGATTTGTAGCTCCCATAATTTCACGGTTCTTGGCTACGGCATTTTCACCCTCTAAGACCTGCACCACAACAGGCTCGGAAATCATGAACTCTACCAACTCTCCAAAAAACGGACGTTCCTTGTGAACAGCGTAAAACCCCTCGGCTTGCTCACGTGTCATGTGAATGCGTTTTTGCGCCACAATACGCAAGCCCTTTTCTTCAAAACGCGCATTAATGGCACCTGTTAAATTACGGCGTGTTGCGTCCGGCTTAATGATTGAAAAAGTACGTTGTGTCGCCATTTTTTGATCCTCGTCTTATAAGTTAGAATTCTGTCCGACCTTATATCGGGCAAGTGAGGCTAAATCAAGCGAGTTTTTCTTCTATGCGCAAAATCGCATCATTGGCAGCGTCAGGATTAGGGCCACCGGCTTGTGCCATATCGGGACGACCACCACCGCCCTTACCGCCTAGCGCCTCAGAACCGATTTTAACCAAATCAACCGCGCTTATTTTTTCGGTCATATCACTTGTGACCGCCACAACGATAGAAGCCTTCCCTTCACTTGTTGCTACCAGCGTTACAACACCAGAACCCAGCTTTTTCTTTAGATCATCAGCCATGGGTTTAAGATCTTTGGCAGGGAAATCATTCAAAACCTTGCCAATAAATTTTGTTCCACCAACATCTTTAATGTCATCATCGGACCCTGTTGCCGCAGCCGTTGCCTGCGCCAGGCGCAAATCAGAAATTTGTTTTTTGAGTTTTTTATTTTCTTTTATGAAGCTTTGAGCATCGGCAAGAACAAGCTCATCCACTTCGCCGCCTAAATCATGCAATTCTTTGACAAGCTTCTTGTTTTCCTCAGTCAATCTTTGCAATTCATCCTGCAAGCCTTGTTCCTGTTCAGATTCATACGCATCGGCGCGTGCGCC
>JALEGH010000026.1 GCA_022763065.1 Alphaproteobacteria bacterium
ATCCGCATGCCAAGGCGCTTATCACAGGTCTTAGCCGGGAAAGCAACAAGGCGCATATCACCCGCGCCGCACTTGAAGCGCAAGCCTATCAAACTGCTGACCTCTTTGGTGCGTTTGAAGCGGATACGGGTCATAAAGTCCAAGGCTTGCGCGTTGATGGCGGGTTGGTTGCCAATAAGTTTGTGTGTCAGTTTTTGGCCGATATGTTGCGATGCCCCGTCGACGTGCCGGATGTGATTGAAACAACCGCTTTAGGGGCCGCCTATCTCGCCGGACTGCAAGCGGGCATTTTTAAAGATTTGTCCGATATTGAGACAAGATGGCAAAGACAAAATTTTTACACCCCGCAAATGGATGAAGCACAAATGCGTGTTCTTTCGCAAGGTTGGAAAAAGGCTGTAGGAATGCTCCGTTAAAATTTACAACAATAGAGGTCGACTTGTGTTCTCCAGGTGCTATTGGAAATATAGCATGCATTATCTGTTCTTATGCCGCGCACATATTCATTTGAAGCACAGAAGGCTGTTTGATTTCCAGTAGAACATCCACTAGGGTGGTTAACCCATCGACAGGACCCTCCACCTCCCCCGGTGTTATCTATTCCATCAGCAAACCCAGTTGGAATTCCGGTGATTTCGGACCAATCCACGCCATCTTTCACCGACGCGGCAACGGTTGGATCGGTTTCTGCTCCACCTGCATTATCCGCCGCACATTCCCAAACGCCGCCGCCGTTATTCCATTTCGCGACTTCACCGTCGGAGCAAGAAAGAGCATCTAATGTATGCCTTGTCCCACCCTTCATAGAAATCCAGTTACTACCATCGCAAAACTGCATAGTTTTATAGGTGGTGTTATAGACTTGATTGCCTTCGACACCTGCTGGATTAATACAGGCGGCGTGGGTAGGTAACGGAATAAAAAAGAAGAAAAGATAGAAGGCTAAAAAGATGTAATGCATGATTTGTGACTCCTTTTGTTTCAAAACAAAAGCCACTAGAGGACGTAAGCCTCTAAGTGACCGGGAGTTCATAACCGCAATACTGTGAAGACGGCGCGACAAATTTTAGGTTCGCACCCTGGACATATTCTGCCGCCTCCCGATCGTAGAAGATCAGAAAGCAACATCTTTGGCACCATCGGCCTTCATTATCGATAAAGGAAGATGCACCAATAACGACTGATGCCAGCCGCACAGTAAAAGGGGTTATGACGCCCCGAGGGTAGCTCTTTTAAGAAACTTGCCCTCTGCTCCTAGGATACTACAAGGTGAGTTTCAAAATCAACCAATCCCTAATTAATTTATTATGTTAAATAAAATTTAACCTTTTCTTTATAGCATGCCATAGACTTCAAAAACATAAATTACTTATTAAATAAGGGGTTACAGCTTAAAATAAATCATAGATTGTATTTTAAGCTTCTTAATTTAGGGGAGAAGAAAAATGGCACAGCAAGGATATTGGGTTGTTTGTGAGGAGCTATATGCAGGCAAAAACAAACAGAATCCACAAAAAACGCAGGAGCCAAGCATGTGTATGGGCTATGTCGAGGGCTTTAGTGCTGTCGAAGCGATGGGCGGAAGCCGGATGGAGGTTTTGGCCGTGATTCGGCGGAAATTGAGGAATAATATCCGGTTTTTGTTGGATTGTTATTGTGACATTCCTCCTCCGTCATATTCGGATAACCCGCCAACAACAAACAATGTTGCCAATGCAGCCTATCTTTTTTTGGGGCTTGAGGAAATTGGCGTTGAACCTGAGCTATTATTAACCTCTATGGCAGCCTAAGTCTATTTTCGTTTCATTTTTACCAATCTTTGGTTACTTTATTGTACAATTAAGAACTATAGTAATTTGAAATGGTAATGTATCATCGTTATTTCAAATTACACGCGAGCGATGGCGAGCGCGGCGCAAGTGCGCCGAAAGCATCCCCGGCGTTTGAGGGGTTCAATTAAAAATCTTCTATTTTTAATTGAAATGAGTATAAAAGAGGGAGTGTAAGAATGTCTGGAAAATTAAATGAAAGCCGGTTTTATATGTGGCGTGCCGTTGTGGCGATGGTACATGCTGATGGCGTTGTGACGCCGCATGAAATGTTTTTTGTCAGTGAGCATACAAAGAGTCTTGATTTCTCACCGGAACAAAATGAAATTTTTTTGAACGATCTTAAAAAACCGCAAAGCGTTGATGAGATGTTTGCCCGGATCACGCATGCGCAAGACCGGAAGGACTTTTTTTCTTTGGCGCGGGCGCTATCATGGTGTGATGGTGATTTCGACGCACAAGAAAAAGCTATTTTAGAGCGCTTGGAGGAGTTGGATTCAGTAGAAAAGGAATTGCTTGAGGAAAGCCGTGATATTGTCAATGAGCTGGAACTTTGCGACAAGCAGTGGAAAGCTAAGACGGAGCGTGCGCAAAATTTACTGGGTTTTCTTAAAATTTTAAAAGCCGCTTAAAAGAAGCGCGACTTATCTAAAAAATGTGTGTGTATTCAGGGCGCTTAAAGGGATGTCTAGCGTCGGGGCGAGTATCGGGCTATCTGGGTAGCTGCGGCCATTATAGCGCAGAGCAATATTTTTATCGCGCATATTGGTGCCAGAAACCCGGATGATAATCTCTTTCCATCCTTTGTGAAGCCTGTCACTGATCCGGATAGGGCCGCGTACGCCGTTGATGATGCTCGAAGATGAAAAATTTTGGCCGTTTTCTTTAAAAATAACCATGGTACATCCATCCCAACCGCACCAATGGGTATGGGGCAGTTTGAATAGAATAATACCATCACGCCTGTTATCTCCATTTAGATCAACACGCGCCATCTCATATTCCGAGTGAAGCGGGAGTTTTCGGGATTTTAAAAAGGAATTAACGGCTTTGATGAGTTGTTTATCAGGTAAATCTCTTGCGTTTTGTGCAGGCATCGGAGTTAGGGGAGATGTGCTTTTTTGTTGTTCAGAAGAACCGCAGGCGCAAAGGCCAAGGAATAGAAACAACAAAGAAAAACGGACAAAAAACCTCATAAGGGCGATTTTTCAGGGATTTGTGTATTATATCAAGGGCGCAAATAGGAGTATCCCAATCTAAGTTGACATTAGGGTGCAATCTGCGACAATTACGGGTCTGTTTTATTCGTATCTACATTCACGTCTTCCAGGTCCTTCATGTCTTTTCAAATTCCCTCCCTTAAAGTTTTCTTTGAACGTTCAGTATTCTTGTTTTTGGCCTTGATATGCGTCATGGCGGTTCCTGTCTTTGCTGCAGGCGGAGGAGACGGCGGCGGGGCCAAATTTGTACCTCCGCCTGACATGCTAACCAATCCTTGGGCGATTACAGCGCTGGTCGTTTTCTTCCTATCCTATTTGGCGGTTTTATTTGAGGAACAAACCCATTTGCGTAAGTCCAAACCGGTGATGTTGGGAGCCGGTCTCATCTGGGTTTCGATCGGAATTATGGCGCCTGAATATGATATTGATCATCATACCTTACGCAGTGCGGTGTTTCACGGCTTGGAAGAATATGGCTCTCTTTTGTTGTTTCTTCTGGCTGCGATGACCTATATTGCAGCCCTTCAGGAGCGTAAAGTTTTTGCAACGTTGCGTGGCAAGCTTGTCATGGCAGGATTTAATATGCGCCAGCTCTTCTGGGCTACGGGTATATTTGCTTTCTTTTTATCACCGATTGCGGACAACTTGACGACGGCTCTTGTCTTGGGAGCGGTTGTGATGGCGGTCGGGGCGAATGATCCAAAATTTGTCGCTGTGGCGTGTATCAATATTGTTAATGCCGCAAATGCAGGCGGCGCGTTCTCTCCGTTTGGCGATATCACAACGCTCATGGTGTGGCAGGCCGGGCATGTGGCTTTCTTCGATTTCTTTCCACTCTTTTTTCCTTCGCTGATTTGTTTTCTGGTTCCGGCTATCATTTTAAATTTCTTTGTAAAGCCGCATAAGCCATTAGCGGTGAGAGAGAAAATTACAATGAAGCGCGGCGCGAAGACGATTATATGTTTGGGTCTTCTCACCATTACAATGGCGGTGAGTTTCGAGCAGCTTTTGGGCTTGCCTCCGTTTTTGGGGATGATGACGGGAATGAGCATATTGATGATTACGGCCTATTTTATTCGTAATATCGGCAAAAACAGGGACCCTAAATTTGATGTGTTGGAACAGGTCGCCAATGCAGAATGGGACACGCTCCTCTTTTTCTTTGGTGTGATTTTCAGTGTGGGCGGCTTGACGTTTCTTGGGTATCTGGAGCTAGTATCCAATACGATGTATGACGGATATGGCGCGTCCATTACCAATATTGCGATGGGGTTTGCTTCTGCCATCATTGATAATATTCCGGTGATGTTTGCGATTTTAAGCATGAATCCTGATCTTGATCAATTTCAGTGGCTGCTCGTGACGCTAACATGCGGGGTGGGGGGATCAATGCTTTCTATCGGGTCTGCGGCCGGTGTCGCTTTAATGGGTGTGGCGCGCGGGCAATATACCTTCTTTGGCCATCTAAAATGGACGCCTGTCATTATGCTGGGTTATGCAGCGGCTATTGCTACGCATTTTTGGATCAACGGGCATCTCATGGGTGTTGAATAAAGCATGTTTATAGATAAGGCTCAAATTTTCGTGAGCGCCCATATTTTAGGGCAGCGCCTTAACTTAAAAGGGTTCCGTGATTATACCCCTATTAAAAAATCCCCCTTGATGATTGAAATGGGCGACGGTGTTGCTGTTCTTTTTCGTTACGGCATTGTTATTTTCTTTGGCCCGGGAGATGACTCTATCCAGCAAGAATTTTTAGAAGAGGTGAAAGAGCATATTACTTCTCCTTATGAATATCCGGCAATTGAGAAAGCGACGATCAAATGTGATGCAAGGGATAAAGAATCTGTTTCATTCGATGCTATCCATTTGCAGGAGTGGGATGCAGATCGTTTGCTTGTGATTGCAGATATTTTGGCGAAAAGCCAAACGCTTAGCTATTACGAATCTCTTGTGAGTACAGCCTTTGACCGGATTGAGCCTATTTCTCTTGAGATGCAAAAGAAGGGGCGTCCTAATGGTCGGCGCGCGCGAGAATTGGTAAAATATACGGCTTCTACCTTATCTGCGCAGCGCAATATGGTGGGGCAGGCGGAAATTCTTGATAAACCGGATTTTTTGTGGGAAAAGCCACCGGAGCTTGAGCGTTTATATATTAAACTTGAAGATGAATACGAAATTCGGGAGCGTCACGATTTTCTTAAAGAAAAATTAGATCTTATCTACCGCACTTCTGAAATGATGCTTGGTCTTTTGACAGACCGTCATACGCTTCATGTGGAGTGGTATATCGTGATTTTAATTATCATCGACATTGCCATTCACATTGCAGAGACATATGTTTTTTAAGTCGCCGAACTGCCGAACTTTATTCAAACACGTAGTTACACGCTTTAAAAGCACTTCGTTTAAACATGTTATCTGTTGGAACATGCCCGTTTAAACGTCTTTTGATCCTGTTCAATACAAGTTCTCTTGCCCAATTACCTCTGGTTTCGTCCCAAGGCACGGTTTGTAAAACCCGCCAGGCGCATTTGTCTTTTTCCCTTATTGGTAAGTAGCTTGGATCGACTTGTCGAATAACTTGCCCTAAGTCTTGAGGGTTATGGGCAAAATAATATATAGAAGGAGCCGCAACGATGGTGAATGCATTGCACAAAGTTGCGAATCCAAGCCCTATCGCGCGGATTGTGTTCGTCACCCCAGAACGTTTTCGGTATCTCTTTAGCATACCAACATCATAAACTAAAGTTTAATTATGTCAATTTATTTTTAAGGTCATAGAGTGCTTCAAGCGCTTCGCGCGGGCTTAATTCATCGGGATTGATGGAATTCAAAATTTCTTCTATCTCCGGTTTTTGCGGCGCTGTTGAAGTATTGCCCGGCTCTTGCGCCGTAAATAAGGGGAGGTCAGCACCTAATTTATCATCTACATTTTTCGTACTTGTCAGGTGGGTGAGCACCTCTTGCGCGCGGGTAATAACATTGCTCGGTAATCCGGCCAAGCGGGCAACATGAATACCGTATGATTTATCGGCGCTCCCTTCGGCGACATTATGAGTGAATATAATATCGCCTTTCCATTCTTTAACCTGAAGGGAATAACAACGAAGGGAGCCAAGCTTATCCTGCAAGGTAGTCAGTTCGTGATAATGCGTGGCGAATAGGGCGCGAGATTTACTCGCCTCATGCAGTTGTTCGACACAGGCCCAGGCGATAGATAACCCGTCAAAGGTGGCTGTTCCTCTGCCAATTTCATCCAGTATCACGAGTGAGCGTTCTGTTGCCTGATTGAGGATGGTGGCGGTTTCAACCATTTCGACCATAAAGGTTGAGCGCCCCCGGGCCAGATCATCGGCGGCGCCCACACGGCTGAAAACGCGGTCAACGATCCCTATATGTGCGTGGTCCGCCGGGACGAAGGAACCAATTTGCGCCATAATCACAATGAGCGCATTTTGCCGCAAAAATGTTGATTTACCTGCCATGTTGGGGCCGGTGAGCAGCCAGAGTCTCTGATCACTCCCAAGATTACAATCATTGGGGATGAATGTTTCGTTGGTACTGGCCAATGAATTTTCAACAATTGGATGGCGTCCGCCTTTAATATCAAAATTGAAAGAGTTATCAATTTTGGGTCTAACATAGTTTTTTTCACTGGCAAGCAGGGCCAGCGCGCTTGTCACATCAATTTGTGCCAGTCCATTTGCAACCTTACCGATTTCTTCGGCATGCGCGCTAATTTTAACAATAAAGCTGGCGTAAATTTCTTCTTCTAAAGCGAGAGCTTTATCGGCGGCGCTCGAAAGATCTCGCTCTAATTCCGAAAGTTCTGCTGTGGTAAAGCGCACATTATTGGCAAGGGTTTGCCGGTGAATAAAGGGATTATCGTTACCTGCATCTTTCGCCTTCACCATCAATTTATCACCGTGACGCGCAGTCACGTCAATAAAATAGCCAAGGACATTATTGTAGCTGACCTTTAATGTCTCAACCCCTGTCATGTTGCGGTATTTCGCCTGAAGGCTTGCGATATGCTGCTTGCTGTTATCGCGCATGGCGCGCAACTCATCAAGCTTCGGGTGATAGCCGTCACGGATAAAACCGCCATCACGGGACAAAAAAGGCAGGTCATCTTTTAAGGCACTTTTAAGCTCATCAACCAGTTTTTTGAGTGCTTCAGATTGGGCCAGAGATTTTGTGATCTCATCAAGCTCTTCCATTTTTCCTTGCAGTAAAGCGGCGCGCAAGGTTTCTGCAATTGCCAAACCTATATGCAATGCGCCCATATCGCGTGGACCTCCACGATCAACGGAAAGGCGGGCCAGTGCCCGTTCCATGTCCGGCACTTGTTTGAGGTACTCACGAATGCTCTCACCTAAATTTTTGTGATCATAAAATGTGGCGACAATATTCTGACGTTTTTGAATAGCGTTTAAATCATTTAACGGTGCAGCCAGCCATGATTGGAGTAATCTGGCTCCTGTGCCTGTGAGCGTACGGTCAATACAAGAAAGAAGGGAGCCTTTGCGCTGGCCGTTTAACGTTTGGGTGAGTTCCAGATTACGCCGTGTGGCGCCATCAATTTCCATGACGCTACCGTTTGAGACTTGTTCGGGCCGCATGAGGTGTGGAATTTTCCCTTTTTGCGTGCGCTCGATATAATCAATGAGCGTTCCGGCAGATGAAATTTCTGCGCGGGCGAAGGTGCCGAAGCTATCAAGCGTGCCAACACCAAAAACCGTTTCCAGCCTTTTTTGTGCGTTTGCGCTGTCGAACAAGCTGTTTGATAGAGGCGTAATTTTGTGCTGCTCTATTGCCAAAGAGTTTTTGAAAGAGTTCTTTTTCAAATACTTGTCTGAAACCAATATTTCGCGCGGGTCAATACGCTCAATAACAATATTCAAATCTTTTTCTGAAATGGTTTGTACATGAAAAAATCCTGTCGACATATCCACCCATGCGAGTGCGTATTGTCCGGCCAAATGGCTTAAGGCGGCCAGATAATTATTTTCCCGCGCCTCAAGCAAATTATCTTCGGTGAGTGTGCCTTGCGTGACGACCCGGACCACTTCGCGGTTAACTAAAACCTTGGAGGTTGGCTTACCTTTCTTTTTGGCTCTAGCTTTGGCTTCTTGCGGTGTTTCGGTTTGTTCGCAAATGGCAACCTTATATCCGGCACGGATGAGCTTGGCCAGATAAGGCTCATAAGAATGAAATGGCACGCCGCACATGGGGATATCTGTGCCTTCTGTTTTTCCGCGCTTGGTCAGGGTGATATCAAGCGTTTCAGAAGCCTTCACTGCGTCATCATAAAACAGCTCGTAAAAGTCCCCCATACGATAAAAAAGCAGCGCGTCAGGATGCTGTTCTTTGAGCATATGATACTGCGCCATCATCGGCGTATGGCCTTGCGCCAGATAATGCGTTATTGGGTCATCATTGTTTTGTGTTTTAAGGGCGGTATTTGGCACGGCTTTTTATTGCTATCCATCTGTTCCGGTGGAGCCGAAGCCGCCGCTTCCGCGCTGCGTCTCATCAAGCGCGTCAGAGACTTCCCATGCAACAGTCTCATGTTTGGCAATGACCATCTGTGCGATTCGCATACCGCGCTCAACCGTGAAGGGTTCTGCCCCGTGATTGATTAGGATCACACCAATTTCACCCCGGTAATCCGCATCAATAGTGCCGGGCGTGTTTAAAACCGTGACACCATGTTTGAGCGCCAGGCCGGAGCGGGGGCGCACTTGCGCCTCATACCCTGCAGGCAGGGCAATGGAAAGACCTGTGGGGATGAGCATCCGTTCGCCTGAGCCGATTTCAATGGCTTCTTCCAGCGCGGCGGTGAGGTCCATACCCGCAGACTGCTCCGTCGCATAAGTTGGCAGGTTCAAACCAACGGCGTGTTCCAAGGGGGTTAGGGCAATTTTTACTTTCTCGGTCATTCTCTTATCCTGTTTTTCGTGTTTCAAACTCGTTATTCAAAAAATAATTTGTGATCTCCAGACCTAAGTCACGGGCAATGTTTTCCTTGCTCGCTTTAGGCCATTCTTGGATGTTTTTATGGGTGATAAGATATACATGATTCTCCTGCGCGCCAAATATATCCTCCATTCCAACATTATTGGCAATGATCCAGTCACAGCCCTTTTTTTGGAGTTTAGCCCTCGCATTTTGCTCCAGATTTTCAGTCTCCGCCGCAAAGCCGATCACGAGTGCCGGGCGTTTGGTGGGGTGAGAGGCTATCTCACGCAAAATATCAGGGTTTTGTATGAGGGTAAGAGCTGGAGGAGCCAAATCCTTCCCCTTTTTGATTTTGTGCCGGGCGGCGTTTTCCACGCGCCAGTCGGCCACGGCGGCGGCGCAAATGGCGATATCGGCAGGTAGGGCATTTTGGCAGGCTTCCAGCATTTCTTGTGCCGTTTGCACTTGGATCGTTTCAACTCCTTCAGGGTCGGGAATGTTTACCGGTCCACTGATGAGCGTTACAGCAGAGCCTGCATCGGCCAAGGCCCTTGCAATCGCATGACCTTGCTTGCCGCTTGATCTATTGCCAATGAAGCGCACCGGGTCAATCGGCTCATGCGTCGGCCCACTGGTGACAAGGGCGGTTTTTCCGGCCAGAGGTTTATCTGCTTGGAAATGATGGATCACGGCTTTGACGATGTTTTCTGGTTCACTCATGCGGCCCTGACCAGTTTCGCCGCAGGCCATTTCACCGCTACTGGGGCCAATCATTTGAATGCCGCGCTTTTCAAGTGTTTCAATATTCTCCCGCGTTGCCGCATTTTCCCACATCATGGGATTCATGGCGGGCGCGATCATGACAGGGCGATTAGAGGCCAGTAATGTGGTGGAGGCCAAATCTTCGGCCAGCCCATAAGCCATTTGGGCAATGAGGTTGGCGCTCGCCGGTGCCACGAGGATCAGGTCTGCTTCACGCGAGAGGCGGATATGTCCCATTTCAGTTTCATCTTTGAGCGACCAGAGATCCATGTGGACCTCCCGCTCACTTAAGCTCGCAACAGACATCGGGGTGATAAACTGCGATCCGCCGCGTGTCAAAATGCACCGCACCTGCGCCCCTTGTTTTTTGAGCTGACGCAGCAGGTCGAGCGCCTTATAGGCCGCAATGCCGCCGGAGATAATCAAAAGTATTTTTTTACCGCGTAACATCATGGATATTCATTCCAAAATAAAGAAAGGCCCCGTATCTATTGATAACGAGGCCGATCTTAAAGCTTTTAAAGCGATAGGTCTATGAATTACATGCCCATTGCATCTTTGGCAGCATCTTCAACTTCGCCTGCCGCAGGTGTTTTATCAGCCGCTTCTTGGGCAGCATCTTTGGCCATTTCTTTGCCTTCCTCGACAATCTCTTCCGCATGGTCTGTTGTGTCATGATCCATCATGCCATCAACTTCTTCTTTGGCTGTTTCCATCATGTCGGAAGCGGCGTCAGTTGCATCTTTAGCGGCTTCTGTTGTGGCGTCTACTGCATCTTCGGCCATTTCCTTGCCAGCTTCCACAACGTCAGTTGTGGTTTCTACCATGTCGTCAGCAACTCCTTCAACAGTTTCTCCCATTGAATCGATTGCATCACCAGCTGCAGGAGAGATGTTGGCAAATCCTTCTGCATCTGTACCTGTGACATTGTTATAGACAACCTGCATGGCTACGATACCGGCAACCAAGACAACGGCTGCGAAAAATACTGATTTCAAAATATTGTTATTCATTACTTTTTCCTCTTTAAATTAAATAAACGATCTTTTTACAAACTTCATCCAAGGCGGTTCCCCACCTCCATTAAATACCGTCGATAAAACAGATGAGGCATAAATAGCGGATTTTGACTCCAAAATGCAACAGTTTTTTTGGAAAATACACAATTTTATAATTTTATGCCGTGATGTATGGCAGCCACGCCGAATGTGAGGTTCTCAAAGGTGCATTTGGCGAACCCGGCTGATTCCATGCGGGACTTCAAGTTTTCCTGATCCGGAAATTTGCGAATAGACTCAACAAGATATTGGTAGCTCTCGCGATCCTGCGCGACTTTTTGGCCGATTTCAGGGATGATTTTGTACGAAAATGCGTCGTAAATACCTGATATAAGAGGGTTTTCAACATGGGAGAACTCCAGACAGTAAAAGTGCCCACCTGGTTTTAGAACCCGGTGCGCTTCTTTCAAGGCCGTGTCAATGCGCGTTACATTACGCAGGCCAAAGGAGATAGTATAGACATCAACGCTTTCGCTAGGGATTGGCAGGCTTTCAGCATTTCCGGTGACCCATTCAAAATCATCCAGCCAGCCTTGATCCACCGCCCGGTCACGTCCCACACGCAGCATATCCCAATTAAGATCGCATAAGGTGATATTTGATTCTTTTTTGTTATCGTCTGCAACCGTCGCTTTTTTTGTGAAGCCTTCATCCGTCACTTCGTTCCGTCGAGTTTCACAAAAGCTCCGTCGAGCCGATAACATGCGCTCAATATAATCTTTTATTCTAAACGCGATATCACCTGTCCCACCAGCGACATCAAGGTAGCTTAAACCCGCA
Organism: Alphaproteobacteria bacterium; assembly: GCA_022763065.1. GTDB lineage: Bacteria > Pseudomonadota > Alphaproteobacteria > Micavibrionales > Micavibrionaceae. The sequence goes on from JALEGH010000026.1 coordinate 11,614, forward strand.
CGGGGCCGGATTTTGCGAATAAGGTGATCTTTCCAAAGGCGATGCACCCCGCCGGACATAAGGTCATTCATCAGATCATATTGATCCGCCACGGAATCAAACACCCCACGCACAAGACCGGTTTTTTCCTCCGGTGTCACTTCGCGCTGTCCAAACCACTGACTTTCAGGATTTCGTTTCATGGGAGTAGTTGTATCAGAGAGCGCTAGAACTTCACGCACTTTTTTATTGACATAAGGCTTTTGTATTATTACCGTCTATGCCATAAAGCAGATTATGGAGGGTTTGGTATGACCAGATGGAGTTTGAGCAACTTTTTTAGACCGGTATCACACGAACAGTTTGTTTCTTATGCGCAAGAATTTAAGAAAGCGGCGGAACAAGAATTTGGGATGGATTGCAAGGTGGAGATTAATCTTGTGGGCAAGTCAGGTTTCTTCGCCTCAAAGAAGCCTAGTATGATCCAGAGCATTAAAAATATATCGGATGTTACGCCGAATGTGTGGAAAAATTCAGCGTATGTGGAACTTAATCTTAGACCCTCTGACATAGCCAATGCGCCTGAGTATGCATGGGCGCATGCTGAGTTTAAGGGGGCTCGCCCCCGTCAGGCGACGTTTTACGTGCAACCGGGAGGGAAGCGTACAAGGGATTTAATGACGCTTAATGCCGGACGTAGAATAACAGGTGATGGGTTTGCCTCAAATGATCCTAGAGAATCATATCACTGGCGTCTTCATCGCGAAAGGGCTCTTCAAAACGATATGATCTAGGCGGGCATAAAAACCAACGAGCCTTGATTTGCTCTTAACTTTGCTACTTGTTTGCTGTTAAATCACCCCCATGAAACTACTCAAAGCCATGGCGACGGTGGCAGGCCTGACGGGGTTGAGCCGCATTTTCGGATTTATCCGTGATATTTTAACGGCGGCTATCCTCGGTGCGGGGCCGGTGGCGGATGCGTTTTTTGTTGCGCTTAAGCTCCCTAATTTCTTTAGACGTGTGACGGCAGAGGGAGCTTTTAGCGTTTCTTTTGTGCCGCTTTATTCGGAGAAGATTGAAAAAGAGGGAGAAGAAAAGGCCGATAAATTTGCCTCTAACGCCTTTTCAGTCATGCTGCTTTTCCTAGTCCCCTTTACATTGCTGGCGGTTATTTTTATGCCCGCCATTATGTATGTGATTGCGCCGGGTTTTCATGATGATGCGCTGCGTTATGATCTGGCGGTGGAACTGTCACGCGTGACATTTCCTTATTTATTACTGATCTCTTTGGCAGCTCTCATGGGTGGAGTGCTCAATGCGCATGATAAATTTGCGCCTTTTGCCGCAGCACCTATCTTTTTTAATGTGAGCTTGATTGTGGCTCTGCTTGGTTTTACCCCCTTTACCGAAACGGCGGGACACGCGATGGCGTGGGGGATCGCGCTGGCGGGCCTCACGCAATTTATCTGGCTGGTCTATAATATTAAAAAGCATGGGCGGCGCTTGGCGCTCCAAAAGCCTGAATTTAACGGCAATATAAAAAAGCTTTTTAAGCTCATGGGGCCGGGCGTGATTGGCGCAGGCGTGATGCATATCAACTTGTTTGCGGACCTCATTATTGCCTCGATGCTGGCAAGTGGTTCAATCTCTTACCTTTATTATGCAGATCGCCTTAATCAGCTCCCCCTTGGGATGGTGGGGATTGCGGTGGGGACTGCGCTTCTTCCCATGCTGTCCAAGGCGATTGCGGCGGGGGATGAGGGGCGCACGCGTGATTTATTTAACCGTGCGCTGGAGATTTGCATGTTGCTGGCCTTGCCGGCGTCGGTGGCTTTATTTGTGATGCCTGAAACGCTTATAAGTACGCTTTTTGAACGCGGAGCTTTTACGAGCGAAGATAGTGCTCTTGCGGCCAATGTGTTGGTGGGATATGCGATTGGTCTGCCAGCTTATATCGCCGTGAAGGTGTTTTCAACAGCCTATTGGTCGGGGCAAGACACACTCAGCCCTGTGAAAGTTTCAGTCATTATTACGGCGTTGAATATTGGTTTGAGCCTTATTCTCATCTGGCCCTTTGGCGTGGCGGGGATTGCGATATCTACCGGGCTTGTGGGATGGATACAGCTTGGCTTGCTTTACCGTGGTTTAAAGGGGCGCAAAGTCTTTGATTTTGATGCGCGGTTTAAAAGCGCTCTTTTCAAGATCATTTTTGCCAGCTTTGTGATGGGAAGTATTTTGGTGGTGTTTGACAATTATTTTGAAGGCCTTGATTCTCAAGGGGAACTCTCACGCATTTTGATTCTTGGCGCACTTGTGCTTTTAGGCTTGATTGCTTATGGGGTATGTATTATTGCTTCGGGAGCGGTTAAAGTAGGTGAAATAAAGCAATATTTATTGAAGAAGAAGTAAAATGACCAAGCGTATTCTTTCTTGTATGCAACCGACGAACCGTCTCCATTTAGGGAACTATTTGGGGGCGCTGCGTAATTGGGTGAAGCTGCAGGATGAAGGCCAAGGGGATAGTAAGAATGAATGCCTGTACGGCGTTGTTGATCTTCATGCGATCACGGTGAAATATGATCCGGTTCAGCTCAAACAGGCCACGCGGGAAATTGCGGCGGCTTATATTGCGGCTGGCGTTGATCCGAAGAAATCTCATATCTTTGTGCAAAGTGCAGTGAGCGCACATGCGCAGCTCAACTGGCTTTTCACCGCAACGACGCCGCTGGGCTGGCTTAACCGTATGACTCAGTTCAAGGAAAAGGCAGGCAAGAAAAAGGATCAGGCTTCTCTTGGTTTATATGCGTATCCGGTTTTGATGGCCGCAGATATTCTAACTTATAAGGCTACACATGTTCCGGTGGGAGATGACCAGAAGCAGCATTTGGAGTTGGCGCGTGATATTGCCAACAGCTTTAATGTTCATTTTTGTGATGGGGAAGAATTTTTCCCTCTGCCTGAGCCGGTAATTACCGGACCTGCCACGCGTGTCATGTCGCTTCGTGATGGAACACAGAAAATGAGCAAATCCGCCGAAAGTGACATGAGCCGGATTAACCTGACCGATGATGCCGACACAATCGCCCAGAAAATCCGCAAGGCCAAAACGGATGCGCATTCCGTCCCCGCAAATGAAAAAGAAGGTGAGGGGCGTGCGGAGGCCATGAACCTGATTGGCATTTATGCCGCGCTTAATGATCAAAGTCAGGAAGCTGTGATGGCGGAATTTGGTGGCAAGCAATTTTCTGAGCTTAAAAACGCGTTGTCTGATTTGGCGGTGGCCAAGCTCTCTCCCATTACATCCCGCATGAGTGAGTTAATGGCAGACACCGCCGAGATTGATAAAATTTTAGCCGCAGGAAATGAGAAAGCCAATGAATTGGCGCAGCCTATTTACCAAGACACGCTTGACATAATGGGTTTTTGGGCGTAAGCTCTTTCAAAATTTCAAAAGGAGAATAGAGATGACAAATTCTTGTAATGGTGGATGTGGTAAAGGTTTTGATGAGGCTGTAAAGTTGTCTCCTGGTGAAGGGATTGGTCAGGTTGGAGACCGAATTTTGGATAGCGGTATTTTAGATTTACCTGGTAGTTTTGCGCATGTGAATAGATCATTTCATGAGCCGACTGGTTCAGAACGAGTTTCTGAAGGCGCGCGCGAAACAATCTGCCAGCTTGTTGAAGATGGCTATGTCAGCCCCCGCATTGCGGCAGAATATGGTGTGAAATAACGCGTTTATTGGCCAATTTTCCAATTACAAAATGAAAGCCTCGCGCTATACTGATTCCATGAGGCTTTTTTTATTTCTAGCGCTGTTTCTTTTTCCCGTCTCTGCACAGGCCGATTATTTTTTGTGGCAGGACCGTGAGAGCGGATTGACCATGACATTTCCCGATACGTGGGAAACACAAGGGAACCGCCATCCTGACGATGTTTTGCGCATTTCTGCGCCGTCAAATGGTGAGGACCCGATCTGCAATGTCAAAATTTCTGATGATAAGCGCTACAGTATTTACCCGCCGGAATACGGTAAGGCTATTCAAAAGGAAGCGGTGAGCATTCCGTTTTGGAAATCCTATATGGGCAATTATGATGAATATATTCTTGATCGTGTGTATGACGGCGGCGGGTTAGGGCGCTGGATCGCGAGCTATGCGCTGGGCAGCTATTCTTTGCGTGACGGGACCGCGTTTCAACAGCGCCGTGCGATTATGTTTGCCTCTCTTTATAACAACAAGCTTTACATCGTTGAGTGTTCGACACTCAATCATGGGTATGAGCGTTGGGATAATGATTTTCGCAGTATCATTAAATCCATTGATTTCAAGAAGGCCTATCATAATTTCTCTATCGGGGAATATCATGACTTTTTGAGCGATTCGGATCTCTATTTCTGGTCCCAAACCGGCGGTGAAGGCACGGCGAAATATTGATTTAGCTGCCGGATTTTCTTGACCTTTTGTGCCGGCGCGCGTAAATATTCTTTCCATGTTTATACAAACTGAAAACACGCCCAATCCCAATACGCTCAAATTTTTGCCGGGCCAGCCGGTGATGAGCGCTGGTGTGGCCGAGTTTAAAACACCTGAGGAGGCGGCCATTTCTCCGGTGGCGGAAAAGATTTTTGAACTTGAAGGGGTGGTGGGTGTCTTTTACGGCTCAGATTTTGTGTCAGTTTCCAAAGATGAAAATGTGGCGTGGGATGCCCTCAAAAGCCGGATTATGGCGGCGATCATGGATCATTATGTGAGTGGCCTGCCGCTTTTTCAGGAAGGAATGAACTCGACCGAAAACGCAGGTAAGGGTCAAAATGATGCAGGTGATTTTGATGACGAGATTACACAACAAATCGTTGAACTTATAGAGACCCGCGTGCGGCCTGCTGTCGCGCAGGATGGCGGTGATATTGAGTTTGAGAGGTTCGAACAAGGTGTTGTATACTTAAAAATGCGCGGGGCTTGCGCCGGGTGTCCCAGTGCAACGGTGACCCTTAAGCAGGGAATTGAAGGGATGTTGCGTCACTTTATCCCTGAGGTTCTTGAGGTGCGCCAAGTCGCTGAGTTCTAATCCCTCCAATTTATCCTTGCACATCGTTACGTCGTCGCTTAGGTACTATTTGTACATGACGCTCCTTGTGCCTTGTGCAATAACAAATTGGAAGGATTACGTTCTTTATGGGGCCTCCTAAAAATATATTGGCTTTTGATACGGCCCTTGGTGGGTGTAGCGTTGGTGTGCGAAACAGTGTCGGGCAAAGCGCGGTGCGTCATGTTGAAACCATGCGCGAGCAGGCGCAGATTTTGGTGCCTCTCATCGAAGACGTGTTGAAAGAAGCGCAAGTTGAGTATGCTGACCTTGATTTGATTGTAAGCACAATTGGTCCCGGATCATTTACCGGACTTCGTATTGGTTTGAGCACGGCGCGTTCCCTTGCTTTGGCACTCGATAGACCGGCGGTGGGAGTGAACACGCTGGATCTCATGGCGGCGCATTACGACACGGATAAGCCGTTGCTTGTGATGCTGGAGACAAAGCGAAAAGATTTTTATGCTTGCTGTTATGATGTGCAAGGTGAGCCTTTGGGCAATCCGTTTGCGGCGGAAATTTCAGAGATTTTAGAGCAAGCGCCAAAAGGTGCATTTAGTGTTGGTGGAGATTGCTTGGTACGTTTTCGCGAGGAGGTGAAGGCGGTGGGTTTGTCTCAAAATTTCGAGCTTTTGGAAGAGGTGAGGCTTTCTGATCCTCTCAAACTGATCGAGGTGGGGCAAAGAAAGTTTGAAAGCTCAAAGACAGTAGAAAACCTTGAACCGCTTTATTTACGCGGCGCAGATGTTTCGCAGCCGAAAAACCCGCTTAGAAAAATGCGCAAAGATGTTTGAGATGATGGTTTAGTGTTTATTGGTTTGGGGCTGAACTTTTAAAAAAACAAGCACTATTCCCATATTTTTTTTATTGACATATTGTTGGGGGGGGCGTTTAAAAGGGGGAAAGTATTAAATTTTACAGAGTAATAAAAATAGAGAATGAAAGGATTTTGACGATGAAAAAAGGTGATGCTGTGAAAGCGTTTGTGATTTGTGCTGCTGTTACTGCTGCTGTTACTGCTGTTGTTGCTACTGGTGTTGTTGGTGCTGGTGCTACTACTGCTGTTGTTGGTGTTGGTGGTGCTACTGTTGTTGCTACTACTGCTGTTGCTGTTGCTGTTGTTGTTGCTGGTGCTAATGCTGTTGGTACTATGGAGCATTACGATTCTCCCGCCTCCGCTTTGGCAGGCACTCTGACGGGGGTAGTGGGAGGGGTGGTGCTCGCATTTAATATGTTTGCAGCCGATCATAAAGACCTTCCTGCGTCCAAGGCGCCAGAAGCCAAAAAGGTTGAATATCGGTTGAAGCCATCCGCGTCGTGATAGGCTTTAGTCGGCTTCTAAATCACGAGAATGAATGTGGATTTTTTTAACACGAAGGACGCAAAGTCGCGCGAAGTTTTAATAAGGAATAATATTAAAAACTTCGTCACTTCGTGTTTTCGTGGTTTTAGAAATACAATATTCCCGTTTGCACGGGGAATGCACAGAAGAGATGCAAGATTTAGGACACAAAAAGAATATTAGCGTTTATTCGTGTCCATTCGTAGTTAAAATCAAAAAACAGTTCTCGTTTAATCGGAAAGTTCTTTACTCCGTTTTTGGGCAGTTTTAATCGCTTCGTTCATAATGTCCTGGAAGCGCCCATCCATAAGTACATCAAGGGCGGCCTGCGTCGTACCGCCGGGGCTTGTGACATTCTCGCGCAGTGCTGTAGCGCTCAGGTTGTTTTCAGCTTCAGCAAGCTTAGCCGCACCAATAAAGGTTTGCCGGGCGAGCTGCGTGGCTTGATCGGTGCTCAAACCTAAATTTTCACCGGCCTTGCCCATGACTTCTATCAGGTAAAAGAGATAGGCCGGACCGCTTCCTGAAAGGGCCGTGACCGTATCCATCAGTTCTTCATCTTCTAGCCATAGTATTTGCCCTACCGCTTCCATAAGCCGCGTAGCTATTTCTTCATGGGTGTTACTGAGCTCAGGAGCAGCATAGAGCGCGGTGATTCCTGCCCCGATACTGGAGGGTGTGTTGGGCATGGCACGAATGACCGGAGTGTGTGCGCTTAAGTGTTTTTGAAAATAAGCGGTGTTTTTACCCGCCGCGATGGACAAAACGGGAAGACCGTGCGGCAATAAATCGCGCAACTCCTGACACACTTCATCCATGATTTGGGGCTTCACCGCAAGGATCACGATATCCGTCTCATCCAATGATTTTCCCATATCTTGTTTCACGTGAAATAAGTTATGGATTGAGGATAGTTCTGTGGATACCCCGGAAGGATCTTTTATATATAAAGAGTTAAGAAGGTTCTGCTTATCCCACCCCAAAGCCAGAGCACTCCCCATCTGGCCGCAGCCAACCAACATTACGTTAAGTTTTGTGGTTTTTTGCGAAGCTGTCATGGTTCTAAAACGCTTCTCTTTTGGATCTGTTTATGAACGTCCAATGACATCCATCATCGCCAGATCAACATCCTTGTTATCTTGCATCGCGGTTTTGGAGAGGAGATCAAAAGTCACGTAGTAGCGCTCACACTCCGCCAAGGCAATGTCGATAAGGTCAGCCATGTGATCGGCACCGGATGTCTCATGAAGACCGCGAAACAGGCTGGCATGGCGAAAGCAAGGGATGTGCGCGCTTTGCCCCGCCAAGTCGTCATAGGCACGAATGTCAAAATGACCGAGCCATAGATTGCTGTTAATCTTGTTCACGATGCTTGCGGCTTCATCCAGTTTATTTTCCGGCACGGATAAATCCGGCATACAGCAAAATTGAATGGCACTATATTGATCCTGCCAGACAAAAATCATTTGATAATGCCCGTATTTGCCGGAGACATGCACACTCAACTCATCTTCATTCATACGTTGATAGGTCCAGTCATTACCGGCCAGAATCTCCTCAATGCCATCCAAAGGATTGGAGACATCGTCATACAGGTCAATAGAGTTATCTTCACGTAGCATTTATTTTTTCTTTTTCTTTTTTGCAGATTTTTTTGTCGTCTTTTTGCCCTCTAATTTTTCAAGGCGCTTTAGCATGTCTTTTTGTTCGCTCAATGCTTTTTCCAACATAAGTTCCACGCGCTCCAAATCTTCGCGCGGGACAAGGTCCATACGGGTTGCGAGCTCTTCAACACGCAGCCTTATATCGCCCTGAAGCTGTTCACGCAGATTGTTCAAAACGCCAACAGTCCCACCGGCAACACGCGCAATATCATCCAGAAACTGTGAATTCTTTGACATTCTTCTTAATCGCTAAAAAACTTTTTGAAGTGAACGTAACGTTGTTATCATTCCCCTCGGAATGAGGGCAAGCGGAGTCGGATAAGTTTTAAAAACTATCCACGGTTAAAAATTGCATGTTGGGTTTTTTGCTGCTCTTACGTACAATGAACAAAATTGATTCAACAATAAATGGAACAACAAAAATGATTATTGTAACGGGTGGTACAGGCTTTATCGGCTCCAACCTTGTGGCGGGACTGGAGGCGCATGGGTGTAAAGACATTGTGATTTGCGATACGTTAGGGGTGGAAGACAAGTGGCGCAACATTGCCAAGCGGGAGCTGCGTGACATGGTGCATCCGGAGCGGCTGTTTGATTATCTTGAAGCGCATAAAGATGATATCGAGATGATCTTTCACATGGGGGCGATTTCCTCGACAACGGAGCAAGACGCAGACCTTATCGCAGAAACAAATATTGTGCTGTCGCGCCGGATCTGGAGATGGTGCGGCAAGCATCAGGTGCGTCTTGTTTATGCTTCAAGTGCGGCAACTTACGGTGACGGAAGCGCGGGGTTTGTTGATGCACAAGACCCGGCAAGCCTGTCGAAATTGCGGCCTTTGAATGCTTATGGTTGGTCCAAGCATGTGTTTGACCGCCGTATTGCACGGATTTTGGAAGATGGGCAGGAGCAAGTACCGCCGCAATGGGCAGGGCTCAAATTCTTCAATGTTTACGGTCCCAATGAGTATCATAAGGGCGATCAAATGAGCGTCATTTGTAAGCTTTATCCGCAAGTGGTAGCGGGAGCTGCGGCCAAGCTTTTCAAGTCGCACAATCCGGATTATGAAGATGGCGGGCAGCTGCGTGATTTTGTCTATGTCAAAGATTGCGTGAGTGTGATGCTCTGGCTTTATGAGAATAAAGATGTTTCCGGCCTGTTTAATGTCGGAACCGGTCAGGCGCGGAGTTTTAAGGATTTGGCCGAGGCCACTTTTGCTGCGGCCGGGATGGAGCCCAAAATCAATTATATTGATATGCCTGAGAGCTTGCGGGAGAAATACCAGTATTTCACCCAAGCAGATATGAGCAAGCTTCGAGCTGCAGGATATGATAAGCCGTTTACGGAGCTGGAAGACGGTGTGCGTGACTTCGTCCAGAACCACATGGGCCAAAGCGAAGACCCGTATTTATAGTTCATATGACACTTCCTTTTCCTGATATTGATCCGGTTGCGCTGTCCTTGGGGCCGCTTGATATTCGCTGGTATTCGCTGGCTTATCTGGCGGGGTTCCTTTTGGGCTGGCGTGTGGCGCTTTATCTGAGCAGTTTGGCGGCTAAGGGAGTAGAAGGTTATCGTCCCAAACGTGAGGACATTGATAACTTCCTGCCTTTTGCGGTGCTGGGCGTGATTTTGGGTGGACGGCTGGGCTATATCCTGTTTTACCAATCTGGCTGGTATCTGGGTAATCCGCTTGAAATTCTCAAAATCTGGGAGGGCGGCATGGCGTTTCATGGTGGCGCACTAGGTGTTATTTTGGCGCTCATTATCTATAGCTGGCGACAGAAAATTCCTTTATTGCGCTTGTCTGATATTGTGTGTGCCGTCGTGCCGATAGGTCTTTTCTTTGGCCGGATTGCGAATTTCATTAATGGAGAGCTTTTTGGGCGTGTGGCCTCCAAAGACGTGCCGTGGGCGGTCATTTTTCCCTATGGCGGGCTGGAGCCAAGGCACCCCAGCCAGCTTTATGAAGCGTTTTTGGAAGGTGCATTCCTTTTTGCTATCCTTATGATTTTAATGCATAAAAAATGGATAAGGGAGCGTTCGGGTATCGTTACCGGTGCATTTTTGGCGCTCTATGCACTCTTTAGGATGAGTGTCGAGCAGTTCCGTGAACCTGATGCGCATTTGGGACTGTTGAGCGCGGGGCTGTCTATGGGGCAATGGCTTAGCATCCCGATGTGTTTGTTGGGGCTGGGGGTTATACTATGCTCATTCCGCAAAGGGACGCATAAGGCATGACAGCCTTAGAGGACATCATCAAAGATAAAATCCGTGAGAACGGCCCGATGAGTCTGGGGGAGTATATGGGGTTGTGTCTGGGCCACCTGGAACATGGCTATTACATGACCCGTGATCCTTTTGGTAGGTCTGGTGATTTTACGACCGCGCCAGAAATATCCCAAATGTTTGGGGAGTTGATAGGGGCGTGGCTTGCCGATAGCTGGATGAAAATTGGCGCACCAAGCGCGTTTACTTTGCTGGAATGTGGGCCGGGGCGCGGTACGCTCATGTCTGATGCGCTGCGGGCGGTTGAAGGTATTGTGGAATTCCACGAAGCCATGAATTTAACCCTGCTTGAAACCAGTCCGGTGCTGAAAGAAGCGCAAAAGAAGCTTTTGGGTGATTATAATCCCGTGTGGTGCAGTGACTTGAACCAAATTCCAACCAATAACCCTCTTATCGTGATTGGAAATGAGTTCCTTGACGCGCTGCCGGTGTGTCAGTTGATTTACCGTGAGACGGGCTGGCTAGAGAAAATGGTAAATTTAGATGTAAACGATACGACCTGTTTAGGTGAGTTTGAAGTGTCTGAACAGCTAAAACCCCATATTCCCAACCTTCTGATAGAGCCTAAAGAAGGAGATATAGTTGAAGCATCACCTGAACAAAAAAAGCACCTTCAAAAATTCATGAATATTGTTCAAAAACAAGGAGGTATTGGCTTATTCATAGATTATGGGTTCATTCATAATGTGCCGGGTGACACACTTCAGGCGGTAAAAAACCATGCCTATTGCAGTGTGCTGGACAGTCCCGGGGAGGTTGATATTACCGCCCATGTTAATTTTGGTGATCTGGGAGCGTTCGCCATGCAGGAAAATATGACGGTGCATGGGCCGGTGTCACAGGGCGCATTTTTAAAGACACTGGGGATTGAAGTGCGGGCAAATCATTTGAGCCAGAATGCAACGGCGCAACAAAGGCTGGATATTCAATCTGCGCTCAAACGTTTATGTGGTGAAGATACAAAAGTTGGAGAGATGGGGCAACTTTTTAAGGTAATCGCCTTTTCTTCTGACCCGAAATTGGAATTGGCAGGGTTTTAGGGATATGAAAATCACGGATAAGATATTTGGTCGCGCTACACCTTCCGTAAAACATGGGTTTTTTGGCTGTTTGGGCGGTGTAAGTACAGGGGGTTTTGAGAGCTTGAATTGCGGCTTGGGTACAGATGATGACCCGGATTCAGTTCAGGAGAACCGTATGCGTGTTGCGGGTGCGCTTGGTGTATCGCCGGAAAACTTAATCACGGTAAAGCAGATTCACAGCGCGAAATGTGTAAGAGTTACGCAAAATTTTGCGCCGGATCAGCGCCCTGAGGCCGATGCACTTGTTACTGATTGCTCCGGCTTGGCGCTCGGTGTGCTTACGGCAGATTGCGGGCCTGTATTGTTTTACGGCGAAAAAGCGGATGGAGCGCCCGTGATCGGGGCGGCGCATTCGGGTTGGCGTGGGGCCTTGGGTGGTGTGAATGAGGCAACGATCGAGGCGATGGTTGATTTAGGTGCTGAACAAGAGACAATTCGGGCTGTCATTGGACCTTGTATCGCGCAGGCCTCCTATGAGGTGCCGCAAGATTTTGCGCGGGGGTTCATAGAGCGTAACGCTGAGGATGAGCGTTTTTTCAAATTTGCACGCAAAGAAAACCATCTCATGTTTGATTTACCCGGCTATATCGCCGGTCGCTTGGCGCGTGCGGGCCTCAAACAGGTGAGCATCATGGGGCATAACACCTATAAAGACAGGGACGTAAACGGAGAATATTTGTTTTTTAGCCACAGGCGGGCCACGCATGAAGGCTACGCCGAAAATAATGGACGGCAAATCTCTGCTATTGCGATTTTAGAGGGCAAGTGACATAAATCCAAAGTTATGACACGTAAAGCCTACTTAACCATTGATGATTCCCCGACGAAAGAAACGGATAAGCTCGTCGATTTTCTGGTTGAGCGTGATATCCCTGCGACGCTTTTTGCCATCGGCAGCAGCTACAAGGATATGCATGTGGAATGTGAGGGGATGGAGCAAAATCCGACCCCGATTGTGCGTGCGATTGAAAAGGGAATGGTGATCGGCAATCACACTTATAGTCACCGGCGTTCCAGCGAGTTTTCTTTTGAGGAAGTGGTTGAAGAAATTGAAAAGAATGAGCGGCTTATTGATAAGCTTTACCGCGAAGCGGGTAAAACGCGCCTTTTTAAGGTTCTAAGGTTCCCGCATCTGGATCGGGGGTGTGGTGGTTGGATTGTTGATTATGATGCGGCAGGTCAATATGGCGAGCATCTGAAGAATTTATTCGGGGAGGGCTTGAATATTGACCTTACACCACCAAGCGCTGAGCAAATAGAGAAGAAAGCAAAAATTCAGGATTATTTAAGGCAAGAGGGGTTTGTTACGGATATCTATGAAGGTGTGACATTTCCTTGGTACAAAGAAACAGAAATGGCAAGCGCGTATGATCTGCTCGGGACTTTTTCAACGGCAGACTGGATGGCAAATCCTGATTTTGAGCCTTATGCGAAGGAAAGAAGCTGGCCTTATCCGACGTTAGAGGCGCTTAAAAGCAAAATTGACGGTGATGCTGACCTGAAGGATGAAGAAAGTGTGCATATTATTATTGCGCATGATCATAATAAATTGGTTGATACCACATGTGCGCTTGTTACGCATATGCAGGATTCTGGTGTTGAATTTCTAGACGTGGCTTCTAATGCGCGTTTACAACCTTCGTAAGGCGTGCAGGCTTGTCCAAATCCTGCGGCGGTATTTGCTTTGCCTGTGCAATCTCCATCATCAACTTCCACCCTGCTACCAGCTTCGTGTATCCTCTAAATTCTGCTCTATTGAACTGCGGAATTTGAATCGTTTTAAAAACTGTGTCTTGTGAAGCGATAGCCCAGACATTAACACCGGTTTTGTTTTCTAAAGTAGATTGAAGTAACTCTTGCCTGTTTTCTGGTGGATCGAAAAGCAGCACAATATCCGTTTCATCTTGCGCGGTGTGCCGGTCTTTTTCAGGTGAGATGAAAAAACCTTGATGGGGTCCGTGTAGAATTTCGCTCTGATTATAATGGTGGACATTCATCGGACGCTCCCGCGTGGAGCATGCTTCGGTAAGCTTCAAATTCAGCTCCTTCATGGCACCATCATTTGTACCGACCAAACGAACAGAGCGCGCATGGGTGAGCCTTTCTATTAATTCCGGTTCAAGACCGGTTTCGAAAACTTCCCGCAAGTGGGCAGAGAGCTCTTGCATGATATCGCGCGTAAAATTTTCTTGCGGGAAAAGGGTAGCCTGAAGCAAGAGCGCTTGTCCCAGAACGGTCTTAGTGGCGGCAATGGCATTTTCTTTATCGCAAGCGAGTAAAATTGTGTTGTCTCCACAAATCTGTGCCAGAGAGGAATCCGGCAAAGTTGTCATTGCATAAAGATGCGGATGACCTGCTTCCTGAAGCGCTTTTGCGGGGTCAATAATTTCTCCTGTAGCACCGCTATTACTGATGAAAAGAACGGAGGTATTCTCATGGCTAGCCTCGATAACTTCCTGATCATGCAACAGTCTTACATTGATGTGGGCTGTCTCGGGTGAACGGGAGGCCAAATGAATGAAGTTTTGAACCGGAAAATTGACGCTCGACCCGATACCGGCGATATGGAGCTGCCCGCTACTTGCTTCAATGGCTTGTCTGAGAAGATCTGCGGAGTGCCAGTCAAACCCGGCGACCAGATTAAAGGCTTGCTCGATTTCCTTAAAAGTGTGCGTTTGCGCGTAATCTGCTTGTGTATAGGTCATAAATTGTCTCATCTTCAAAAAGGTCACTATACATATCGTATTTTGGGAATAAGTGAAATCAGTAATTGATTTCGGAGGTATGATTTTCTAAAGTCGGGCATATCCGAACCATCTGTTTTGTTATTTAAGGGCTAAAGCTCATGAAAATTATCGCCGGTAACTCCAACCGTCCCTTATCCGAAGCCATTTCCGCTTATTTGAGCACACCGCTCACCAAGGCGAGTATCAGGCGCTTTTCCGACATGGAAGTCTTTGTCGAGATCATGGAAAATGTTCGGGGCGAAGATGTTTTTGTGGTGCAGTCTACGTCTTATCCGGCCAATGATAATTTGATGGAGCTACTAATCACGATTGATGCCCTCAAGCGCGGGTCTGCCAAGCGGATTACCGCCGTGGTCCCGTATTTTGGCTATGCGCGGCAAGACCGGAAAACCGGTGGCAGAACACCGATTTCGGCCAAATTAGTGGCCAATTTGATTACAAGTGCTGGAGCGGACCGTGTGCTGACGATGGAGCTTCACGCAGGACAAATCCAAGGGTTCTTTGATATCCCCACCGATAACCTTCAGGCCATGCCGGTTTTCGGGCCGGATATGGAAGAGAAATTCGGCGGTAAGGATGTGGTAATGGTCTCACCGGATGTGGGTGGGGTGGTGCGTGCCCGTGCCATGGCCAAGCGGATTAACGCCGATCTGGCCATTATTGATAAGCGCCGTGAAAAGGCAGGCGTGTCGGAGGTAATGAATGTCATCGGGGATGTGGACGGGAAGG
>JALEGH010000027.1 GCA_022763065.1 Alphaproteobacteria bacterium
CATCGGCGCGTGCGCCTGTTACGGCTTCAATCCGACGCACACCTGCAGAAACGGCGCTCTCAGAAATAATTTTCAAACGACCAATATCACCGGTACGTTTCACATGCGTACCCCCACAAAGCTCCACCGAATAAGCCTTATCACCTTGCTGTGTTCCCATTGAAACAACACGCACTTCATCATCATATTTTTCACCAAAAAGAGCCATCGCACCGCTTTTGCGTGCATCATCCAAAGGCATCACGCGTGTAACCACTTCCGTATTGGCTTTAATCTCAGCGTTCACATCCTCTTCAACCTTTTGAAGGATATCTTTATCGATGGCAATAGGTTGAGAAATATCAAAGCGAGTACGCTGTTCATCTTGAAGCGAGCCTTTTTGCGCCACATGATCTCCTAAATTCTGACGCAACGCTTCATGAAGTAAGTGCGTGGCGGAGTGATTAGAACGAATAGCTGTGCGGCGCTCCTGATCCACAATCAGGCGCACAGTATCGCCGAGGGAAATTTTTCCCTTCGTGATTTTTACATTATGCGCCCAGAGCTTACCCAATCTTTTTTGCGTATCCAGAACAACCGCTTCACCGTTATCAGCAAGCAGATTTCCTTTATCACCGACTTGTCCGCCGCTCTCCGCATAAAACGGGGTTTGATTTGTAAGAATATAGGCTTCTTGCCCTTTCTCTAGATAATCCATTTCCCTACCACTATGAACAATGGCGATAACCTCCGCCTGACATTCTTCTTCTTCATAGCCCAAAAACTCCGTCGCCGGATATTTATCTGTAAGCTCAAACCAAAATTTTTCGTATTGGGAATCGCCGGAGCCCGACCAACTTGCGCGCGCTTTTTGTTTTTGCTCCTCCATGCAAGATTCAAATCCGGCCATATCAACCTCAATGCCCTTGGCACGAAGCGCGTCTTGTGTGAGATCAACCGGGAAACCGTATGTATCGTAAAGCTTAAAGGCCACATCACCTGCCAGTGTTTTATTGCGCACCTTTTCCGCTTCCTCGTCCAACATTTTGAGACCCCGGTCCAGCGTCTCTTTAAAGCGTGTTTCTTCGTTCTTGAGCGTCTCGGTAATAAGTGCTTCGGCCTGTTTTAATTCCGGATAGGCTTGTCCCATCATTGACAAAAGCGTCGGATATAAACGATACATGAGCGGTTCAACCGCCCCTAACAAATGCGCATGACGCATCCCACGGCGCATAATCCGCCTGAGCACATAGCCCCGCCCCTCATTGGAGGGCATCACACCGTCAGCCAGCAAGAACGCACTACAGCGCAAATGATCGGCAATAACACGGTGCGAAGCTGCCTGCTCCCCGTCAGGATCAATTCCCGTTAAGTCAGCAGAATGCTCAATAATGGAACGCAACAAATCAATATCATAGTTGCTCACCTTGCCTTGCATGAGGGCGGCCATACGCTCCAATCCCATACCAGTGTCAATCGAGGGCTTGGGCAAGGGGGTACGAATGGGCTTACCGTCTTCATCCGGTTCTTGCTCATACTGCATAAAAACAAGGTTCCAAAACTCCAAAAAGCGGTCACCATCCTCATCAGGGGAACCCGGAGGGCCACCTTCTAATGCTTCACCCTGATCATAGAAAATCTCCGAACAAGGTCCGCACGGACCCGTATCCCCCATTTGCCAGAAATTATCATCTGTAGGAATGCGGATAATTTTATCATCTGCAAATCCGGCAATTTTCTTCCAAAGCGTGGCCGCCTCTTCATCGGTGGAATGAACCGTAATCAACAGCTTGTCTTGGGGCATGCCGAAATTTTTGGAGATTAGCTCCCACGCATAAGAAATAGCTTCTTCCTTAAAATAATCACCAAAGGAAAAATTCCCCAACATTTCAAAGAAAGTATGGTGGCGCGCGGTATAACCTACATTATCAAGATCATTATGCTTACCGCCTGCCCGTACACATTTTTGCGCCGTTGTGGCGCGGGTATAGCCTCGCTTTTCAACGCCTGTGAAAACATTTTTAAATTGCACCATGCCTGAATTGGTAAACATCAGGGTCGGGTCATTTTGCGGCACGAGAGAAGAGGATTCCACCCGGCGGTGATCCTTTCCTTCAAAAAAGTCTAAAAATTCCGTTCTGATATCATTGACTGTCTTCATATCTGTGCCCTTCATTTTACGTCCGTCTATAATGCGTTAGCCGCACAAATATGCAAGATTTTATTAGGGAAAGAGTGATGTGAAATATTTTAAGAAGACATCTTGTCTTGAATCGTCAAATTCTCTATCACTACAATGTCATCTGAAATTTTGAAGAAAGAACCATCATGTCATCAGCCGTTGAACAGCTTGCCAAAAATGCCAATTGGGGCGCTCTGGCCAAAGCCACTGAGCTCAAACAGCGTATCCTCTTCGTCTTGGGCGCGTTGATTATTTACCGTCTTGGAACCTATATCCCCGTGCCTGGTATTGATCCAATTGTCTGGAAAGAAATTTATGATCAAAAAGGCGGCGGTATTTTAGACATGTTCAACATGTTTTCCGGTGGTGCGCTTTCACGTATGACGATATTTGCCCTCAACATTATGCCTTATATCTCGGCCTCCATTATTATGCAGTTGGCTACCGCGATGTTTCCCAACCTCGAAAAGCTCAAAAAAGAGGGCGAGCATGGCCGCATGAAAATCAACCAATATACGCGCTATCTCACCGTATTATTGGCCACCGTGCAGGCTTACGGGCTGGCTGTCGGGTTAGAAGGAATGCAAAGCTCCACAGGAAGCGCTGTAATTGATCCGGGCTTTTTCTTCCGTGCCTCAACCGTTATTACAATTGTAGGGGGAACGGTGTTTCTGATGTGGCTGGGAGAACAAATCACCCAGCGCGGTATCGGAAACGGTATCTCGCTCATTATCTTTGCCGGAATTGTGGCCGAACTCCCGCGCGCCATTGGCTCTACGTTAGAGCTGGGCCGTCAGGGACAGTTTAACTTTATCGAGCTTTTAGCTCTGGCAGCGATGGTGATTGGCGTGATTGCGCTCATCGTTTTTATGGAACGCGCGCAGCGCCGCGTCACTGTACAATACCCACGACGCCAAGCAGGTAACCAAATGCAAATGGGTCAACAAAACCATATTCCACTTAAGATGAATACCGCCGGTGTCATTCCACCGATTTTTGCCTCTTCCTTATTGCTTTTGCCGCTGACCATTGTCGGCTTTAGCGGCGCGGAAGGTGGAGATTTGACGTCCGCCATTGCCCGCTATTTGCAACATGGACAACCAATCTACATGCTCCTTTATGGTGGCCTGATCGCGTTTTTTGCCTTTTTCTATACGGCGATTGTCTTCAACCCGGAAGAAAACGCCGACATGCTGCAAAAGCACGGCGGATTTGTACCAGGCATTCGCCCCGGAAAAAGCACTGCAGATTATCTTGATCACGTTTTGACACGTATTACAGCCGTAGGCGCTCTCTATTTGGTCTTTATTTGTTTGCTGCCGGAGTTTATGATCTCACAATATAGTATGCCGTTTTATTTTGGTGGGACATCGCTCCTCATCGTTGTGACAGTGACAATGGATACGGTGGCGCAAATCCACTCCCATTTGATTGCACACCAATATGAAGGACTGATCAAAAAGGCCAAATTACGCGGCACAGGCCGCAAAGGCCGGAGATAATTTATACGCAAGGAGAAGCTTTTATGCCTTTTAATGTTGTATTTTTTGGACCACCTGCCGCCGGTAAGGGGACACAGGCTAAAATCATGGAAGAGAAATACGGCCTCGTGCAGCTTTCAACAGGCGATATGCTTCGCACACAAGCTGCTGCGGGAACTGAGCTCGGCATTCAGGCCCGTGATCTTATGAATCAAGGAAAGCTCGTCCCTGATGAGGTTGTGATTGGCATGATAGCCCATTGCATCGACAACTTAGAACAGCCCAAAGGCTTTATTTTTGATGGATTTCCACGCACAGTTGCGCAAGCGCAAGCTTTGGACCACATGCTAGGAGACCGGGGGCAGCAAATTGATCTGGTCATGGAGTTAAAAGTTAATGACGATATTCTCATTGAACGTGTCGAAAAGCGTGCCAAAGAGGAGGGACGCATGGACGATACCGTCGATGCAATGAAAACAAGGCTGGAGCAATATCGCAACTATTCCGCCGAGGTGCTCCCTTATTACCGCGCACAGGGCGATATATTCGTGATTAACGGCATGAATTCAATCGAAGAGGTCACGGCGCAAATTGAAACCATTCTGGCCAGAGACCTAGCGGCTTAAAAAGCGCGAGTGCGCAATAAATTAAGTGTTGACGAACGCATTATTATGCCTATAATGCGCCAAATCTGAGACCTCTATGCATGTTTTAAGCTTTCGCAAGCTATTGAAATATAAGGGTTTCGAGAGTATAGAAACTGGCGTTATTTGACCCGTTTTTAACTCGACACGGCGCGAAGCGCCGGGGTTGCAGGCTAAAAACAAAATAAATAATCTTACGGTTTTGAATGAAATGATCGAAAAGGAGAGAACATGGCCCGTATAGCAGGTATAAATATTCCTGACCGCAAGCGCATCACAATCGCGTTAACCTACATTCATGGTATTGGCCGCTTTACCGCACGCCAAATCTGTGAAGCTGCCGGTATTGATAAAGCAAAACGCGTGAATGAGTTGAGCGAGGATGAGCTCAACCAAATCCGTAGCGAGATTGATAATGGTGACTACACGATTGAAGGGGACCTTCGCCGTGAAGTATCTATGAATATCAAACGCTTGATGGATATGGCCTGTCTTCGGGGCTTGCGCCACCGTAAGCATCTTCCTGTGCGTGGACAAAGAACCAGAACAAATGCCCGTACACGTAAAGGCCCTGCCAAACCGATCGCTGGTAAAAAACCGGTTGGTAAGCATTAAGAGCAGATAGAATAAGGAATTAAGATAATGGCAAAACCAGCAGCAAAGAAAAAAGTTAAAAAGAATATCACCTCCGGGCAGGCCCATGTGAATTCAAGCTTTAACAACACCATGATCACCATTACAGATGCACAAGGAAACGCCGTTTCCTGGTCTTCTGCAGGTATGATGGGGTTTAGAGGATCACGTAAATCGACGCCTTACGCCGCGCAGGTCGCAGCAGAAGATGCAGGGCGTAAAGCGCAAGAGCACGGTATGAAAGATCTGGACGTTCTTGTAAAAGGTCCGGGATCAGGCCGTGAATCAGCTCTAAGAGCTTTGAGCGCGATTGGATTTACAATTAGGTCTATTAAAGACATTACACCCATTCCACATAATGGAACCCGTCCACGCAAACGCCGCCGCGTATAATTTGGTGGTTATTAAAGTAGTAGCAATACATAAACATTATTTGATTTGAAAAACTGGAAAGGATAGACCCTTGATTTACAAAAACTGGCAAGAATTGATTAAACCATCAAAAATCGAAATTGGTCACGGCTCAAACGCGCAAGTGACAGGCAAGATTGTCGCAGAACCTCTAGAGCGCGGCTTTGGTCTAACATTAGGAAACGCACTTCGTCGCATTCTTCTTTCGTCTTTGCAAGGTGCTGCCGTCACGGGTATCCAGATTGATGGCGTTTTGCATGAATTTTCTTCTATCGAAGGTATACGTGAGGACGTCACCGACATCGTTTTGAACGTCAAGGCGATTGCGGTTCGTATGCATGTAGAAGGTCCCAAGAAAATGCGCTTGAATGCTGCTGGTCCTTGTGAAGTTACTGCAGGCATGATTGAGGCAGGCGCCGATATTGAGATCATGAATCCTGACCTTGTTATTTGTACCCTTGATAAAGGTGCAACGCTTAACATGGAAATGACTGTCAATACCGGTAAGGGATACCGTCCGGCGAACCAAAACCGCCCTGAGGAATGTCCTGTAGGCTATATTCCAGTAGACAGCGTTTTCTCACCGGTACGTAAAGTATCCTACGAAGTAGAAGATACACGTGTGGGACAGATCACGGACTACGATAAGCTCACATTACAGATCGAAACAAATGGTGTTGTAACACCTGAAGACGCCGTGGCTTTTGCTTCACGTATCCTACAAGATCAACTTCAGGTCTTTATCAACTTTGATGAGCCAGAAGCCAAGGAAGAAAAAGACGAAGCGGATGAGCTGCCATTTAACCGTAACTTGCTGCGTAAGGTAGATGAGCTTGAGCTGTCTGTACGTTCAGCCAACTGCCTGAAAAACGACAATATTATCTATATTGGTGATCTTGTTCAAAAGAGCGAAAGCGACATGCTTCGTACACCGAACTTTGGGCGTAAATCACTTAATGAAATCAAAGAAGTTCTAGGAACAATGGGCATTCATCTTGGTATGCAAGTTGAAGGATGGCCACCTGAGAATATTGAAGAATTAGCGAAAAAACTGGACGACCCGTTTAGCGCTTAAATATAGAAAGGGGTTTCTTCAGGCTTTTTATAGTCGCTTTAGTTTTGTTTTTTGAGCAGGCTCAAGTGACGATGAATATATACTAATATTTGAGGAACGCAGTAACGCACTCAAAAAGCAAAAGAAAGCGAATAACATGAAGCACGGTATTAAACAAAGAAAACTAAACAGAACGTCACAGCACCGCAAAGCTATGCTTGCCAATATGGCGACAGCACTTGTGAAACATGAGCAAATCACAACGACTTTGCCAAAGGCCAAGGAGTTGCGTCCTTTCGTCGAAAAGCTCGTGACTTTGGGTAAAAAAGGCGGGCTTGCCAATCGCCGCTTGGCGATGAGCCGTATGCGCGATCAAGAGCAAGTGGCCAAATTGTTTGATACACTGGCTGAGCGGTATAAAGACCGCAAGGGTGGCTATATCCGCATTATGAAAGCAGGTTTTCGCTATGGTGACAGCGCGCCCATGGCCGTGATTGAATTCGTTGATCGTGATGAGAGTGCTAAGGGCCTAGATAGTGGCCCTGTTTTTGATGATATGGATGTTGACCTTCCAGAAGAAGCGAAAACTCAAGCGGCTGGCTAAATCATCCAGAACCAGCAAGGCTAGATAATTAAAAAAAGCGGCATTTAAAGCCGCTTTTTTTAAGGCTGCACCGCAGGCGTCTTAACAACTTTCACCATCGCACGGCATTTATCCGGATCGACCTGAACCTGAACGGGTTGAATACCATCGACAGCCTGACTTTTAAGGCTTTGATTTAGCTTCTCAACTACCCCGCCCTTTGCTGTTAACTCGCTACAAACATCTTGCACCGTTACCGCGCCCGCCGCAGCTTTGGCCTTAAACGCCGCATCTAAATCTACTTCAATATCAAGGCTATTTATAAAAATGGCGGCTGTGACGAAAGCACCCACTCCATATCCAGCAAAAAAATGACCGTCAGCCATCGTTAATCTCCTTCTTAATTGTTCAAGGCTACCTCACCATAAACAATATGAAAAAAAATCAAGTTTTTTCGTAAAATATACTTTAGGCGCTCAATACCTGCCCATGATGCGTACAGCTTTCGCCCGCCAGTTCCAAAAACACCTCTACGATATCCTCCGGCGCAGGCAAGCTCATCGGGTCTTCACCCGGCACCGCGCTCGCCCTCATATCCGTTCTGACAGCCCCCGGATTGAGCAAATTGACCCGCAAATTGGTCTGTGCCGTTTCCGCCGCGTAAACTTTCACCATGGTGTCAAGTGCCGCCTTACTCACCGCATATGTCCCCCAATAAGCCCGACCCGAAGTAACACCCGGACTAGTCGTCACAAATATCGCCCGTCCGGCATCAGAGGCCCGAAGCAAGGGGTCAAGCGTACGGATCAGATGAAAATTCGCGCTCAAATTCGTATCCATCACATGTTTGAACTCCCGCACAGATATTTGGGCCAATGGCCCCAACGTCCCGAGTAATCCGGCATTGGCCACCAGAATATCTAACTTGCCAAAGCGCTCATAAATCGTAGGGCCTAGCTTTTCAAGCTCCTCCAAATTCATCAAATCAAAAGGCATGAGCGTCGCTTGCCCGCCAGCCTCCCTGATTTCGTCATCAATTTGTTCTAACTTCTTTTGAGAGCGCGCCAGCAAAATAACATGCGCGCCAGCCACCGCATAAGCTTTCGCCACCGCCGCGCCAATACCTTGTGATGCACCGGTAATGAGCGCTATTCGGCCTGTAAAGTCAATCTTGTCAGACATATCTTTACCGCGATTTTACCTGACGTTCATGCAACACGGCCACCTTGCGCCCGTTACCGTCATCATTGTCTTTATCCGTTAATTCCACCGGGTAATCTCCCGTAAAACAAGCATCACAATATTGTGGCACATCATTATTGCGCGCGGTTTCACCCATCGCCCGGTAAAGGCCGTCCACGGAAATATAGGCCAGAGAATCAACACCAATTTGCTGTGCTATCTCTTCGACCTTGAATTTATTGGCCATCAACTCTTCGGAGGATGGCGTATCAATCCCGTAAAAACAGCTATGTGCCGTAGGGGGAGAAGAAATCCGCATATGAACCTCCTTCGCTCCGGCGGCACGCACCATTTCAACAATTTTGCGCGAAGTTGTTCCCCGCACAATGGAATCATCGACGAGCACAACCACCTTATCTTTTAAGAAAGATTTATTGGCGTTATGCTTCAGCTTCACCCCCAAATGACGAATGCGGTCTGTCGGCTCAATAAAGGTGCGGCCAACATAGTGATTCCTGATAATCCCAAGTTCAAACGGGACACCACTGGCCTGTGCAAAACCAATAGCCGAGGGCACGCCGCTATCAGGTACCGGTACAACAACATCAGCCTTCTCACAAGGTGCCTCGCTTGCAAGCTCCATCCCGATATTTTTGCGCATCTCATAAACCGAATGCCCTTCCAAAGAAGAATCTGGACGCGCGAAATAAATATATTCAAAAATACAAAACCGATGGCCGGAAGTACCAAAAGGCTTCTTTGATTCAATGCCCTGATCCGTAATCACAACCATTTCACCGGGTTCAACATCACGCACGAACTCCGCTCCAATAATATCCAGCGCACAAGTCTCCGAAGCCAGAACATACCCTCCTTCACTTAAGCGCCCCAACACGAGAGGCCGAATTCCCAAGGGGTCCCGAACACCAACCAAAAGATTTTCACCACACGCAACAATGGAATACGCTCCCTTGATCCGGTTGATAGCTTCAATAAGACGGTCCAACGGATCTTTTTGCCCAGATACCGCCATCAAGTGAATAATCACTTCGGTATCCATTGTCGATTGGAAAAGAGAACCTTTTTGCACCAGCTCTTCACGCAAAGTTGCCGCATTCGTCAAGTTTCCATTATGCGCTAAAGAAAACCCGCCAAAGGCCAGATCAGCGAAGACAGGCTGAACATTACGAAGAAGCGTATCACCGGTTGTCGAATATCTATTGTGACCAATCGCTATATCACCCTTGAGGCGTTCAATAATTTCACCGTCGCTAAAAGTGTCATCGACAAGCCCAAGCGCACGGTGGGCATAGAATTCATCTTTATCAACTGAAACGATACCAACAGCCTCTTGCCCGCGATGCTGAAGCGCGTGAAGACCAAGAGCTACAAAGGCTGCCGCATCCTTATGACCCAAAACACCAAAAACACCGCATTCTTCATGAAGTTTGTCATCATCGGTCGGAAAGTGATTGACTATACTACTCATTATAGGCTGGTTCTTCTAACATAAGATCATCAAGTTTATTACGCTCTTCTTGTTTATACCCTTCCTCATCAGAAGATTGTGCCTGCGTTTGAGACTCTTCCTCAGCTTCTTCCTCACCACTACTCAGGATTTTATTTTTCATGAGCTGCTCTTTAATCTGTGAATTCGTCACGCCGTGAACGCTTTGTTGAACATCACTTGATGAGGGTAAAAATCCAGCAATAATATTGGCTGTTTTTTCAACAACCGCATGCGTTCTGCTTTCCCCGAAATATTTGGTTTTAGATTCGGCATCCATGAGCAAATGGAAAGGAAGATAAAAAAGCCCAAGCAAAATAACCGCACGCACGATACCAAACAACACCCCTAATGTCCGGTCAATGGGACCCAACCCCATCGCCTTGATCGCGCCAGCGCTCAAATGACTAATCACAGAAAGAATAATAACGACAATAATGAAGATCGAACCATAGGCACAAATATCAGCCACAATTCCCATCGGCACCAAATCAAAGAGCTTGTCCTCCGATGTCCCAGACACGCCCAGCCAGTCTCTAAAAACAGGAGACAATTTCGGGCCCAGCGCGATGGCCGCCAAGCCACCGCCGACAACACCGGCAATGGTCAGCACCTCACGAATAAGGCCGCGCAAGAAAGATATAAATGCGGAAATAAGGACAATTCCACCAACAATGAGATCAATTATCATGCATGATATGTACGGAAATTATGAAGATTTATCAAGAAGGTTAATTTTTTCATAAGAAAGCATTTCCGAATTTATTGCGCCCTTCTAATCTTTCGCCACTGGGCAACATTCTGGTTATGTTCTTGAAGCGTTTTAGCAAACGCATGTCCACCTGTCCCGTTTGCTACAAAATAGAGATAATCATGTTTTTCAGGGTTTAACGTTGCCTCAATCGCTGCACGCCCCGGATTGGCAATGGGGCCTGGCGGCAATCCGGCATTTTTGTAAGTATTATAAGGGGAATCGACTTCCAGATCTTTACGGAGCAAGCGCCGTCCCAATGGCCCCTTCCCCTCATTCTGAATTTTGCCCTTGGTCAGCGCATAAATCACCGTCGGGTCCGTTTGTAAAGGAATGCCACGTTTCAGGCGATTAATAAAAACTCCTGCGACCTTCGCCCGCTCACCTGCCACACCCGTTTCTTTTTCAACGATGGAGGCCAAGATAATGGCTTCTTTTTTATCTTTGAGGGGTAAATCCTGAGCGCGCTCTAACCACAATTGGTCAATAACCCTTTTCATCGCAACTTGCATCTGCTTGATTTTATCCTCCCGCGCTTCACCCGCCACAAAATGATACGTATCAGGCAACAAAGATCCCTCTTTAGGAATAGCACTAATATCACCGCCCAAATCAGGATGCTTTTTCAAAAGCTCTACAATCTGATAACTTGTATAGCCCTCGGGGATAGTGAATTTACGCCCATAAACCTCCCCTTCTTGCATCATCCTCAAAACCTCTGCCATAGAGATTTGGGGAGGGAATTGATATTCGCCTGCCTTCAAGCTATTTCCAAAACGCCCTGCAACTTTAAATAAAAGAGACGAAGAAATAACATTTTCTTTTTCCAGAGTGTCGGCAATCTCACTGACTCCCTTGCCCCTTTGAATAAGAACAATATGGGATTGCCCCAAAGGACCTGCGCTCAAATACTGGTTAACAGATACACCCGCCGTCACGGCAATACCAGCGCAGAACAATAAGAAAATAGATAGAAGTGATAAAAAAGCTGCTCTCATATTAAAAAATAGTGTCGTTACAAAATCCCGATTAAACGATATAATGTGAGGATTGTTCTATCATTCACACCCCTGATACATCATGTCAGAAATATTACAAAGCGCAAAAAATTCTTCTACACCATCCTACCAAAAAATTTCATTATTTTTTACAGGCGTTTGGATTTTATACCTTTTGCTCTCACCCATCTATGTATTTTCAAAGGGTCTACCCCAGCCCGCAGACTATCTGATCTTTGCTTTCGGATTTCCTGCGCTGCTGATTTCCATGTTGCAGCATAGAGGGAACATGTCCAAAGTTTTTGTATTCGGCGCGTTATTTGCAGGCCTTACAATCGCCATCAACCTTACCCATTTCGCCTTCATACATAATGATCGCCTCCTCAAACACAGCCTTTACTACATCTTCAATTTTTGTGTCTTTATGTATGTCTTGGTTGTTTTTAAACAAAACCCCAAAGTGCTCAATAAGCTTACCTATTGGGCGGTGGCCACCATCATCATATTCCAGACAATTTATGCGCCCTTATTCGGTGAGGTTGAGCTCCTGCGGAATTTAGGTTCTTTCAATAATCCGAACCAGCTTGCTTATTGGTCCCTGCTCAATATGGCGATTTTAATCGTTCTCAAACGGGGCCAGAAATTTACACTCTTCGATTTCGCCTTATTTGCCATGTGTATCTTTTTACAATCCCTTTCCTTATCAAAGGCCGGCATGATCCTCACCGTTCTCATATGCGCTGTTATATTTTTTCTTCCCAATATGCCGGGAAAAGGGAGAATATTTTTCTTCATTGCCCTGATGGCTTTTGCATTTTGGCAATTAACAAACCCGAGCGCCATTCTCCAAAAACTTGAACAAGTCGAGCAATTTTCAAAAGTTGCCGCGAGAATTGATAATATCGGGCAAGAGCGCGATGACAGCGCCGAGGGACGTGGTTATGACCGCCTGATCAAATACCCCCATTATTTGATTTTTGGTGCGGGAGAAGGAGCTTTTTTCCGCTTTGGTCGCGGCGCGCAGGAAATCCACTCCGGCATTGCAACCTTGATTTTTAGTTACGGTGTTACAGGTTTTTTATTCTTTAGCTTGTTCCTGTGGGCAATCTTTCATAAGCTCCCCAAACGGCATCTCATCTTACTGGGGATTATATTTTTATTCGGTATTCCACACCAAAATATCCGCTTCACCTATTTCTGGGTGTTTTTAGGACTGGCCTACAGCCAACATGCCTATGTCGCGCAAAAAGAACAAGAAGAAAAAAACTAAACCGAACGCATCACAAGCGAGGCATTCGTACCACCAAAACCAAAGGAATTCGAAAGGGCAATATTCACCTTTTTCTCTTTGGTCTGTTTAGGCACAAGGTCAATACCCTGACAAGGTTCGGACACCTCATCCAAATTTAATGTTGGCGGCAAAATGCCGGTTTCAATCGCCTTAATCGAATAAATAGCCTCGACCGCACCGGCAGCACCCAGCAAGTGACCAATAGCAGACTTGGTGGACGACATAGACAGACTATCCAGCGCATTAGCAAATAGGCGTTTTACCGCCGTGCATTCAATACCATCCCCTACAGGAGTGGAAGTTCCATGCGCGTTAATGTAATCCACATCTTCCGGGTTAATTTCCGCCCGCTTAAGCGCCGCTTTCATCGCCCGGTACCCGCCATCGCCATCTTCGGCAGGAGAAGTAATATGATACGCATCACCGGACAGACCGTAGCCAATCACCTCGGCATAAATCTTCGCGCCGCGCGCCTTGGCATGTTCATATTCCTCAAGCACAACAACACCGGCCCCTTCGGCAATCACAAACCCGTCACGCCCCGCGTCGAATGGACGGGATGCGGCTTGCGGATCATCATTATAAGAAGTCGATAGCGCACGCGCCGCGCCAAACCCGCCAACACCCAAAGGTGTCACGGCAGCTTCCGCACCACCGGCAATCATCACATCGGCGTCCCCCAGCGCAATTAATCGCGCCGAGTCCCCAATCGCATGCGCGCCCGTGGAACAAGCCGTGACGACAGAATGGTTTGGCCCTTTAAACCCATGACGGATAGAGATATGGCCAGAGGCCAGATTGATCAACATCGCCGGAATACAAAATGGGGATAAACGACGCGGACCCCGTTCATGAAGCGTCATCGCACTGTCATACATGGTGGTTAATCCGCCGATGCCTGAGCCCACCAAAACGCCGGTACGCTCTTTCTGTTCATCAGTTTCAGCCACCCAACCCGAATCCGCAATCGCTTCATCGGCTGCGGCAATCCCATAAACGATGAAAGGATCAATTTTGCGTTGCTCTTTTGCGGACACAACTAAATTCGCATTAAACGCCCCATCCGTCGGGTTTTCATTATCCGTCTTCGGAACAATGCCTGCAATTTTTGAAGCATAATCAGAGGTATCAAAATGGTCTATTTTTTGAAGACCACTTTTACCCTCAGTAATAGAATCCCAGTTACGGCTCACCCCTGTTCCCAAAGGTGAGAGCATACCAAGTCCTGTGACAACAACTCTTTTCATGAGCGTTCTTATGTGTGAAAGAACAAATAGAACAAGAAAAACGCCTAAGAAGCGTTTTCCTCAATAAACTTAACGGCGTCACCCACGGTCTGGATATTCTCCGCGGCATCATCAGGAATTTCAACTTTGAATTCCTCTTCAAACGCCATCACAAGTTCAACCGTGTCCAGTGAGTCAGCACCTAGATCGTCAATGAAGCTTGCGCCTTCATTCACTTTATCTTCGTCGACACCCAAGTGCTCAACAACAATCTTCTTTACGCGCTCTGCAATGTCACTCATTCTTTTCCCTTACCTTTTACTAGTTAAAAAATTCAAATCCGGTGCGGACTTTACCAAGCCCCCCGTTGATTGCAAGCAATTTCATGGATTTTAGCACCAAATCTCTATTTATCTATATATTCCAGATAGTTATACAATATCAAATGTGGATAACACTACCTATTTATCAACCCGATGAGGACAAATTGTTAAACTCGACGGAGCGAAGCGACGGGTGACGGCTTAACAAAAACAATGCAGTTTTAAACCATCGCCATGCCGCCATTAACATGGAGCGTCGCCCCACTCACGTAAGCTGCCTCATCACTTGCAAGATATACAACCGCGCCTGCAATTTCTTCTGAAGAGCCCATACGCCCCGCCGGAATGGTGGCATTAATTTTCTCTTTTTGATCATCGCTAAGCGCTTCGGTCATCGCCGTGGCAATAAAGCCGGGAGCCACACAATTCACCGTAATACCGCGTGAAGCAACCTCTTGCCCCATCGCCTTGGTCCAACCGCTCAAGCCCGCCTTGGAGGCCACATAGTTACACTGACCCGGATTACCTGTTGTACCAACAACAGAGGAAATATTGATAATACGACCATGACGGCGCTTCATCATGCCGCGCTGCACAGCCTTGGCAAGCATAAAGGGCGCGGTCAAATTCACATCCAGAACCTGCTGCCATTCCTCCTCTTTCATACGCATGGAAAGATTATCACGTGTGAGACCTGCATTATTGACCAAAATATCAATCTGACCCATCACCTCCTCTGCACTCTTAACAAGCGCCGCGATCCCATCCGTATTCGACAAATCCGCCACAATCGCATGAACGTTAGCGCCAAGTTCACCCGCTAGCGCGTCCAGCTTCTCTTTATTACGCCCTGAAATAACAATTTCCGCCCCTTGCACATGAAGTGCCTTGGCAATCGCGCCGCCAATACCACCCGTTGCACCGGTCACAAGCGCTTTTTTCTGCGATAAATCAAACATGATATTTTACTCCTTTTTAAAATTTGTAACCAAATTAAAGAAATTTCATTGGAACAAAAGCTATATTTTAAAAGTATAAAGCTTTTTTAAACGTAAACCGTTGGTTTACAAACAATGTAAAATAACCATTGACAAATAATTATGTATATAGTTAAGTGCTATCCCATTAAATGTACAGGAGAGTAATTATGCCACAAATCATTTCAGTCCCCTATCAAGGACCGGGTTTTTTAGATGACCATGCCGAAACCTTATCACGCCTAAAGGGCGTGAGTGGTGCGGCGGTATACAACGCACATGAAATGGGACAATTAATCGCGAAAGATGGTAAGCCGGAATTAATTGTAATGGACTACGGATGGAGCGATGCCATACCTCATGTATTATACGAAACATTAGGTCGTGATGAGGCCAAATCTATTCCTGTTTTGGTTATAAAAAACCATGGTATTGCTTCAGATCGACGACTTACCAATTATTTGAACGTTATTGGTGCAGCACCTATTGGCACACAGTTTTCATCAACTCTTTCCAAAATTATTCAAAAATTTTTAGATTTAACCCCTGAAGAGAGAGCTACGACAACCTACGAGAATTTTCAACCTGTTGTGCGTGAAATAGAGTCACAAGCCCCTACTTATGACCACGAATTTATGATGTCAGCAGCAGGGCGAAAAAGATCTAGAAATTTTGGCCCTAATTCAGGTACGGCGCCAGCTTGATTTTAACCCAGCTTGCCTATTAATTCTTCCACTTGTTCCGGTGTACCAACGCTGGAGCAAGTCACATCCCGGTTAATGCGGCGTACAAGGCCGGATAATACTTTCCCCGCGCCAAGTTCTATCATTTCATCCACGCCGTTTTCGCTCATCCACATAACAGATTCACGCCAACGTACCATACCGGTAATCTGATCCACCAAAAGTCGGCGAATATCAGAGGGCTCCGATTCACCACGCGCAGTTACATTGGCAACAACCGGCACACAAGGCGGACGGATATCGGTGTCAGCCAATGCATAAGACATATCCTGCGCCGCCGGTGCCATTAAAGAGCAATGGAACGGCGCGCTTACGGGTAGAATAACGGCCTTCTTTGCTCCAGCTTCGGTAGCCAGATCAACAGCAACCTGCACCGCACCTATATGACCCGAGACCACAACCTGCCCCACAGAATTATCGTTCGCCGCCTGACAAACAAGCGCATCACCGGCCTGCGTGCTCGCTTTCCCTGCAATATCCTGCACATCGGATAGCTCCATCCCTAAAATCGCAGCCATAGAGCCTTCCCCCACAGGAACAGCCCTTTGCATCGCCTGCCCGCGCCGTTTAAGAAGCTTGGCAGTATCGGCAATCTCGAGCGCCCCGGCAGCCGTCAGAGCCGAATATTCGCCTAAGGAATGACCGGCCACGAAATCACAAACCTTATCAATTTCGATACCGCCTTGCCCTTTCAACACATTCACTACCGCCATCGAAACCGCCATCAAGGCAGGCTGCGTATTTTCCGTCAGATTTAAATCTGATTCGTCGCCAGCAAACATGAGGGTAGACAAATCCTGCCCCAGCGCTTCATCAATTTCTTGAAAAGTCTCTTTGGCCTCCGAAAAGCTAGCCGCTAAATCTTTCCCCATACCAACAAATTGGGAACCTTGCCCCGGAAAAATAAATGCACGTACCATCGCCTGCGTCATTCCCTCATCAAATGTTAATCAGTCCAACGAACCATGCGTTGAAATATCCCCTAGGTCAAGAGGAGGAACAAGACAGCACATGGATAGCTGTGTACAGCCGCAAAAAAGCATTGCATTTTACGCAATTCTATGTATAATGAAACTCATAACTAATGATAAAAAACATTGGGGATCGGGGCGAGAACCAAATACCTAAATCTTACGGTTTGGTTGTGTGTCGGCGCAGTCCTTGCGTTTGATTTTTTCTCGCAAAGGTCCCTTAAAAGCTACTCAGGAAGGACGACTACATACATGCAAGAACAACATCAGCCGCAAAAAACTTTTATCCGCCATATCTCGGCCGGTACGAAATTCATCTACACCGTGCCGTGTGAACATAAGGTAGATACAAAGAGTAATTTTTCAGGCCGTCAGAACTTGCGTAATTTGAGACTAAGCTACGAAGACATGCAAACTCTTCTCAATAACAAGACCGGGGCACCTGAAAAGCGTGAATATGAGAATAACTGGTCCCACTTTATGAAGGGCTATATGAATCAAAACTCCAATAATAATTCCGCCGAAGAGGTCAGTTAGGAAATGTTAAGCGTCTTGATAAAGACAATATTTCTAGGCCGCTTGCTGACGTATAGATTTTTGTTGCAACGCTGAACGAATGTCATTTACATCTTGAGCCGCGCGCAAATCATGGCACAGTTCCTGATCCAAAAAGGTACGTGTTATAAAGGACAGGCGTTTGAGATAGGCTGGACCTTCTTGCTCCGGTGATAAAACCAGACAAATCATATCAACCAACTCCCCATCAGCAGAGCTGAAATCTACCAAAGCTGGCAATTTTGTGAAAATGATAAAAGGTCTGGTGAGACGGGGAAGGCGCGCATGCGAAACGGCGACGCCATGCCCAATCGCCGAGCTCTGGCGTTTCTCTTGCTCCCATAATTTATCGAATAAGAAACTTTTAGGCGTCCCGACCATACGCTGCGTATGATCAGCGAGCTCCTGAAATACCTGCTTTGTTGTCTTAGCTTTTAGATCAGGTAACACGAGATCAAAGCTCAGCGCATCTTGCGGGTTGGTCATTTGTTTTCCCCTTACTTGCAATATCTTGCAAAACCAACTTCGTTTATGCCCCCTTTTTACTCAAAGACACTTAAAAAACAAGTATTTCTTCAAAAAATAACCCACAAACCATAAAAAAGACGGTACGACCGT
Source organism: Alphaproteobacteria bacterium (assembly GCA_022763065.1). Taxonomy (GTDB): domain Bacteria; phylum Pseudomonadota; class Alphaproteobacteria; order Micavibrionales; family Micavibrionaceae. The sequence goes on from JALEGH010000027.1 coordinate 18,110, forward strand.
GCTCCCGCCTACTTTTCGCTGGCCATAACATCGGACGATAAGAAAATGATGAACAAAAGATAATTTGTTTATTTTTGTTTATTAGAGCCGGAATTTAAGCATTCGCTGCTTTAGGAGAAACACTCACCTGATTTCCTTCAGGGTCGATCCAACCGATATTGCCGTCATGACGGCGATAAACCATGTTTAGGCCCTCATGCTGAGCGTTACGGAACATCAGCGCGTTTTCCTCCGAAAGGTCCAAACGCATCACAGCCTCAGACACGCTCATCGTTTGGATATTTGTGGCCATTTCGGCTACCACAACAGGTTCCTTATGATCGGGCTCCTGATCTTCATGCTCATGCATATTGGTATCGGGTGAAATAACATAATTTTGAGCTGGAAGCGCCACATCTTTTTCAAGGCGCTCATGATGGTCACGCAGACGCTTTTTATAGCGGCGAAGTTGCTTGGCCACTTTATCGGCTGCCTGATCAAAAGAAGCATAAGGGTCGGTATCCTGCGCAGTTCCTTGCACCAGAATATCCTTTCCCACGCGGATTGACACATGCGACTTGGTAAAGGCATGGCCTTCCGGTGACAAAGTCACAATCGCTTCAATCGCTCTATTAAAATATTTTTGATTGATATCCTCCAGCTTGTCGGAAATGTGAGTTTTAAGAGAATCTCCCAAATCCATTTGCTTGCCATGTATTGATAACTGCATCTTGATTTCACCTTCCTTTTAAAAAACCATATATAATAAAATATGTAGGATATATTGCCCTTTTTTTCAATATCAGTTCTGGTTTTTCTTTTGCTTGCGCCGTTGTACTGATGAAGGAATATGAAGCGCGTCGCGGTATTTCGCTACTGTACGCCTTGCGATATCAATCCCCTCTCCTTTCAGCATTTCAACAATTCTATCATCAGAAAGAACTTTTTTGGGATCTTCCTCATCCACCAAAGCTTGAATACGGGCCTTGATGCTCTGCGCAGAATGGCTTACCCCCTCTTCACTTACAAGAGCTGTCGAGAAAAAATATTTCAGCTCAAAAATCCCGCGCGGTGTACCTATATATTTATTATTCGTCACCCGACTCACCGTGCTTTCATGCATTTCAATAACCTCGGCAATATCCTTGAGCGTCAGAGGCTTTAAAAATTCAATCCCGTAATTAAAAAAAGCGTCTTGCTGCTCCACTATTTCCGCCGCTACTTTTAAAATAGTTTGCGCGCGCTGGTCCAAAGACCTCACCAACCAGTTGGCAGAAGCCATCTGATTATTCAGATATTCTTTATCCTTCTTATTAGAAGCAGATTTTGCCACTTCCTTATAATATATATTATTCACAAGAACGCGTGGTAGCGTTTCCGTATTGAGTTCCACCCGCCAGCCGCCACCCAGATTTTTAGGCAGGCGCTTCATCAACACATCGGGAATAGCCGTTTGTACTACGATATGATCAAAATCAGAAGCCGGCTTGGGGTTCAGGCTTCTTACCTCTTCGATCATATCTTTAAGATAGGTTTCATTCACACCGCACTTATCCGCCAACGCCTTATGGTCGTGATCTGCCAGTAATTTTAAATTGTCCAACAATACCGCCATTGGTTTGTCATACTGGCCCTGATCTTCGAGCTGAATACGCAGGCACTCCTCCAGATCTCTTGCAAAAATACCCGAAGGGTCAAACTGCTTCATCACATCCAGCAAGCGCCCAATACGCTCCGTTGAGCACCCCAGGCCTTCCGACAATTCCGTGACACTTGTGCGTAAATATCCGGCCTCATCCAACTGATCAATCAGCAAAGCGCCAATCATTTTGTCTTTCGGGTCCGTAAAGGCAACATAGAGCTGTTCAATCAAATGCTCACGCAATGTTTGATCTTCACTCATGGAATTTTCAAAAGCATTATCCAGCTTTTCAAAGCTGGTGTTTCCGCCCGCCCCGACACTCGCCATCGCGGAACCGGCGTCAAAGTCATCATCCGGTGTTTGGGCGCTTTGCGCCTTTTCTACGTTATCCTCGCTGGAAGGAGCAGACTCCGCCGGATCTTTTTCTTTCTTTTCCAAAAATGGATTTTGCGCCAGCTCTTCTTCAACAAGCTCGGTAATTTCAAGATTGTTAAGTTGCAGCAACTTGATCGCCTGCTGCAATTGCGGCGTCATCACCAAGCTTTGCGACTGCTTTAAATCAAGACGTTGGGAAATATCACTCATGGTAACAAACAGTTTACCATGAGAGCCAGAATAATCATTAAAAATCTAAAGCGAAAACCCCTCACCCAGATAAACTTTCCGCACATCTTCGTGGGCAACGATATCTTCGGGCGTGCCTTCCATCAAGACACGGCCCTCATGTAAAATATAGGCACGGTCTACGATTTCTAGGCAATCACGCACATTGTGGTCTGTAATTAGGACCCCGATATTTTTGGTCTTAAGATAGACAATGAGGTTGCGGATATCTCCTACCGCAATCGGGTCAATCCCGGCGAGCGGTTCATCAAGGAGCATAAATTGCGGGCGGCTGGCCAGCGCCCGTGCAATTTCGACCCGTCTGCGTTCTCCGCCTGAAAGCGCCATAGAGGGCGTACGGCGCAAGTGGTCAATGGAAAACTCCGCCAGTAATTCTTCCAATAGGCGCTCTTGCTTTTGGCGTTTTAAATTTTGCGCCTGAATGACCGCGCGGATATTGTCCTCTACATTCAGCCCCCTAAAAATGGAGGCTTCCTGCGGTAAATACCCAATCCCCAGCCTTGCGCGCCGGTACATCGGCAGGTCTGTGATATTCTGCCCATCGAATTTAATCATCCCACTGTTCGGAGCGATTAACCCCGTCATCATATAAAAAGTTGTGGTCTTCCCGGCACCATTAGGCCCCAAAAGAGCCACCGCTTCACCGCGCTGAACATTAAGTGACACATCATGCAGCACAGGCCGCTTTTTATAGCTCTTGGATAGGTGCTCCGCCACCAGGCCCTTTTGCACCTCTTTAAGCGGAGAATAAGCATTTGTCATGGGTGTACCTCATTCGAACTATCTTGCTTTGGAATACTCTTACTGCTACCCGGAAAGAAAACGCCCTTTACCCGCTTGCCGCTGCCGGGTTCTCCGCTGAACATTTTGCTGACATTCGTGGTTAAATTCACCTGCGCCCGTGCGCCTTCCAACATATTGGGGCCACGCTTAATCGTCACATTGCCTTTCACTTCCGCCGTATCATTACCGGCATTATAGATGCCTGTATCTCCGGTCAAAACTTCATCGGGTGTGGTGATGGTGACACCGCCTATCGCTGTTGCCGTTTTTAAACTCTGCTTGCCGTTTTGATCTTTGACAAAACGCGCCGTAATGGTTTGGGCGTTTAGACGGTTCGTTCCCTCAACGATTTGCGCCTGTCCTACCGCCTTAGCCACACCACCATTGGTATCATATTCCATCCGGTCGCGTGCGGTGATAACCTGCCCCGGCGTTGTCAGTTTCAAATTCTCACCCGTGAGGACCGCCATGCCCGTTTCAACATTATAAATCGCCTTGTCGCCTACGGCTTTGCTATCCGTGTTTTGCAAAATGACATTGCCCGTTGCCGTTAACTGCCAGATTTTAACGCCGCTTGCAGTTTCTTTTCCCTTGCTTGCTTTTTGATCCTCATCATCGTAATAATCCGCCACTAAGCTATCTGCGTAAATCGTGACTTCGCCTTGCTTGGCCTCCACCTCTCCCACGGCGACATATTGCTTGTCCTTTTGGTGCCACTCCAATGTGCCTGCTGCCGAGATTTCAACCGGCTCATCACTAGCTGAATTTTCAATAGCTTGCGCATGCACTTGCTCTGTTCCGGGCAAGCACAGAAAAATCATTATACCCAAAATGAAATATCTCATTGAGCTTTCTTTTCCTCTTCTGGTTGCTCTTTGGCAGGTGTTAATGTCAATTGCGCAGGGCCTTTAAATAGCAAGATACCTGTTTCTACATTTCCTTCCAAGCCTGTGGCTTGAATTTGTGCTTCCGGTCCGGTGACATAGACGTCCTTATCCGAAAACGCCTCACGGCTTTGCATATTGACCCGAAGCTCTTTTGCCTGCAATTCATAGCCCGATTCATGTTGTAAAATTACATTGCTTTCCAAAAAGAGCTTTTCGGCCTCTTGTTCATACACACCTCTATCGGCCTCAATAAGTAAACCGCTTCCATCCTTCATTTTGAGGTCAGCATTGGGCTTATCCAGATTAACCAAATCCGGGTCGTCTTGATTTTGCGTGGCGCGCTGCGCCGTGACTTTCACAGGGTTCATCTGTGAATCAACCGTTTCAAAATTAGGGTTTAAGAGCTCATTTTCTCCCATTTCCGCTTGCGGAATCAATGTCTCTTTGGGAATGACAGCAACCTGATCTTCCATCTCCGGCCAAGTGATCACCACAACCATCAAGGCCAACGCGATGAGCGGAATAATAATCCGCATGGATTTCACAAAGCGCGTATAGCCGCGATTAATCACCGCGCCGTGATTGTCAGCAACATTCAGATCACTCAAACGATCTTTTTCTATTGAAGATTGTGCCTGAATTACCATCGAGACATTCGGGCCTACGCCACTCCCATTTGCAGGCAATCCTGCAAACGGATCAGCCCGGCGAGACGTCCTTGCGCGTCCAAAACCACAAGGCTGGTGATATATTGCCCCGGTGTTTTGGTCATGACATTGACCGCCTTGGCCGCTAGAGCACTCACCTCAATTGTTTTGGGAGTGCGGCTCATGATATCTTTCACCGGACGCTCCAACAAATCAGCAGCCATATGGCGCTTCAAATCTCCGTCCGTGATCACGCCTTCGAGGCTCTTACCATCATCTGAAATAATGACACACCCCAGATTATGCGAGGTTAAAAGCAAAATCGCCTGATCCATGGTGCCTTGCGTATTCATGATCGGTACGTCTTCCAGAGAATGCATGACCTCTTCGACATTAATCAAACGCTTGCCCAATTTCCCGCCCGGATGAAACACACCAAATTGCTCGGGCGTAAGCTGCATACGCTCCAACAACGCAATGGCCAGTGCATCACCGAGCGCCATCGTCATGGTTGTCGAAGTCGTTGGGGCTAGGCCATTCGGACAGGCCTCCGGCATTTTGGGCATTAAAAGCAAAATATCCGAATGCTGCGCCAGGGCGCTATCCGGCTTGCTTGTGAGACCAATCATCGTAATACCGAAGCGCCGTGTGTAACGCATAAGATCGGACAATTCCGGATTTTCGCCGGAGTTGGAAATGACAAGCACCACATCATGCTCCGTCACCATCCCCAAATCACCGTGGCTGGCTTCCCCCGGATGCACAAAATGGGATGGCGTTCCAGTAGAGGCCAGTGTCGCCACCAGCTTCTTAGCCACATGACCGCTCTTACCAATCCCGGCCACGATCAAACGTCCGCGCCGCTCTTCCTTCATCTTGTGAATGGCCTCAACGGCAGATGCAAAATTATCATCCAGAGAATCAGCCAGCGCTTTCAAGCCTTCCATCTCCGTTTGAATGGTCCGCTTACCACTTTCCAAATCGGCCTTACCATCACGTGGGGCCGTTATTTTCTCTACATTTTGTGTCATCATCTCAATACTCAAATATTAATGGTGAAAAATATTAATGGTGAAAAATATCACACTCCGCCCAGCCTTTCAGGTCGAGAGCGGCACGAGTTGGCAAGAATTCAAAACAAGATTGTGCCAATTCCTGACGCTCCTCTTTGGCCAACATCTCATCCAGTTTTTCTTGCAACTTATGGAGATACAAAACATCACTCGCCGCATAAGCCAACTGGTCTTGCGTGAGTTCCTCCGCTCCCCAATTGGAAGATTGTTGTTGCTTATCCAAATTCACCCCCAACAACTCGCGGCAAATATCTTTAAGCCCATGCCGGTCCGTATAGGTCCGGCAGAGCTTAGAAGCAATCTTCGTGCAATAAACAGGTGTGCAATCCACTTCCAGATAAGCCTTCATCACAGCCACATCAAAACGGGCAAAGTGGAAAATTTTTGTGACTTTCTCATCGCTCATGAGCTTCTTTAAATTCGGCGCCTCATAGGAGCCTTTTGAAAACTGGACAATATGCGCGGTTCCATCACCGCCCGAAAGCTGAACCAGGCACAAACGGTCACGGTTCGGGTCCAGCCCCATCGTTTCAGTATCAACCGCCACACTTGAACCAAACTCCATATCACCCGGTAAATCACCTTTGTGTAAAACAACACTCATATCTTATTCGCTTCCTGAAATGATAATAATCCCTAGTTTCTATAGAGTTTGGAAATCATTGTCCATTTTCTTGTGTCATTTTTAAGGTTTATTTTTTCCGGCTTTAGGTTCACAATGGGGCAGATATTTGCCTCTGCATTCTAGATTTTAGAGTCCACAACCAAAGTTTCGGATTACGTAAATGAAAATACTGATAATCGACCGCGACGAATTAGCCGCCCAAATGATTTCTTCACGGCTGGAAGAGGACGGACATGAAATTGTCACTGAATCCGTTAAAAATGAAGCGCTGGAACGGCTGGAGAAAGAGGATTTTGACGTTGTGTTCGTCGACCCGGCCCCGATGCGCGATGTACGGGCAATGGCGATGAATATCCGCCGGGCAGCCAGAACATATCCTTACATCTTACTCATGAGCCATGATGAAGAAGTTAACCCTAACGATGTTCTAAGCGGCGGATGTAATGACTACATCTTAAAACCCTTAGACCCGCAAGATATACATAAAAAAATCATCAATGCCGGGCATTTTAAAACCCTGATGGACCGGTTGGGAGATACATCGGAAGATTTTCCAAGTGCCGGAGGCATTATCGCCAAATCTGCCTTTAATCAGCTTTATCTCTCCGCCATTGACCGGGGAAGCCGTTACCACGAGCATGCTTTTGTTTTGTCTATTGCTATTGATAATTTTAAAGAAATCAAGGACATGGATGGCGCCTACAACGCGGAATATTCAATTTCCAAGCTCGCCTATCATTTGGTGCGTATGCGCCGGCAAAGTGATATTATCGGCCAGACAAAACCCAATGAATACTCTTTGCTTTTGCAGCGTGTGCAGGGCATTAAAGAGGCACAAAATGCAGCGAACCGCTTTGCGGTTACACTGGATGAAATTGATGATTTTTTACCCTCTGAGGGGCATGATATCCAAATTCATATCACCCTGACAGCCCTTCCCACAGGCGAGCAATCTTTTGATCATGTTCTTACCAAAAAACTAACCTTACCGGCCGCCTAAAAAATCAAACATATTTCTCCATAAACTTACCCACAACATGTGGATAACCATCTGGTATTTCGCATAAAAGCCTCCTATAATAGAAGCTGATTCCTTTTTCCGGCAAATTCTGCGCCGGAAATATCTTAAAAGAAACGTTCATTAGGTCTACGATGCGCTGTGTGATTGCCAGATTATTGGGAGTCGTGTTTATAGGGGGTATGGTCACTCTATGTTACATGCCTAGCCCGGCTCATGCGCAAATTAATGCCCCTGTCTTGGTAGAGGCCCCCAAACCGCTTGGGGATATCCGTCAGCTCAAACGCGAACCCGACATCGAAACATTTCAAACCGTAACGGAGCGTATTCCCGGTCCAAATGAATATAAAACCGTTCCCATCCTTTGGCGAGGCTTTCAAATTTATCCTGTTTTGGACAGCTCCCAGAGTGTGAACAGCAACATATTTGCAACCAGCCGTGACGCGGAAACAGATACCATCACCTCGCTCAAACCCTCGGTTTTTATCAATAAAAATTTCGGACGGCATCAGGCCAGCCTGTCTATGGCCGGTGAAGCGCGTAAATATTGGAGCAATGAGGATGAAGATGTTTTTAATTATAATTCCAAATTTGCCGGTGTGATTGAGGCACGGCGTGAAATCCGCTTTCCGTTTGAAGTGAGCTTCACCTCAGGACATGAGAAAAGAGGGCAAAATCTTTCCGCCAATTTTTCCAAAAAACCAATAGGGTTTCGCAGTTTTGGTAGCGCACTTGGTATTTCCTATGATCCCAACCGGCTTCATCTGGCGCTTGTAGGACGTTATGGGTCTTTAAGTTTCGATGACGGTACCACGCAAAGCGGACAGGATGTCATCCGCCGTGACGGGGACCGCAATGTCACAGCTTTAGAGGCCAGCGCCTCTTATGACATTCTTCCCAATCACCAGCCTTTTATTGGTTTAACCATAGGTCAAACGGAGTATAAACGCCGTGATTTTGCAGGAAGTAGTTTTAGCGGCGTCAAAAGGGACAGCACCCATTACGACATTAAGGCCGGATGGAAATTTTCCTATAAGGGGCTTTTGCGCGGTTTCTTAAGTGCCGGCTATGGTGAGCGCAAATATGATGATAACACGCTGGAAAATATTGATGCGTTGAGCTTGAAAGCCAATATGGACTGGAATATGACCAAAAAGACAACGCTAAATTTGTCTTTATCGCGTTCCATCGCCGAGGATAATCAAATCACACAAGGTATGATTTTAACGCAAGGACGCCTGAAAGTTGATTATGAAGTTCTCCATAATCTCTTTTATAGCGCCTTCTTGGACCACACTTTGGCCGACTTCCAAGGTTCCAGCCGCCAAGACGAGCTTTGGGGATTTGGTACCGGCCTTGATTACGGCATTAGTCCGCGCTTCTCTTTATCTGGAGAATATGACTATAGAACCCGCGACAGCAGCGCTTTGGGCCTCGATTTTGACCGTCACCAATTTATGGTCCGCCTCAAAACCCGTTTTTAGTTTCCCCCCTTAAAGCTTTTCCCTCTGATTTCCTTGAGAAATCTTGTGATTTCACCATTGCCCTAAGAGGTTGATTTCCTTTATAATTACGTAAGGCTAGCCGTGATTCGCACGGCTTGGCGCTATGGTCTGTTCTGACCGCTTTCTGGTCGTTTAATGTCACAATGATGAAAACAAGACATAAAATGCACATTGCTGTTTGGGCCCTGTTTTTATTAATGGGGGGCTTGCCCGTGTCCGCGTTTAGCGCATCAGAACCGGTAACGCATATTCCGCGTCCACCGCAGATGCCTGTTCAAAGGGATGTAAATATTTCCCCTCCGATGTCATCTGTTGCCATGGGAATAGAGCGAGAAACTCTACCACCCATTGACTTAACACCCTCTGCCCCTATGGAACAAAAGAGCGTTTCCAATGATGCTCGCGGTTATCGCCTCGGCCCGGATGATAAAATTGATATCAATGTCTTTGGCGAAAAAGACTTGTCCGGCGATTTTAAATTAGGTGGCGACGGTAGTATCTCGATGCCCTTGATTGGTGTTGTTCTTTTAAACAACCTGACTTTGCGCGAGGCCGAAAACCTTATCGAAGCGAAGTTCAAAGGCGGTTATCTCAAAGACCCCAGCGTGTCGATTGAGGTACTGGAAAGCAGACCATTTTACATCTTGGGCGAGGTGCGCCGTCCGGGCAGTTACAATTACATTAACGGGATGAGCGCGCTGGAAGCCATTGCGATTAGCGGTGGGTTTACCTATCGCGCCAACCGGAAGAAAATTGATATTTTAAGACGAGGGCATGTTCCGACCGAACCGCAACCCTTTACGCCGGACACAACCATTCAGGCAGGAGATATCATCTTCGTGCGGGAGAGATTCTTCTAAGTGCAAAAAACATCAGACAAATCAGCACCACCTCAGGAAACAGATCCCATAGATCTGGAGATTGACTTGCGCAATTTCCTGCTGATGCTGTGGCGACGAAAATTATTGATCCTCTCGGTGATGATGATTGTGGTGGCGCTTGTGTTTTTCTTTGTCAATACGGTGCAACCGCGCTATACGGCCAAGTCACTTGTGCTCATCGAAAGCCGTTATGATCCGGGGCCGGAGCTTCGCGCCCTCATTTCCAATATGCGGGTGGATACTACCCTTGTGATCAGTGAAGCGGAGGTGCTGAAATCCCGGGGATTGGCCGCCAAAGTGATTGAACGGCTGGATCTCATGAATGATCCTGAATTTAATCCCAAGTTGAAATCAGTGACACGCAAATCTATCTCCGACATTCTTAATCAGCCTGGAGGAATGAGCGCCTCTTCCGGTACACGGGCGACGAATTTCAAAACCCTGTCGGTTTATGACACACAAAACGCCGTTATCCGCGATGATACAGGGCTGGTGATTGACCGTTTCTTAAAGCATTTAACGGCACGCCCCATTCCCGGCTCTTTCGTTTTACAAGTGGAATTTACCTCGAATGACGCCGCTAAATCCGCCCTCATCGCCAATGCAGTCGTTGATATATATATCGAGCAACGTTTGGAAAAGAAATTTCAGGCCACGCAAAAACTTTCTGGGTGGTTGGATGAACGGCTTGAAGATTTGCGAGAACAACTGCGCGAATCCGAAGCCGCCGTTGAAAATTTCAGGAGCGATAATAATCTTGTAAGCGGCGCACGAACTGAAGTGACCGTACAACAACTATCTGAGCTCAACTCCCAGCTTGTCATTGCCCAATCAAAAAAGGCCGAAGCTCAAGCGCGACTGGATCAGGTGCGTGATTGGATTGAAAATCCGGGCTCCATTGCCAGTACATCAGAAGCCAGCAATTCCCGCATTATCCAAAACTTGAAAATCAAAGAAGCCGATATTCTAAACCAGATTGCCGAAATGTCGGCGCGCTATGGCGACAAGCACCCCACCATGATCAATGCAAGATCGGAGCTCAAAGACACCCGTAAGAAAATATCGCAAGAATTGGAAAATGTGGTCGAGAAATTAAAAGGGGAGCTCAAAGTTGCCAATGCCCGTGTGGGTGAGCTGGAAAAATCCATCAATAATGTCGAACAAACGCGCCTGACTGAAAATCAGGCCAATATCGAGCTGCGTGAGCTACGCCGCGAATCCGAATCCAACCAGATTATTTTTGATACATTCCTAAAAACCTATAAAAAGGCGGATGAGCGGGAAAAGCTTGAAGAGCCTGATGCGCGGGTGATCTCCTATGCCACCACGCCGCGTCATGCTTCTTATCCTAATAAGCCGCTTTTCTTGAGCTTATCGGCCATTGCCTCTTTCTTTTTGGGCATTGCGCTTGCCATGTTGCTTGAAAAGCTCGATAACGCCTATAGAACTTCTAGCCAGATTGAAAAAGAAACCGGCTATCCCTGTTTTGGCGTTATTCCGCGCGCCAAAAAATTACGGCGCAAACACCCTGTTGCCGATTTTATTCTAAGCAAACCGTCTTCCAATGTCGCCGAGGCTGTACGGACCTTACGTATGACGCTTAATTTGCGCTCAAAAGCACCGGATCAAAAAACTAAAATTGTGACCATCACCTCCTCCCTACCCGATGAGGGTAAAACAACCCTGTCTTCATGGCTCGGGCGGACGAGCGCGCGTTCAGGCGAAAAAGTTTTAATCATTGATTGTGACTTACGCCGTCCCCGTTTACACGAGGCTTTTGGCAAAAAACCGGACGGCACAATTGTTGAATTCTTGACAGGAAAATCTCCTTTAGAACAAGTAGTCTATAAAGATAAAGCTTCAGGTGCAGATGTTCTTTTCGCCCGCGCGGTGCCAAGCAATGCACTGGACCTCATCAGCAAAGAACGTATGAAAAACCTGATTATAGCCAGTCGGGAGCGCTATGATCTCGTCATATTGGACACACCCGCCAGTCTGGCCGTATCGGATGCAAGACTGCTTGCATCCTTATCGGACCAAACTTTATTTGCCGTATCGTGGGATAGAACACCCAGAGAAGTTGTGAATGCCGGTGTAAAACAGTTTGCGGATTTCGGTTATGAGCGTTTATCCTTGGTGCTAACGAATGTCGATATCAAGCGACATTCAAAATACGGTTACGGTGACGCCGTTTATTATTATAGCCGTTATAAGAAGCACTATACCGATTAGGGATTTTATGATCAAAAGTTTGACAACTTATCTTATTATTATTGTGGCAGGAGCGAGCCTCCTGTTAGGATCGACTCTAATGCTTCTCAAACCATCCGAGGAGTTAGCGCATCAATATCTCGCTCTAGCGCATAGCTCTCTAGAGCAAACATACCACCGTGCAGACAACCCGGAGGCTTACCTGAACCAAACGCTTCAAGCTCTAACATTGGCGGCGCAATACCAACCTTATAACGCTGAAATCTGGCAGGCTTTATCTTCTGTTTATTCCCGGATGTATCAAACACACCAAGCCGAATATACGCAGGAAATAGCTCAAATGCTGGAGGATTTGCCACATACAGCTCCTAAAGACTTAAAGCAAAATATGGTTTCTTTATCTTTTCGTCTTTCCCCTGCTTCAACGGTTTTACCGTAATAAATGTCCCGCTTTAATGTCTCGCAAGGCACCGCTTCTTCTTTTGAAATAAAAAGCTTTATATTCTACATACTGCTTTTGGTCGTTAGTATCCCCGCATTATCTATATCGGTGGCGTCTTCACATCTTCTGATAGGAGGGGTCGGAATTTTATGGGGATTGTTTGGCCTGCATCGCTTTATCCCGCTTACTGCTACTTCTTCGGCCACACCCAAGCGCAGTCAGGGGCAATCTGGCATTTTATCCCTGCCTCTGCGCTTGCTTTACAGATTTTCTGCACAAGAAGATGCCACACGCCAACTGATCAAAAGGCGCTTTGCCAAAACTGATATGATTTTCATCATTTTTTTGACCTTTTCTTACCTAACATGGAACGTCTATTGTAGTCTCTCTCCTAATCATTTTTCATCTCTAAGCACTCTATGGTCACAACAAGATTTATTTTTTAGCGCAAACACTCCCTCTCTATTCCATTTACAAAATTTCATGATGAGCTTTATTCAGGTTATTATTTTACTCATGGCCGGTGCGAGCGCCGTTTCATTTGTCCATAGCCGTCAGCTTACACATATTTTTCTAAAACTTGTAACGCCCTTTCTTCTTATTGGGTTTGTGAGTGCTCTGTCTTTTTCTCCTACCGCCGATAAAGTGGTAGGTCTTGATATAGAACTGCTCAAAGGCATAGGTTAGTACTCCCATGAATTGATCGGTCTGCTTCATCCGGACTTCCTTTCTGCTTCGGGAACGTCCTTTGTGATACGCTTTATTCAAAGCGGCTTTGTGGGAACAGCTTTTCTCTATGCCCTGACATTACCCGTTACATTCATGTTGCTCATACATCTCAAAAATAAAGAACGGGGCAAAATACCCGCCTTGTTAGGGATCTTTTTTCTTGTCCTTCTTATCGTGCTTGATACAAATTTTATTCAAAATACCCTAATCAAAAGCATAGAATTTTTAAGCATTGTCACTATCATGCTATGTTGTGCCCGCGCAGGATATTATAGCAAATAGGGCCCATCTTCTATTTGCTGTTGACAAAAGAACAAAAATAGAACATTATAAGGGCATCAACACCCCAAAACCGTCTTGAATACGGTCTTCATTAAGACTCCCCGTGATTTTCACGGGGATTTTTTTATGGGTTTTTGATTATCCAACTATTGATCAATAAAGGAGAAAACAGACATGACAACTTTACTACCAAAAGATGCAGATAATAATACAATACCGGCCCTTCGCCTACGTGATGGGGCAGCACACACCATCAACGTCACCGCAACATCTGCGCGTAATAGTACAGCGTTCAGTGATGAGACAAAAGTGATCAGCTTATACGCAACAGACGCGGTTTTTATCGAATGCGGTGATAACACTGTGAGCGCCACAAGCAGCTCTCACTATTTCCCTGCCGGAGTCTATTACGATATAGCCATTTCAGGGGGCGCAGGCAAAGGAAGCGGAAGCGCCTATATCGCCGCCATTGCAGCTGGAAGCGATTGCACGCTTTATATTTCTGAAAAGGAATAACTTACAGAGCAATAAAAAACCCGGAGTTTCAAACCCCGGGTTTTTAAAATTTGCGTTTATAAAGCGTAAATTAAGCTGCTTTATCTAAGGCTGTTTGTGCCTGTTTGGCAATCGCGGCAAAGGCCGCCTCATCGCGCGCAGCAATATCGGCTAAAACTTTTCTATCAAGCTCAATCCCAGCCAGCTTAATACCGTTCATGAACTTCGAATAAGTCATGCCATTTAAGCGGGCTGCCGCGTTAATGCGTTGAATCCATAGAGCGCGAAAATTACGCTTCTTTTGCTTACGACCAATATAGGCGTATTGACCGGCCTTCTCAACAGCCTGCACCGCCGTGCGGTAACAGTTTTTCCGGCGGCCATAATAACCTTTGGCCTTTTTGATAACTTTTTTATGACGGGCGTGTGACGCCTTACCACCTGTAACTCGTGCCATTAGCTTGCTCCTTCACTTGTCGTTTTACGGGCCTTCTTTGCTTTCTTACGGCCATAAGGCAAGAAATTACGAAGAACAATACGCGCATCGGCATCACTTAACACCATCGTACGACGGCTTTTACGCTTCATCGAATTTGGCTTGTTCATCATCATGTGTGAAGTAAAGGCTGATCCTGCTTTGACCTTGCCTTTTTTGGTCACTTTAAAGCGCTTTTTAGCAGAGCTTTTCGTCTTCATTTTCGGCATTTTCCATCTCCTTCATAATATATAAAAGGGTTATTTCATATGCTCGAGGCATGCCAATTCGCCAGAACATAACTTGTGAACGGGCTTTATAGCGCTATAGCAGCCTAAAAATCAAGCTTTATTATATAAAAATATAGTCATTCCAATTAAAAATGTTCCATTTTCAATTGGCCCCCTCAATCGCCGGGGATGCTTCCGGCGCATTTGCGCCGCGCTCGCGGTCGCTCACGTACCATTCCAAATGAATATATCATTCTTATTTGGAATGGTTATACGTAAATTTTGTGCTATTTTCTGGCCAAAGGCGTCGCATACTGATTTTCCAGATCCCACGGGAAATGCACCCAAGTATCTTGCGAGAGCGCCATAATATAGGTGTCTGTTTGTTTTTCACCCTTGGGCTTGGTGTAAATACAGGCATAATGCGCCTTCGGGTAAGCTCCGCGCGCCAGCTCAAAGGTTTTGCCGCTATCTACCAGATCATCAATAATAAGCCAGCCCTCACCATCATTTTCGACCATGTCAGGTGTTTTGAGCACTTTGGTCTCTGATTGTTCTTTGACATCATAGCTGGAGATACAAAATGTCTCGACAAGTAAAACCTCAAGTTCTCGTGCAATAATGCAAGCAGGCACCATCCCGCCACGGGTGATCGCAATAATACCTTTCCATGCACCATTTTCGAGCGGACCTTTGCCCAAAAGTTTCCAAGCCAGCGCTTTGGCATTGCGATGAAGTTCTTCCCACGATACAGGAAAATCTTTTGAGTAATCTGCAGGATCGGCCATAATTATTTACCTCGTTATATAGTTTTTGTCTTTAAACCAAGTTTTGAAATACCAATATTTCTTACCAATTGTTTCGCTGAATTTAAACCATGCCCGCGTGAAGGGGTAAAGGATTTTCGAGCATCCTTCAACATCCAGCGATTTTTGAAGGCGTTCCCCTTCAATATCAGATTCAAAAGACAAATCCTGCGCCGCCAAACCAGGACGTACCGTATACCAGTCTAGACCTGTTTCCCAGCTCCGTCCCATCAACGCATCAACAGGAAAAACATTGCGCTGCATATGAGGCAAGACTTTTTGAGCACCACCAAGAGTCATGAGGCTGGCATGCGTTCCACCCGGCATGCCGGAATGACGGGTCAGCCAATGCTTATCATCCAACAGGCCAACAGGGCGCATTTTAAGGCGTTCCAGTTTTGGACTTCCCAAAAACCGGATCATATCATATGGCACGGGACAATTTTCAAGGCTTTTAAGCACCGCCAAAAACCCTTCACGTAAAATCACATCATCTTCGAAAAGAAGAGCGCGTTCTATCCCCTCATCGACCATTTTTTGGTAAAGATGCTTGTGCGATAAGGTGCAACCCAATTCCCCACCTGTCAAATCCTTGCCAAAATAACGACGACGGCGTGCAGCGTCATATTCTGGGTGATTTGGCACATCAAACCCGCGTCCATCCACCGCATCGAAAAATTCAAACTCCAGACCAATTGCCTCAAACTCACGTTCGATCCGCGCGCGCCGGTCATCGCTTCCCTTCAAACTTATGACATAGACCGGAATGCTCATCACGCAGACTCTCCGTCAAAATACGGGTAACGATAAGATAGCTCTATGCTCTTTCCACCCGTCGTTTCAAAATCAGTGAAGACAGAACGGTTCACACGCATATCATCCCAACCGGATATATGGAGGACACCAAGTTCCGCGTGAGGCAATGACGGCTCGACAAACAGCTTTTTATCTTCATTCCAAAGCGGTTTAAACTCGCACAACCAATGAGTATAAGCAGGCAGCACCTCGCGCTTATAACCTTCAAGGTAACACAGCACACCAAGACTGAGCTGTTCAGCTGTAAAAACTTTACCTCTCTCAAGCGCTTGCAACATGAGTTCCTGCCAACGCTTCCAATGTGGTGCATCACCGCGCAGAGCAAAAGCACCGGCGAGCAA
Organism: Alphaproteobacteria bacterium; assembly: GCA_022763065.1. Lineage (GTDB taxonomy): Bacteria > Pseudomonadota > Alphaproteobacteria > Micavibrionales > Micavibrionaceae. The sequence continues at coordinate 34,601 of JALEGH010000027.1, forward strand.
AACGTGATACGGATAAAGCTCCTTGGCTTTTTTAAAACCAAAAGCCTGTTTGGCGTTGCTAAAATAAAACCCTCGTAATTTTACAGGCATATAACCCAACCATTTAAGGCGAATTTGACGTGGATAAGCCCGATCTGATTGTGCAGTAAGAGTAATCGCTCCTTTCTGCGCGCCTGCCAAAAACATCTCCACCGCGTTCCATTTTTGAACCCATGTATCCGCATCCATCCAAAAGTAAGTTTCATAGCCCGGAAAATAATCCGGAATATAAGGGCGGCACACGCAGGATTTGAGATATTCTTTCCCGCGAATTTTATGCGCCGGAAGCTCACAAGGCCAATCCGCTTTTTTAACCAGACAACCTTGCTCCTCTAACTTTAGAACTTGTTCAGGCTTTAATCCGGCATTAAGGATACAAATATCCATCTCCTTTGATTGCTCAAATCGCCGAATAGAATACACCCATTCCAGAAGCATCGGAAAATAATTATGGTCTGAGGATGAAACAAAAGTAGTGGTCATGCGCGGGAGCTTACTATATTGTGGCGCGCATGAAAAATATAATATTCGTATTTTTACTGATATTCGCCGCGTTCGTTTCTGGCGCTCAGGCTCAGAAAGATCTAAATAATTCATCTCCTGTTGTGGTGGAGCTTTTCACCTCACAAGGATGCCCGGCCTGCCCGCCTGCGGATGAGTATCTGGGAAAACTGGCGCGCTCAAAATCAACAATCGCACTGGCCTGTCATGTTGACTATTTCAATGTGCGCGGGGACACGCTCGCCAAATCTTTTTGTACCGATCGGCAAACAAAATATATCGAACAAATAAAACGTAAAAGCCACTTCACTCCGCAAATGATGGTAAACGGTCATATGAGCGCCATAGGATATGACATGCAAGATGTTGCGGCAAAGATGATAAAAGGAAAATCGGAAAAACTCTCTTTGATTTCAATCAAACCACAAAATTCCGGCGTTTTTAATTTTTCTATTCCTGAGCGTGATTTTTATGAACAAGCAGATATTCTTTTAATCTCCTATAAAAGACCGCTCAAAATCACAAAGCGTGGCCGGAGCTCTACCTATTATCAAGTGATTGATAAAATCATGCCATTGGGAAGCTGGGGCGGAAGCCAAATCAGCCGTGCAGTTTATCCGCTTCTAAGCTCAACCCACGCAGGCTTCACCATCATCGCGCAAAATCGAAGAGATGGTAAAATTGTTGCTGCCGGAAATTATAGAATGAAGTAAATTAAGCTTTAATGCGCTTCCGCCCAGCTATGTCCGTGTCCTGCTTCGGCGATCAAAGGCACATCGAGAGAAACCACATTTTCCATGATCTTGCGCACGAGAGTGGAGGTTTCCTCTAACTCACTTTGAGGCACTTCAAAAATTAATTCATCATGTACCTGTAAAAGCATCTTGGCCGATAGATTGGCATTCACCAGCTCCACAGGCATTTTGATCATCGCTTTTTTCAAAATATCTGCCGCCGTTCCTTGCAAAGGTGCATTAATCGCGGCCCGTTCTGCACCCATGCGGACATTTTGCATCTTCGCATTAATATTGGGTGTATAACACTTACGACCAAAGAGCGTTTCAACATAACCATATTCCCGCGCAAATTCTTTTTGCTCTTCCATAAAGGTTTCAATTTCATGAAACGTATCTAAATATTTGCGGATGAAAGCATGCGCCTCCCCCGGTTCACAATCGAGCTGTTTAGCCAGTCCCCAACCGGAAATACCGTAAATAATTCCGAAATTCACCGCCTTGGCCTGACGACGGAGATCACCGTCAACTTGATCAAGCGGCACACCAAAAACTTGAGAAGCGGTCAGTGCATGAATATCGACCTCGTCTTTAAACGCTTGTTTTAGCGCTTTTACATCAGCCATCTCCGCCGCCAAGCGTAATTCCACTTGGGAGTAATCAACAGAAAGCAAAACATGCCCCTCTTCCGCGACAAAAGCTTCACGGATTTTACGACCATCTTCGGTGCGTATGGGAATATTTTGCAAGTTCGGATCACTGGAGGCCAAGCGCCCCGTAGAGGTCCCCGCCATAGAAAAAGACGTATGCACCCGGCCTGTTTCAGGGTTAATTTCTTCTTGCAACGCATCACTATAGGTCGATTTAAGCTTTGATAGTCCGCGCCAATCCAAAATTTTCGTAACAATGTCATGCCCCTGATGCGAAAGCTTTTCGAGCGTAGAAACATCCGTTGACCATTGCCCCGTTTTTGTTTTCTTGCCACCTTCAAGCCCCATCTGATTAAATAAAATTTCACCTATCTGCTTAGGAGAGCCAATATTAAATTCCGTTCCGGCTTCTTTATAAATTTCTTTTTCGAGCTCTTGAATCTGACTCTTAAACTCTTTACTCAAATTTTTAAGCCGTACCGGGTCCACCTTAATACCGTGCATTTCCATCCCGGCAATCACAGGAATAAGTGGACGTTCTATATCTTCATACACGCTCACCATTTTTTCCTGCGCCAATCTTGGCTTTAACATGTGATGAAGTCTGAGCGTAATATCCGCGTCTTCCGCGGCGTAATCCAACGCCTTATTAATATCCACCTGATCAAAAGTGACTTGTGATTTTCCCTTACCGGCCACCTCTTCATATTTAATCGGCTTGTGATCTAAAAACAGCTCTGACAAACCATCCATGGAGTTTGAATGGCTCGTGCCATCCAAAACATAAGATAGCAGCATTGTATCATCACAAGGGCTCATGTGAATGCCGTGACACGCCAGTATCTGCCAATCATATTTAATGTTCTGTCCAATTTTCAAAACGCTTAGGTCTTCTAAAACAGGCTTTAAAATTTGAAGCGCTTCACCCATATCAATTTGCGGCACATCTTCTCCTCCGCCATCACCCAATAGGTCAGCCTGCGCTGCCACATGCCCCAAAGGAATATAGGCAGAGTTCCCAGGCGTAGAAGCGATACAAATCCCCACAAGATTTGCCTTCATCGGCGTTAAATTTGTTGTCTCCGTATCAATCGCCAATACACCAACCTTACGCGCTTCTTCTATCCATCCTTTGAGCACTTCCACATCATTAATCAGCGTATATTGGTTATCCCTAATCGGTGGAAATTCATTTTTTTGCCCACCATCCTGATCTTCTTGGTTCTCATTAACTACCTCTTCTCCCAAACGCGCTAAAAGAGATTTAAACCCCTGCTTCTTCGCAAATGCCGCCAAATTTGGTAAATCGGGATCATGCTTTGTAAAAGCTTCCAAAGGCACCGGCACCGGCGCATCAGTAGTCAAACGCACAAGCTTTTGTGAAATACGGGCCATATCGGCATTGTCTTTTAAGACCTCACGACGTTTGGGCTGCTTGATTTCGTCTGTCCGCTCCAACAACTCCTCAAGCGAGCCATATTCATTAATCAGTGTCGCCGCAGTTTTAACTCCAATACCCGGTACGCCCGGCACATTATCTGTTGAATCTCCTGCCAGCGATTGCACATCTACGACCTTATCCGGCGTGACACCAAATTTTTCGACCACGCCATCCGTATCAATAATTTTGTCCTTCATCGGGTCCAGCATGACAACATTATCATTGACGAGCTGCATGAGGTCCTTATCCGAGGAGACAATCTTGACCTTCAACCCCTTTTCCGCCGCCTGCACCGCGTAAGTCGCAATCAGGTCATCAGCCTCATATCCTTCCAACTGCACCGGCGTAAAACCAAAGGCTTCGGTCGCCTCGCGCACCAAAGGAAATTGTGGAATGAGGTCTTCGGGCGTTTCATCGCGATTGGCCTTGTACTCAGGATAAATCTCATTCCTGAAATTTTCGCGCGCGGCATCAAAAATCACTGCAATCATCGCGTGCGGGTGCGCCTTCAAGAGTTTGAGCAATATATTAGTAAAACCATAAACTGCCCCAATTGGAACACCTTCCGGATTGGTCAGGCTGCTTCCGCCGCGATAGGCCATCGCGTAATAGGCCCTAAAAATATAACCGGAAGCATCAATAAGGTAGAGTTCATCTTTGTCTTGATCTGTCATGCCTTGTTTTTAGACTAAAATGCCCTTCAAGCGCAAAAGAAGATTTTATTGACATATAACTTATACCCTTTATAGTCATATTCTATTTACAAAACAGATACGGAGAATATCATGGCGTTAAATAAATATTTTAAAGGAGCGGTCGTTGCAACTATTGTTGGCGGAACGGCGATCGGAATAACAGGATGTCGTAATGATAGCAACAAAGCCTATCAAGACACAGAAAAACCTGACGGACAAATTGAGCGCGGTTTTGATATCAAACTCATCAAAAAGGGACGCTTTTTTACCGGACTTGACGATGGCATGTATGAAATTACCATTCCCGGTAAAAGATTAGCCAGCGGCAAGGACACAACCTGTATCCTGGTCAAAGAAGATCGACTGAGCTTAGAAGAAGGCTACGCAGGCCTTTCCTACGATTTTGGCACGCCAAAACCTTAATTTTTAAGCGCATAAAGCGCTACAGCGGCGGCGTTAGAGACATTCAAACTGGAAATCGGGCCATTTGTCGGAAGACGTGTGAGAATATCGCATTGCTCCCGCACTAATCTGCGTAAACCCGGCCCCTCTGCACCCAACACAATTACCACCTTGTCAAAACGCTCTAGTTCTCCTATCTCCTGCTCTCCGCGCTCATCAAGGCCAATGGCCATATAACCCGCCTCTTGCAGGGTTTCAAGACTACGTGTCAAATTGGTCTCATAGGCCACGGGCACATGCTCCACCCCACCGCAAGCGGTCTTGGCCAGCACCCCTGTAAGCTCCGGCGCATGTTTTTTCTGCATAATCAGGCCCGTAGCCCCAAACACACACGCAGAGCGCAAGATTGCCCCTACATTATGAGGGTCGGTCACTTGGTCCAACATGACAAGCAGGCTTTTGCCTTCCACCTCACCCGCCCGGATAAGATCATGGATATCAGTAGGCTCCAGCGCCTGTACATTGAGGCCTATTCCCTGATGCACGCTTCCCATAGGGGTAGAGTGATCTAAAACGCTACGATCAATAATGATTGGTTCCGGTCGCTTAAGGCCCTTCTTTTGCGCAGTGCGCACAATATCTTCAAATCCTTCCGCCGCCTTATCGGTTAAATAGAGCACATGAATATGCCGCGCAGGATTAAGCCACGCCTCCACCACTGCATGATGGCCAAATAGGTCGATTTTTACCTTCTGCGCCTTATCTTTGTCCCGACCTTCGTCCCGCCTTACCTTATGGGAACGCTGCTTTTGACGATTATGAGGTGTTTTTTGACGTTTTTTCATGACCTATATGTCATACATCACTTGACATCAGAGGTAAAATTCTCTTTTTTAAGCACTGCAATTAACCAATGCATTCTTACTTGGATGGAGGGATGGTCGAGTGGTTAAAGGCAGCGGACTGTAACTCCGCCCGCGCAAGCGTACGTTGGTTCGAATCCAACTCCCTCCACCATTTTTACATAAATATTGAAATGTCTGATATAAATAAAGAATGGCCAAATAACAATACCAGAGCTTTTAAAAATAAGCCTCTTGATGAACTCGCATGGTTAGCTGTTGACGCTAATCAAGATGGGCAAGCTGGTGCCAAAGCAGAAATATCTATCCGACATATAGAAAATATGGATAGAAATTCTAATGTAAGTACTTTTTTGGGCTGGATTATGATTGTACTTACCATGGTTATACTAATTGCTACTCTTCAGATGGCAGACATATTAGACATTAAGCAAATTGGGAAATATTTGTGTTCAATTGTTAAAGGGCAATAGTTAAGCGTTGACTACGCACACCGCCATTTGATCTTTTCAAACTATTCTCTAAGGTTCTTTGCGCTTAATCTAAAGAGACTTATAACAATATCATGTAGCTTACATTCTCGTTTTGCTAATTTTCTGCAATTCGTTTTGCCATCGAGAAGCACGCCTTTCAGCAGCTTTCCATTTTAAATTAGCATTCTCTATTTCATCTTTAATCGCCTCTAAGCGTTTTGCTTCAATTTGCGCTTCCTGACGTGCTTTTTCCTTTTTATCGGCTAACTCTTCACCTTTTTCTTTTGTCCAGTTTATACCACTTTCTTTAATTCGCATGGCCTCTATGATGGCCTCTTGTGCCTCTTCACGCGCTTTTGTCGTGACACTAGGCCGTTGCACGAACATGGTAACTTGCTCTAAGGTCCAATTTGCAATTCTTGATGCTTCATTCCATTCAAACGCGACTTGCCCCGCAGCAGTCCGTATAGGCATTTGGTCGGTTTGATCAATAATTTTTTTAAAGAAAAGCTCTTTCTCTTTTGCATGTTCAATGCGCCCGTTCCAAACAACTGTTGCTTTTTTTGCCATTTCTTCTTTAGCGCGTTCAAATTTTTCAGCTTTTTTTTGTTCGTTGTTAGCTAGTTTTTCCCTTGCTGCCTCTATTTTTTTCTCTTGTTTCAGTTTTTGCTGTTTAACGTATTGGGAACGTTTTTTACGTTGCTTCTCCAACTCTTTTTCAGCAAGAAGCCTTTCCTTTTTTTTCTTTTGATAAACAACAATGGAAAAGATAATAAAGGCAGCTATAGCTACCCAAGCAAGCATTTCCCACAATCCTGATTCAAAACTAGATAACATTAGTTAAAACAGAGCCCCCCGACATTACCCCACATACGATTGTAACTTATTCATCTTAACTAAAGCTAAATTCTATATGAAAAGCAAAAAGGTATTAACTATGCTTTAAAGCAGAACGTGATAGCGTAACACCGTCCATTTCGAACTCATCGACAGCAACCACTTTTGCTTGTACTGACTTGGCTTCTTTAATAATAGCCTGTTCTTCATCTGTTAATTCACGCTTTTGACGTTTGGCTTGGGCCAAAATTTCGTGTGCCTGTGTCCATTTTTCCAATGCCTCATCAAAAGCTGCGATGACTTCTGTATTAGGGTCGTTAGGAATATAAATACCCTGCGTTAATGTATCACGAACTTTCCCGGGACGCGTAATAGAAGCGGCAATACGGTGTTCCAGAAAATCATCTGGTTTCCAATCTTCAGAACTAAATGGATCAATCGCAGCACGCATAAAACCACTTATCAAACGGCTTTTTTTGCTTACTTTTTCTGTCACGCCGTCTTTTGTTTGATATGAGACTTTTCTACTTGGGTAATTTTTTAAGAAATCATCAAAAGCTTCTTCTGACTTATGAAGACAATAACGAACCGACCATTCCAGAAGGTCACGCTCTTCTTCGGGACGCCCCTTTGCCTCAAATTCACTCAAAGCACAAGCCGCCATATATGTATAACTCATCACATCACCAAGACGCTTCAGCGCATTACCACGCCCCATTAGTTTTTTCTGATGGTGCATAACAGAAAGGCTGGCGGCCATATTATATGCCTTACCCAGGCGATTAATATGACGATAAAAACGCTTTGTTTTCGGATCAACGTCTTGATGATTAGCGCTAGAGTGAAAATAGCTGGGTAACATCGTTTTGCCGTAGTTCAAGATCGTATTTCCAACCATAGGGAACGCGTGGCGAAGAATCTTCTTCAAATTACCTTCTTGCACCGCACTCGCTACATGGCGCGCATGCTTGTGGGTACGCATCAAACCTTGCAAACCTATTACCCACTCATTGAGATAATACGCCCCCTCAACTGCGTTCGCCACGGCTATAGCACGCTGATCACGATTAATCGGGTTTGAAGGGCCACTCATAACGCCTTTTCCACAAAAAATGCGCACGGCATCATTAAGGCCTTCTTCCATCATTTTAACCATATGCTGTTTTGCGATACCCGCAGAGACAGACGGCATACCACCATCATCAACCGTTTTCGCACTAACAGCACAAACCGCGTTAGATAAATAAGCAAAGCCTGCCATTTTCGCCAATGGCGCATGCAATCCTTCCATGTCCTTTAACGTACGCCCAAACTGGACACGCGTACCAATAAAAGCCCCTGTCGTGCGTACTGCCTTTTTTAATGCCGCCGCCGCGCCGTTTGGTAATGTAATACCACGTCCAATCGCCAAACATTCTTGTAAATATTTTTGGTGTTGTCCTGCACTCTCGACACCGCCAATAATGCTGTCCGCAGGTAATCGAATATTTCCTTGTATAACACCATTTGGAAACGGTACATCATTCGGTAAAAGCCTTTTGTTCGCAATAAGACCTCCCGTATCACGTGGAACAAGAGAAAAAGTCATACCAATATTTTCTGTATCGCGACCCAAAAAGTTATCCGGGTCTTTCAGGATATAGGCCAAACCCAATAAGTTCGCTATGGGAGCTAATGTAATATAACGCTTATCAACTTCCTCAATATGAATATAAATTTCACCATCATTATCTTTTTTGACAATACCGGTCGTACTCATTCCTCCAAAAAGGTCCGATCCTGCGCCGGGCTCTGTCGCACCAAAACAAGTAACATAGTGACCGGAAGCAATTTGAGGTAAAATTTCATCTCTTTGCTGCTGCGTTCCATATTCTAAAACCAGCTTGCCAGGCCCCAGAGAGTTAATCACCATCACAGGTATTGCAGCAGCAAAGCTTCGGCTCGATAACTTTTGTACAATGGCGGCATGCGCTTGTTCAGAGAATTCCTTTCCACCATACTCTTTTGGGATACCAAGACCAAAAAATCCTTTTTCCTTCATAAAATCGATAATGTCTTTGGAAATCATTTTATCTGGACTATTCCAAAGCGCCCAATCATCCATCATGGCGCAAAGTTGGTTGACTTCATTATTGAGAAAGCTCTCTTCTTCTTGTGTAAGACCTGGCATCTCGGAAATACGCCGTAAATCTTTCCAACCCAAATGCGCATTACCATTAGCAAAGTCGCCTTCAAAACCGACGCTCCCAAGTTCTAACGCTGTACGTTCTTCTTCTCTCATCGAAGGGCTTTTGTTGGACATGATATTTTTCTCCTACTCAGTTTGACGACATGCTACTCAGGACGAAAGCTATACTGCACACATATTGAGAGTCAACCGATTTATTTTTCATATGGCTGGACATGTTTTTAAAGCCCCCCCCCTTGACCGCGCACGCCATCATTTTTCTTTTTTCCGGCAGCCCCAAATATCTTGTTTCGATCAGTAAAAAAAAGCGATACATTCATGTCATGACAAATATCTGGCTTAACATCATCAAACCTAAAGGCATTTATGCCAAATGGCTGATCTTTCTAACCTTACTGGCTCTATTCGGGCTAGGGGCTACGGGACATTTCGAAGTTGTTCAGCAACATTTAGATACACAAGACCTGACCTTCAAGGTAGGTAATTTTGAGATCAGTGCGTATAAAGCATTAAAATCTATTCTTGTTGTTGTCTTGGTTTTTTGGACAGCGGCTATTATTTCTGACTTTTCAGAAAAGAGAATTAGTAAGCTCAAAAAAATGAGAGCGGCCAACCGCGCACTCATATTAAAAATCATTCATATTGGTATCTATATCATTGCGGGCCTGTTTGCCCTTGATATCGTGGGTATTGACCTGACAACCCTAACTATTTTTAGCGGCGCTTTGGGTATTGGATTAGGCTTTGGCTTACAAAAAATTGCATCTAACTTTATCAGTGGTCTTATTTTGCTCATGGAAAAATCAGTCGAACAAGATGACCTGATTGAGCTATCCGATGGTACATTTGGTACAGTAAAAAAAGCACGAGCGCGCTACACACTTATCGAGACCTTTGATAGTCGTGAGATTTTAGTACCTAACGAAGACCTCATTACAAACCGCGTTGTAAACTGGACACTCACAAATACAAAGGGACGTATTGAAATCCCCGTTGGTGTTTCCTACGATTCAGATATTGAAAAAGCACAGCAGTTGATTTTGGAAGCGGCAAAAGAACATCCCAGCTCTATCGATGACCCTGAGCCCAGATGTTATTTGCGCAATTTTGGTGACAGTTCTGTTGATTTTATTCTACATTTCTGGATGGCCAATGTGTTAGAAGGACGGTGGATTCCTCAAAGTGAAGTGATGTTCTCTATCTGGCAAAAATTTCATGAAAATAATATTGAAATTCCATTTCCTCAAAGAGATCTACATCTCAAAACACCGGATATGATAAAGGTGAAAAATAATGGTAAGTGATGGAGGGATTATTCACGCCTGCACAATTGAAGGTGATGGTAAAGGCTTGCCCCTTACGCAAAAAGCCGTATCAGAAACCATAAAAGACGACAAATTGGCATGGGTTCACCTTGATGCAAATCACGCGGAAACGCGTCACTGGCTCAAAAACGAGATGTCTTATCTTGATACCATTATAATAGACGCTCTTTTAGCAGAAGAAACACGCCCCCGTATCGTTGAATTTGATGAGGGCGCATTAATGATTTTGCGCGGTGTCAATTTGAATGAAAATGCACAACCAGAAGACATGATTTCTATTCGCCTTTGGATTGACTCAAACCGTATTATTTCGCTTCAACGCCGTCCGCTCAAAGCAACAAAGGATATCCAAAACCGTTTGATAGAAGGAAAAGGCCCGAAAAATTCCGGTGATTTTATTGTGGCATTGGCTTCGCGTTTATTTGAACGTATGGAACCTATCTTTTCCGAATTAGACGAAAACCTTGATGATATTGAAGAACGTATCATGGAAATACCAGATACAAAGGAAAGACAAGAGATCACTTCTATCCGAAAACAGGCTATTATTTTTCGTCGATATATAGCTCCTCAAAGAGATGTTATTTCTTACTTACGCACCTCGGAGCAATCGTGGCTAGATCAAAGTCATAAACGTCGCTTGCAAGAGGCGTTAGATAGAGTTATCCGGTATATAGAAGATTTAGATACAATTCGTGAAAGGGCGCAAATTGTCAAAGACGAACTAGCAAACGCTCTCGCAGATAAAATGAACAAAAACATGTACGTATTATCCGTTATTGCGGCTATTTTCTTGCCGCTCGGGTTTCTAACAGGATTATTGGGGATTAATGTCGGTGGTATCCCCGGAACAAATAGCGACAGCGCATTTTTTATCTTTTCAGGGTTACTAGCCATCATTGTTTTGGTTCAAGTCATTCTTTTTAAAAAATTTAAATGGTTTTAGCCCCGTAACCCAGTTCCCACACCTAAATCTTCGTTCATAACCTCGTCTCGGCTATTTCCAAAAGCCCTTTTTGCAAGTGAACGTACACCAACAACCCTGTATTTCCCCCTAAACCCTTAAAATGTTAAGAATTTTTCAACCATAGTTTGGTATTCTGGTTGTGTCGGAGATGCATCTTTTTTTAAACAATAACAATAAGTTAG
>JALEGH010000028.1 GCA_022763065.1 Alphaproteobacteria bacterium
CTTATGACGAAGACGGTAAATTAGCGCGCAGCGGAACGCCTCACCAAGATATGCTAAATGAGTGGCTCTCCTATCCTTATTTCAACAAGACACCGCCCAAATCTCTGGACCGGGATGCATGGGATATTCAAGAGGTCTATAATTTACCTCTGGAAGATGCTGCGGCCACTTTAAGTGAATTTACGGTAAAAAGCGTCTCCCTTTCCCTCCAGCATTTACCGGACAAACCCCGCGCCCTTTATGTTACAGGCGGCGGACGCCATAACGGCTATATCATGAAACGTTTAAGTGAAGAGCTCGAACTTCCCGTTCAACCTGTTGAAGTTTTAGGATGGAACGGAGACGCGCTGGAGGCACAGGGTTTTGCTTATCTTGCGGTGCGAAGTATGTTAGGATTGCTGCTTACTTTACCGGCAACAACGGGCGCACCAAAACCCTTAACCGGCGGTGTACTTTATACCCCCTCAACATAATAAAAGAGGTAAGAAAAAAATGACAAAACGCGGATTACTGGAACGCATTGACGCAGGCGAAGCTGTTATTCATGCCAGTGGTTACCTTTTTGAGATGGAACGGCGCGGATATCTTCAAGCTGGTGGATTTGTGCCTGAAGTTGTCTTGGAACATCCCGAAGTTGTTGAACAGCTTACCCGCGAATTTGCTAGATGTGGCGCGGATGTGCTTTTGGCCTTCACCTATTACGGCCACCGTGAAAAAATGCGCCTGATCGGTAAAGAAGACTTGTTGGAACCGCTTAACCGTGAAGCCCTTAATATCGCGCATAAGGTTGGTAAAGAATTTCCGGATAAGCTCATTGCCGGAAATATTTGCAATACCAATATTTATCACCCCGATGATAAAGACAGCCAAAAGCAAATTCATCAAATCTTTGAAGAACAAATTGGTTGGATCGCCGAAGCTGGCGTTGACCTAGTCGTCGGGGAAACATTTGATTCCATCAGTGAGGTTGAAATCGCCGTTAAAATCGCAAAAGAGGCGGGTGTCCCGCTTGTCATTGGGACGGTACTTCACCGTACAGCCAAACATTTCCGCGATAGTGAAAATTATTTCGTTGATGATCTAAAACGCGTCAAAGATTTAGGTGCGGATATTGTAGGGCTCAATTGTCATTTCGGGCCGCAGACCATGTTACCGCTCTTAAAAGAAGTGACAACACACATCACCGATGGCCGCGTGGCAGGCTTTCCTGTCGCTTACCGTACCACCCCCACCCAACCCAGTTTTGGTAATATGCGAGATCGGGAGCTCTGCTGTCCGGAGCGTTTACCTGTTGAGGGAATTAGCTTTCCCGTCGCGCTTGACCCTTTTACTGTGACACGCTACGAAATGGCTGAGTTCGCCGAAGAAGCTGTAAAGGCTGGCGCACTTTATATCGGAACATGTTGCGGCGGCGCACCACATCACGTTCGGGCCATGGCTGAAAGCTTAGGGCGTACAACAGAGGCTTCCAAATATTCGCCTGATATGAGCAAACATGCTTTTTACGGCGATGATGAAAGTCTGAAAGACTATAATAAAAACTTTGCCGAAAATTTTTAAAGGATTTTAAAAGTTGCCGCGTATCGTCATCGCCTCACCTGATGCTATTGCTGAAGCTGCCAATCTTTTAAAGGCCGGAGAGGTTGTGGCTATTCCCACCGAAACGGTTTACGGGCTGGCGGCGAATGCTTTGGATGATGAGGCCGTTGCCAAAATTTTTAAGGCCAAGAGCCGCCCCGCCCATAATCCTTTAATCGTACACATTGCCGACATTGATCAGGCCGAAAACTTCGTTCACATCACACCGCTTCCGCGCAAAATCATGAATGCATTTTGGCCGGGTGCTCTAACCATTATCCTGCCCCAAAAGGAAAATTCCGGCATTAGCAAACTGCTCAGTGCAGAGCTTGGAACATTGGCACTGCGTATGCCGGCTCATAAAACCGCACGTGCGCTGCTCAAGGCAACAAACCTTCCCCTTGCCGCACCCAGCGCCAATGCCTCCGGTGAGCCCAGTGCCACGACCCCGCGTCATGTGGCAGATAGTTTAGGGGATAATATCTCCTTCATTCTGGCAGATGGCGCGTGTGATATCGGGTTAGAATCCACCGTGCTGGATTTATCAGACGATGTGCCAACTATTTTACGTACTGGAGCAATTACGGCGCAGGATTTGGAACCTTATGCCGGAAATGTGATGATAGATACGGGCAATAAAGAAAAACCAAAATCTCCCGGACAGCTTTTAAAACATTACGCACCGAAAATTCCGGTGCGTTTAAACGCTGTGGATGTCAAACCCGGTGAAGCGCTCCTTGCTTTCGGCTCCATCACATTCATGGGCATTGAAGGCGGCGGATCGGCCAAGGATTTACCTGAGAGTGCTTACCGGAATTTAAGTAAAGATGCGGATTTAGAAGAAGCGGCGCGCAATCTTTTCACCATGTTGCGTGATCTGGATAGGCCAGAGCATAAAACAATTGCGGTCATGAATATTCCAGATCAAGGAATAGGCATTGCCATTAATGAACGTCTCGGCCGCGCGGCAGAAAAACAAGATATATCTTAAAGCTCCTTTAAGACACTTAGAATAACAGATGTCGGGTTTGATAAATTGCTATAGAAAAATCCGGGCATTGTGTCTTTGGTTTTTTCACTTCCGAAAAAACTCTCCAGCGTTTTGGAACTGTTAAAGAGCGAATAATATGCGTTTTGCTCTACGCTCAAGCTCCTTGGATTTTCAAGCGGCATATGTTGATACCCAGCGCTCTTATAGATCGCATTTGCCTTTGGCTTATGCGCCATACTTTGCGGCTGGACATCCGCTACCTGAACATCTCCACCTTTTATGCCAAATTTTTTATCAAAGAAATCATAAACGCCTTGCAGTGTTCGCGGTTGACCCGTTTTTGAATCATAAAATACGGCCCTGTTGACACGCGCTTCTTTGGGAAACAAATCTGCCGCAATATTCAAAGGATTTTTCTTGAGTTGTGTGAGAAAGGCGCTCGCCCCGCCAGCCCCCATAAAATGGGCGAAATAAAGCTCCGTATCACCGATTTTACCGCCTACATTGCGTTCCAAATGTTGCGCGTTATCACGCGCAAATTCTGCAGCCATAAAAGACGCTATCTTAGGGTCTTTTCGCATCTCTAAAATATCGGCCTTGGACGTGCCCAAACTTTCAATGCCATATTTGCTCCCATGCTTTTTCACCATATCCATCCATGTGCTTTCGATAAATTGGAAAAGCCCGGTGGCGCTACTGGTTTTGGCCTTTACGCCCGGATTAAAGCCGCTTTCCGCCCCTGCCTTTTGTACCAAATAGGAAAAACTTACCCCTGTTTTGGCGCTGGCCTTTTCGATTGCGCTCATCACATGTTTGGGCGCTCGCGCCCCAAGAGAGGCTAACATATTGTTTTCTAATGATTTTAAGGCATTTTGCATGGTTTTTGACGTCAAGTTATCTGTTTTTTCTATTTTTTCTGTTCTTTAACTCTTCAAACCCCGTGCCAGTTTTTAGTTTTGGAAAAATCGTGCTAGTTTCATTGGGTAAGTAATCAAAAACAAACAAATAAGGGAAGCTTTTAATGTCTGACTACACCCCGCCACTTGAAGATATGCAATTTCTACTGGATCATGTGATTGGCTTGGATAAGCTCCCCGATCACCCTGATTTGGGAAAAATTGACTCTGAAATGGTCGATAGTATTTTACAGCCTGCCGCCAAGCTGGCCCGTGACGTCATCGCTCCCCTCAACCAGCCTGCGGATCAAAAAGGTGCGAAGCTTGAAAAAGATGGTGTACGTACGGCCAAAGGTTTTAAAGAAG
Source organism: Alphaproteobacteria bacterium (assembly GCA_022763065.1). Lineage (GTDB taxonomy): Bacteria > Pseudomonadota > Alphaproteobacteria > Micavibrionales > Micavibrionaceae. The sequence goes on from JALEGH010000028.1 coordinate 3,832, forward strand.
CGTACGTACAATATCGTGATGGCGGTTGGAACGCCGTTCCTTTTTCTGCGGAACATGGTGGCCAGAACCTTCCTTGGCTGGTCGCCCTCCCTTTGCAAGAAATGTGGCAAAGTGCCTGTATGTCTTTTGGCCTGTGTCCTTTGCTCAACCAGAGTGTGGTAGAAGGTATTGAAGCTCACGGGTCGGAAGATCAGAAAAATGAATATCTGGAAAAGCTTATCTCCGGTGAGTGGACAGGTACGATGAATTTGACGGAGCCACAATCTGGTTCTGACCTATCAGAGATACGTACAAAGGCCGAACCACAAGATGATGGCAGCTATAAAATAACAGGCCAGAAAATATTCATCTCCTACGGTGATCACGATCTGGCCGATAATATCATCCACCTTGTATTGGCACGTACACCGGATGCACCCGAAGGCGTCAAAGGCATTTCGCTCTTCATTGTGCCTAAGTTTTTAGAAGACGGAACGAGAAATGATGTTAAACCGACAGGGATCGAGCATAAAATGGGGCTCCATGCCTCTCCCACCTGTACCATGCAATATGGTGATAAAGACGGAGCTACCGGCTATCTGGTTGGCGCAGAAAATGAGGGCCTCAAATACATGTTCACCACCATGAATAATGCCCGTATTGCCGTAGGGCTACAGGGTATTGCCGTGGCGGAGCGCGCCTATCAGCAAGCCTTAACATACGCCAAAGAACGCGTACAGGGGACCACATTGACAAATAAAAAAGAAAAGGTCGCGATTATTGAACATCCGGATGTCAAGCGCATGTTGTTCAGCATGAAATCACAAATCGAGGCCTTGCGCGCGCTGACCTATGAAGCCGCACTTAATCTGGACTTGGCCGCGCAAGGTGATAAGGAAGCGCAGGCGCGTGTTGATCTGCTCACCCCGATTGTCAAGGCAGGCGCAACAGACATGGCCATAGATGTGACCTCCACCGGCATTCAAGTGCATGGCGGCATGGGTTTTATCGAAGAAACGGGCGCCGCGCAACATTTCCGCGATTCCCGCATTTTATCGATTTATGAAGGCACGAACGGTATTCAAGCCCTTGATCTGGCATTTCGCAAAACCATTCGTGATCAGGGAAGTACTGTACGTGCGTACTTGTCTGAAATTGGGGGGCTACTTAATGACCTTGATCAAATTGCCGATCCGCGTGTGCTCGATATTCGTCACGCCCTTGATAGTGCGCTGGATCACCTCACTGCTGCCACAAACTGGATGATTGATCAAAGCACAAAAGACATCGATGCGCCTGCGGCCTCCGCCAAACCTTATTTGGAGGCTTTCGCCCTAGTCGCCGGAGGAGCCATGATGGCCAAAAGCGTACTTGCCGCCAAACAACAGCTTGATTACGGCCAAGGAGACGAAGCGTTTTTGGAGGACAAAATTACAACCGCACAATTTTACGCCACCCATATTCTGCCAAAAGCCGAAAGCCATGCGCGTACAGTCCAAAAAGGTGCTGATCCGGTTTTGAAAGCGAACTTTTAATCGGAATAACTATAGCCAAGCTCACATATGGATCCCGTTCGTGTAAGCTCGCATTCGCTCGCACCAACGGGATGACGGACGGTATTATATTAGCGAGAGGATAAAGGCGTACGCCTACAATGAGACATAGCCTCTAAACGCAAATTTTCGATATATTTTGTTCTTAAATAAGGCTCTTTTGCAAAGTCTTTTGCAACCCTGTTGGCAACACAGCCACAATATTCCTCGTTGTTACGCTCTCTTGCCCATGCGATTCTAGCGTATTCCATACAGGATTTATAATTATCTCCTGCAATTTCGGTAGTATTCGCACAGCCCCGCTCATTATCACGGAACAGATCGCTATAGATCTTACTAAGAGGGACGTACGGTCCAACCTTCTCACGTTCTTGCCTGAAGGCTCCCGAAATACACTCACAGTTAAAGTAAACTTTCTGGAGCGCATTATACGTACATTGTTCATACACGTACATTGCTTCGAGATCCATTTCTTCTTCGGAAAACTCGCCGTCATCTTGCATATAATAGATACTATCGCGCTCACCATAAAAAGCGTGCGCGCCGGAAACAGGCATCATCGCCAACAAAGCTACAGCCAGACATGCAAAAAACCATTTCATGACAAACATTCTACCATAAATGAAGAGAAAAAAGAAAAAGACGAACCTTAAAAAAGTCCGCCTTTTGCTATAAAATCAATAAGTTAATAAATTTTACGCGACTTTCGTATCTGTTTGCGTGCCCTTAATTTTGGCCCAAAGAGATTTAAATTCAAAACCGCCTGATTGCGTTGCCGATTCGCCTTGATTTTTTTGTGTTTCACGGACTTTTGCGTGTCCGGCCTTCTTCACCGCACGATCATTCTGGTTTTGACCTTGCAGCTTTTTCATACGCTGTTCCATCATCTGCTCACGGCGTTTTTTGGCTTGCTCCTCGCGGGCCTTAAGTTCGGCACGAAACTCATCGGCCTGCTTTTGACTATGCTGGCTGGTCAGTAAAACCTGTTGCGCCTGACGCTGCCAATTATCGCGCTGATCTTTCAAATCCTCAACCATCTTGTTAGCCACATCCAATTGGTCCTCAAGTACCTTGATGCGCATTTGCAAGCGCTCCATCTCCAACATCTGCTTGGCCTTTTCAAGTTCCGCCTGCGCCGCGCCATTTGAAACGCCCGCGCTGTTATTTGCGGCATTATTCAGACCAAAAACACGCTCTAACTCCGACACATCAACGATGCGACGTTTATTTGTATCCATCTCGTAAGACAGCTTCCCGCTATTCATTGCGCGCTGAATGGTTGATTTTGATTTACCGGTCAGCTCGGCTGCCCTCTGTGCGCCTACTTTTGCCATGACGTATTTCCTTCCCTTTTAAGAAGTTTCACCACTAATGTTTTACTTAATGATCTATTTCATACGCTGATTTAGCATCTGCGTCAATCTTTGCCATTGGCTACCGGAAAATAAATGCGCATATAGGAAAGGAATCCACCCTTTTTTGCGCCAATCCAGATAAATCGCATCATCCAGCTCGGCCAGTTTTTTCTCATCAATAATCCGAAAACCCGAAAAATTAATCTTCTTATCACCTGTCACGACGATCTCCGCCTGACGCTCGACAAGTAAACCGGCTTCATGCAATGCCTTGCCAAAAGCAATCGTCTGCTCTGCTGCCGCATGATAAGATTTACAAAATTCAAGTGCGTTTTGAGATAATTGGCTAGGCTGATCTTCCTTGTCAAAAAACGGTTGCGGCCCTTTTGATTCAATAACATCGGGATTGAGCTCAATACAAAGCGCCAAACGGTCACCATCGGGTGTTTCTGAAAAAATAAACGGATAACGGCGGATATAGGCTGGAATATAAGTATCTGCCGCCCATTCCCCCTTGTTATTGACGAACAGATTTTCGTTATCACGAAGACCAACAATCGCCACCGGTGTGGCCATCGGGTCGGGTGAAAAACCGATTGGGTAAAAATGGCAAATTTGCGGCATTTCAATCATATTAATAGGCACCGCATTAACCTCTTTGGTAAAACCAAGGCCAAAGCTTTGCTTCAGTCCCAAATCCACATGCGCTTTTGCATCCAAAGGAATAGGGTTTTTGTAAAATAAAGGCATTGGGCCTTTAGGTTGGTTTTCAACCGCTTCTGGTACCGGCGTATTTGCCGCCTTTTTTACTGCTTTTTTAGCGCTCTTTGTTGCTTTCTTAGCAGTCTTTTTCGTCGTTTTTGCTTTTTTCCCAGCCATCGCTCATCTCTTCCTTTTTAGATCGTATGTTGTTAAGGGACAAATCCTGACCAATACTCTAGGCAAATTTGTGCCCATTGGCAATGTGGTCCCCTAAAAAAGCTTGTTTTTTGCTTCTTAAGCGTTGATATTTAGGCGTGTTTAATTGATTTTAAGCCTAAGAATAAAAGGAAAAATTCATCATGCGTTTAGCAATGGTTGGAACAGGATATGTGGGGCTGGTTTCCGGAACCTGCTTTGCGGAATTTGGCATTGATGTCATTTGCGTTGACAAAGACGCTTCAAAAATCGAGAGCTTGAAAAAAGGTGAAATTCCGATCTTTGAGCCAGGTCTTGAAGATCTCGTTGAAAAACAGGTTGCCGCCGGTCGGCTTTCTTTTACCACCGACTTAACCCAAGCAATGAAAGACACCGACGCCGTTTTCATCGCCGTAGGCACACCGCCGCGACAAGATAACGGGCATGCGGATTTGACATACGTACATCAAGCCGCCAAAGAAGTCGCGCAACTCGCCGAAGGCTATACAGTCGTAGTCACCAAATCGACCGTTCCTGTCGGTACGGCGCGCGAAGTAGAAAAAATTGTAGCAGAGCATAAAAAACCGGATGCGGTGATTGATGTATGTTCCAACCCGGAATTCTTGCGCGAAGGAGCTGCCATTGTTGATTTCATGCGCCCTGACCGTGTAGTTATTGGCACAGACTCTGAACGCGCAAAAGAAGTCTTAAAAGAAATCTACCGTCCGCTTTACATTAATGAGACACCGATGGTGGTCACCACACCCGAAAGCTCGGAGATTATCAAATATGCCTCCAATGCTTTTCTGGCCACGAAAATTACCTTCATTAATGAAATTGCAAATCTATGTGAGGTAGCTGGTGCGAACGTACAGGATGTCGCCCGTGCGATGGGGCTGGATGGGCGTATTGGCTCTAAATTCCTCCATGCCGGCCCCGGTTATGGCGGGTCATGCTTTCCAAAAGATACACTGGCCCTCACCCAAACAGGGCAGGTAATGGGCACACCGCAAACAATTGTCGAAGCTGTCGTGAAAGCCAATAAAGATCGTCAACACCAAATGGCCGAACGTGTCATCGCCGCTTGCGGCGGTTCCGTCAAAAACATGAAAATCGGTGTGCTAGGTGTTGCTTTCAAACCCAATACCGATGATGTGCGCGATGCGCCGTCTTTGGTTATTCTTCCTGCCCTTCAAGAAGCGGGAGCGAAAATTTCCGCCCACGATCCCGAAGCGCAGGAAGAAGCAAGCAAACATTTGAAAGATGTCACCTGGCAATCTGACCCCTATGACGTAGCCAAAGACGCCGACGCGCTTGTAATTATCACGGAGTGGAATGAATACCGTGCCCTTGATATGTCCCGTATTGCGGGTAGCATGCAGGTCAAACGCCTGATTGATATGCGCAATATCTATAAGCCGGAAATCATGCGCGAGCTTGGGTTCCACTATGTTCCCATCGGTAAACCGGAAATCACCGTAAAGAACGAAACAAAATTGAAACAAGTCTCATAAGATAATGTCCGATTCACTTGATCAGCTTGAAGCGCGTTCCATTTATATCTTACGGGAGGCCTATGCCCGTATTAATCCCATGGCGATGCTTTGGTCGATTGGAAAGGATTCCACGGCCATGCTGTGGCTTGTTAAAAAAGCTTTTTTTGGCCGCGTACCTTTTCCGCTTGTCCTTCTTGATACCGGCATGGAAATGGATGAAGTCTATGATTTTCGTGACAAGCTGGTAAAAGACTGGGACCTCCCCGTTATCAACCATATGTGTCCACCAGAAGAAGAGATGGATCAGACGTTGCCTCCTGCCACGCGAGCCGCCATGCGCAAGACCGAGGGACTGAAAACGCTTCTCAAAAAAGAGAAATATAAAGGTATCATTTGCGGCATTCGCCGGGATGAGCAAGGATTACGTGCCAAAGAGCGCGTCTTTTCTCCGCGCTCACTTGATGGCTCATGGGATTTTAAGGACCAACCGGCGGAATTTTGGGATCAATATAAAACCGATGTCCCCGATGATTGTCATGTACGTATTCATCCTATTTTACATTGGACGGAAATTGATATCTGGCGTTACTGCGAACGGGAGAATATTCCGCTTTGTGATCTTTATTTCGCCAAAGACGGGAAGCGCTATCGTTCATTAGGCGAGAAAAACCTCACCCTGCCTGTTGAGAGCAAGGCCGACACAATTGAAAAAATTATCGCCGAGCTGCAAGAGACAAATATTTCTGAGCGCTCTGGCCGTACAATGGACAAAGAAACCGAAGACAGTTTTGAAAAGCTTCGCCAAAGTGGATACATGTAATTTTAAAGCTTATGAAGATTAACAAAGACAGTATTACTTTAACCCATCCATCTATGAAGGCTTTTGCTTCATATGTAGAAGCCCTAGAAGAGGGATATGTCCGAGGCATTCAGGCACCTAAAACAGCTCAAGAGATTCAAGAAATTAAACGAAATCCTGAAAAACACCTACATGAATTGAATGATAATACACCGGGGGAGTACGAAACACCCTCAGGCGAAAAATTTCAAAAGGTTCCCTATGAGGCCCTATGGTTAACAGCCGATGATATCTTTATTGGTGAAGTTTCTTTCAGACATAAGTTAAATGAAATGCTTGAAAATTTTGGAGGCCACATTGGTTACGGCATTCGTCCATCACTGTCAGGTCAAGGATTTGCAACATTAGCCCTAAAGCTCACCAAAGACAGAGCAGCACAAATAGGGATAGAAAAACTATTATTGACATGTTCCCCCAATAATCCTGCCTCTGAGCGTGTAATAACGAAGAATGGCGGCCAGTTTATTGGCGTATCAACAAAAACCTACGGATATAATGAAGCTACTCGCCGATATTGGGTTTACACAAGGAATTGAATAAAAATGAAACAAGCAAATAAATCTACCAACCAACAACTAGGAGTCGTGATCGTCGGACATGTTGATCACGGAAAATCAACTCTCATCGGTCGCTTGCTCCATGATACGGACAGCTTGCCAGAAGGAAAGCTTGAAGAAATCAAGTCAGTGTGTGACAAGCGCGGATCAGATTTTGAATGGTCTTTTGTTCTGGATGCTTTTCAGGCGGAGCGCGATCAAGCCGTGACCATTGATACGACACAAATTTTCTTTTCGACTGAACTACGCAACTACGTTATTATTGACGCACCTGGTCACCGTGAGTTTCTCAAAAATATGATTTCCGGCGCTTCCCAAGCCGACGCTGCGATTTTGGTGGTCGATGCCACGGAAGGGGTACAGGAACAAACCCGCCGTCATGCCTATATGCTGCATCTTCTGGGCCTCAAACAAGTTGCCGTTGTCATCAACAAAATGGATAAGGTGGGTTACGACCCTGAACAATTTGAAAAAGCGGCGCGGGAATCCGTTGATTACCTGAAATCCATCGGCCTGACGCCTGCGCATATCATCCCCATCTCCGCGCGCGAAGGCGACATGATGGTGGCGCGCGGTGAAAATATGGATTGGTATAAGGGTAAAACAATGGCCGAAGCGCTTGATGCGTTTGCTGTAGCCAATCCACCTGTGGCACGCCCTTTACGCTTTCCGGTTCAAGATGTTTACCGCTTTGATGAAAAGCGTATTTTGGTGGGCCGTATTGAAACCGGTATTTTACGCAAAGGAGACACGCTCTTTTTCTCCCCCACCAATGAAAAGGCGACCGTGATCTCGATTGAAAACTGGCCGGAAAGCGGGAGCATTGTTGAGGCCCATGCCGGGCAATCCATTGGGATTACCCTTGATGAAAAAATATTTGTGGAGCGCGGGCATGTGGGATCACACGCACAAAACCTGCCGATGCTTTCCAATGTTTTTCGCGCCAATATTTTTTGGCTCTCTGGCAAGCCTCTTAAAATCGGCAATAGTTATACCGCTCGCTTTGGTACGTTAGAGACCAAAGTCACCGTCCAGTCCATTGATAATCTGGTGGACACGCAAGACCTTAAAAAACAAAAGCAGGCAAGCGGGGTCGGCAAAAATGCGGTTGCCGAAGTCACCCTTCGCGCCCGTGAGATGCTCCCCGTTGATGCTTATCATGATAATTTTAAAATGGGCCGTGTGGTCCTTTATGAAGATCACGACGTTGCGGGTGGCGGCCTGATCAGCATGGAAGGCTATCCCGATCAACGTCAATCTTCTTCTCCAAAATCAAAAAACATTTATAAAGTCTCCCATTCTGTCACGCCGGACATGCGCGCTGAACGCGCCGGACATTATGGCGGTGTCTTTTGGTTCACCGGTTTATCAGGATCAGGGAAATCAACCTTAGCCATCGCGGTTGAAAAAGAAATTTTTGAACGCGGGATGAGTGTTTATGTGCTGGACGGTGATAATATCCGCTACGGTCTCAATGCCGATCTCGGCTTTTCACCAGAAGATAGAACCGAAAATATCCGCCGTGTCGGGGAAGTGGCCGCATTACAGGCCAATGCCGGAATCATTGTGCTATCGGCTTTTATCTCTCCTTACCAAACCGACCGTGACCGCGCACGTGCCGCCATCCCGCAAAGCTTCCACGAAATTCATATCAAGGCCGATCTCGCCACCTGTGAAGCCCGCGACCCCAAGGGGCTTTATAAAAAAGCGCGGGGGGGCGAGATTAAAGAGTTCACAGGGATAGATAGTCCATACGAAGCACCAACGAATCCTGACCTTGTGATTGATACGCAGGCCAATGATATCGACACATGCGTCAAACAAATTGTTGATTATATCGAGGCCAGCGTTAAAACATCGAGCACTCAAAATAACACCAACAAAGAAGGACGAGTCGTTGCCCTCTAATACATCAAAAGAAAGCCAACCTCAAAAGAGCAAAATTCTGGACCACCTCCCCGCGCTTTGTAATCAAATCCGCCGTGTGGCAATTGAAGCAGGAGAACTCACGCTCGACTTTTTTGATGAAGGCGGTTATCAGGGGGCGGATGTGAAAGGCGACGGCTCTCCCGTCACGCTCGCCGATCAAAAGGCTGAAGACCTGATTGAAAAGGCGCTCAAACAAATCGCACCAGAAGTATTAATCGTCGGTGAAGAAGCCGCCGCAGGCGGTTACCGCCCGGATTTAACCAAAGAGGAGTATTTCTGGCTCGTCGATCCTTTAGACGGCACCAAGGAATTTATTTCCGGCAGCGGTGATTACACCGTTAACATTGCCCTGATCCATCACGGCATACCTGTCCTTGGTGTTGTCTATGCACCTGTCCACGGCGAGCTTTATGCCGCTCATGGTCCTGATACGGCCATCAAATGGATGGAAGATAGTGGAAAAGAAAAGAAAATTTCGGTACGCGAAGCGCCAAGCGAAGGCCTTACCATTGTCTCTAGCAAGTCACACGGAAAAGGAGACAAACTCGATAACTTCCTCTCACATTACAAAATCAAAAAACAAATTCAACGCGGCAGCTCGTTGAAAATTTGTGCCGTAGCTGCAGGCAAAGCCGATATGTATCCACGCTTTGGCCTTACTTGCGAATGGGATACCGCCGCCGGACATGCCGTCCTCATGGCCGCAGGAGGTCACCTCACCGACATGGAGGGCAATGAGCTCACCTATCGCGGAAAAGACCCCAAATTCCTCAACCCCGAATTCATCGCCCGCAGTTCTTCCGTTGATCTGCCCAAAATAATATAAAAATGACCTCAAAGCCGCTAGCCAACAAACAGCGAAAAGAAAAGACTGTAAAGCCCGACGCTATTTTTTCAAATCCGAGGCTTGCAGAAATTTATGATGCTTTTGACGGCGAACGTCATGATCTTCCTCACTATTTATCCATTGTAAAAGATAAAGGAGCGAAATCTATATTAGATATCGGATGTGGAACAGGAAGCTTCGCCTGTTTATTAAGCAAAGAAGGGTTGAACGTAATCGGGATAGACCCTGCTGAAGCATCATTGGAAATAGCAAAACAAAAAAAATATGCCGATGAGGTCAAATGGGTTCTCGGTGACATAACAACATCCGAAGACTTTAAAGTAGATCTTGCGATCATGACGGGAAATGTTGCGCAAGTTTTTCTAACAGATGACGATTGGTACGAAAACTTAAATGCTATTGGTAAGAGACTTCATTCCAACAGCCATTTTATCTTTGAAGTTAGGAACCCCGAACAAAAGGCATGGCTTAATTGGACAAAAGATAAAACCTACACAAAACTGGACATTCCAAATATTGGAGTCGTAGAAGGATGGTGTGAAATAACAGACATAACAGATGAACTTGTTAGTTTCCAATGGTCATATGTTTTTGAATCTGATAATTCCACGTTGACATCAGAATCGACTTTGCGTTTTCGTAATTATAAAGATATTGAAGCCTCTCTTATAAAAAGCGGTTTTTTAATAGAAGATGTACGTGATGCGCCTGACAGACCAAATCAAGAATTTGTTTTTATTACTCGTAAACCTTAGATAATAAAGAAAATAAAATGGCCTCTGGATCTAAAAAAGTTATATTCGCCGCTCTCATCGGAAATGGCCTGATTGCGGTGACAAAATTTACGGCGGCCGCCATGACGGGAAGCTCGGCCATGCTATCGGAAGGGGTCCATTCCCTTGTTGATACCGGCAATCAAATACTCCTGCTTTACGGCCTTAAACAAGCCAAAAAACCAGCGGATGACAAATTCCCCTTTGGTCACGGTAAGGAAATTTATTTCTGGAGCTTTATTGTTGCCATTCTCATCTTTGCCGTGGGTGCCGGGATTTCGATCTATGAAGGGGTACATCACATTTTGCACCCATCTGAAATTTCAAACCCCATAATCAATTATATTGTTTTAGGGCTCGCCATGATTTTTGAAGGTGGCGCTCTTTATTTTGCAATTGTAGAATTTAACAAGGCACGCGGTAACAAGCGCAGTATTGATGCCGTATTACATGGTAAAGACCCTACCCTCTTTGTTGTATTATTTGAAGATTCTGCAGCCATGTTAGGACTCATAATCGCATTCGCCGGTATATTCTTGGCACAAGCTACCGGATTGCTATGGTGGGACGGCGTAGCCTCCGTATTTATTGGTTGCATTTTAGGGGGGACCGCGATTTGGCTGGCGCATGAAACCAAAGGGCTCCTCATCGGGGAGCGCGCTAATATTGAAACCGTTGAAGGCATCCGGAATATTTTACGGGACCAAACAGGCGTCAAGAAAATCAACGAAGTTCTGACCCTTCATATGGGACCTGAATTTATTCTGGCTAATATTTCACTGGAATTTGAAGATAATTTGAAAACCGGCGAGCTTGAAAAAATTATCAACACATTGGACCGTACGATTAAATCACACTACCCGATCGTCAAGCGCGTCTTTATTGAGGCCGAAGACCACACCCCGCATAATTAGGTTTAAGTTCTATTTGTTACCCCTGATCATCACCATCATCTTCGGGAGGCCGACGACGCGGCTGTATTTGACGGCGGCTTGTCCCGGCACCCCCACCTAATCCCGGTCCTTTTGGATGCGGCGCACTGATCACAGGTGTCGCAGGACCGGCCTGCATTTCCGGTCCGCCCACTTCCAACATGCGTTGACGAATCAGTTGAGGCACAAACTCCAAATGCTTCGGGTCCATGCCCTTCAAAACAGAACCACTCGCATTTTCATCACCTAAATCTTCGCGGTGAAGCGGCTGCGCGGCATTACATTCACGCATAAACATCTCAAACTTCACCATGGAGCGTTGAGGCCGTGCGCTCATGCCACCAAATTCCGTGCCATACGGATCATTGAGATATAAAAGCGGAACCTCTAACGTATCGGCAATAAGACCATTTTCAAGGAACCCCATATAAAGTTTGCGCGCCAACAGTACCCGATCACGCAATTGATCTTCGACCGTGATGTTCATGTGAAAGGGCGCATCACCCGGAAACTCAACTGTGATTTCCATCGTTTCGGCATCAAAAATCGCACCCGCCGGAAGTTCTGCAAACCCTTCCGAGCACAACATACCGCATTCCCCGCGCGGGGTTAAAAACAGATCAACATCCATGCGTTTTTCTAGCCCAATACCCTTGTCATTATGCCCTGCAACCTATCAAAAAATCCCCTTGCAATGCAAATAGTTATATTTTAGCCCGTTTCACGTGATTTATGGTTGATAAAATTTTGTTCCCTAGCTTATTGTATAAGGTAGAATAACGGCTCTACCCAAGGACACAAAAAATGCCCCGTACGAACACTCTTCCCAAGGTAAAGGGAAAAAATATTCCCAAAATTGCATCCGCCAGCAAAAAAATGAGCGGTGCCGAAATCGTGATTGAAGCCCTTGTGGAACAAGGCGTGGATACGATTTTCGGTTATCCGGGCGGGGCGGTGCTCCCTATTTATGACGCGCTTTTCAAGCAAAAAAAGATCAAACATGTGCTCTGCCGCCATGAACAAGGTGCGGCGCACGCGGCGGAAGGGTATGCCAGATCAACCGGCAAGACGGGGGTTATTCTGGTCACAAGCGGCCCCGGTGCCACCAACGCGGTCACAGGTTTAACGGACGCGCTTTTAGATTCTATTCCAATTGTGTGTATCACGGGTCAGGTACCGACTTTTTTGATCGGCAATGATGCGTTCCAAGAGGCTGATACGACAGGTATTACCCGACCTTGTACCAAGCATAATTATCTGGTGAAAGATGCGGATCAAATCGCCAATGTCATTCATGAGGCCTTCATTGTCGCCGGAACAGGCCGTCCCGGCCCTGTCGTGATTGATTTACCCAAAGATATTCAATTTGCTGAAAGCACATATGTTTCCAAGGCAAAGGCCAAAATCCATACCTACAAGCCGCAAACTAAACCTGATGCCGGAACAATTGAAAAAGCCGTCAAAATGATTGCGGGAGCCAAACGTCCTGTTTTTTACACAGGCGGCGGTGTCATTAATGCTGGTCCTGCTGCCAGCAAAAAGCTCACTGAATTTGTTAAGGCTACAGGCCATCCGATCACTAGTACCCTGATGGGGTTGGGTGCTTTTCCGGCCTCCAGCGATCAGTGGCTGGGGATGCTCGGGATGCATGGCACTTACGAAGCCAACATGGCCATGTATGAATGTGATGTGATGGTATGTATCGGTGCGCGTTTTGATGACCGCGTAACAGGAGACACCTCCAAATTTTCACCTAATTCCTACAAAATCCATATTGATATTGATCCCAGCTCCATCAATAAAAATATCCATGTTGATCTACCGATCATTGGCGATGCGGGGTTGGCTATTGAGGCCATGCTCAAAAACTGGAAGAAAAATAAATATAAAACGGATAAAGCCGCCTCACAAAAATGGTGGGATCATATTAATAAATGGCGCGCCGTTGATTGTTTGAAGTATGAGAAGCACGATAAAATTATCAAGCCGCAATATGCGCTGGAGCGTTTGCGCGCTCACTTAGAAAAAGATCAAAAGAAAAACAAGCGCGAGCACTTCATTACAACAGAAGTTGGCCAGCACCAAATGTGGGCTGCGCAATTTTTACCCTTTGATAAGCCCAATCGCTGGATGACCTCTGGTGGTTTGGGAACAATGGGATACGGCCTACCGGCCGCTATTGGTACACAAATGGGTAATCCTGATGGTCTTGTTATTGATGTCGCCGGTGAGGCCTCGATCCTCATGAATATCCAAGAAATGAGCACGGCGGTGCAATATAATTTGCCGGTTAAAATCTTCATCCTGAATAATCACTGGATGGGAATGGTCCGCCAGTGGCAAGAGCTCTTGCACGGGGAGCGTTATTCGCAGAGCTATACCGAAAGCCTGCCTGATTTTGTCAAACTGGCCGAGGCCTATGGCGGCATCGGTTTACGCGCCGAAACGGTGGATGAGCTCGATAATGTGATTGAACAAATGCTCACCACTGAGCGCGTGACCATCGTCGATGTATGCGTGGCGCAGGAAGAAAATTGTTTCCCCATGATCCCCTCAGGCAAAGGTCATAATGAGATGATCCTCGCCGCCGATGCGGAGAAGTTTGATAAGAAGCTGGTTTAGGACTTAAACACCCCGGATTTTAACGGGTAGAACGACGTTCAAGCAGCGCAGAAAAAGACGCCAAACGCGCCCGGACCATAAACGGATGGTGGCAAAAACTCCCACCGTGTGACGTTGCGCTTCGGCCTCTAACGTGCCGGATTTATTGGAGCGCGGAAAAGGCTGCTCAGGCACTGTGCAACCCAAAAATTCACAAATTTCATTCCATCCATGCCCCTTGGAAAAATCAATTTCCAAAAGTTGATCCGGGCGGTCCTTAAAATATTGCCGCACCTCACGATTATGACGTTTAAAGCGGCGCAAACATTTGAGCGGATTTTTAAGCGGCGTGATACCGTCCCCGTAAATCCAGCTCTCCGCCGCCGCTTCATAATTGCCGAAATATTGCCGCATGGATTTGAGCCACGATCTAGGCTTCCTTGTCGTTAGAATAAATTTGCTATTTGGATAGAGCCGGTCCAACTCCTGATATAAAAGCGGCCAAGGATTATCCTGAAACGCATCATAATCGGGCACCCGTTCCACCGCCCATGCGAGGGCCTTGCGGTCAATATCAGGGTTCGTCACGCCAATGGGACCGCACACATCATAGCCCAACATCCCAAGCGCTTTTCCCAAAGATGTTGTGCCTGTTTTTTGAAAACCAATACAAAAGATCTTCATAGTCAAATTATGCCGTGATTCGGCAAAAATTAAACCCTCCGAAGGCAATCCACACTGGACAAATTCACCAAATATCCGTAAACAAAATATATGAATGCGGCACCCCCAAAACCCGTTAAAAGCGGCAAAAGCAAAAGCGTCTATGGCCCCGGTCCCGGTGAGCAGATAGACGAGCGCCACACCTTATCTGTTCTGGTCGATAATGAACCGGGCGTTTTGGCCCGCGTTATCGGTTTATTTTCAGGGCGTGGCTATAATATTGAAAGCCTGACCGTAGCCGAAGTGAGCCGTTCCAAAAATCAATCCCGCATGACGATTGTCACCACCGGAACGCCTTCTGTTATTGAGCAGATTAAACATCAATTGGAACGGCTTGTCCCTATTCATAAGGTCACCGATTTGAGCGTAGAAGGTCCCTTCGTAGAGCGGGAACTTGCCCTTATTAAGGTCAAAGGCACTGGCGACAAACGCATTGAAGCGCTGAGGACGGCTGATTTTTTCCGCGCCCGTGTTGTCGACTCAACGGCGGAATCTTTTGTGTTCGAAATCACCGGCTCGGCAGATAAATTGCATGCTTTCATTGACCTGATGAAGCCTCTGGGCTTGGTTAACATCAGCCGGACAGGCTCGGTCGCCATTTCACGCGGGGCCGAACAAGTTTAAGTCTTAAACCAATCTATCTCATAAAAAGGATCAAAAAATGTCACAACCAAGTAGCGCTGCCTCTACTCACACACCACCAGAAAATACGACATCACTCAATGTCTATTATGACCGCGACTGTAATCTTGAACTGATCAAGGATAAAAAAGTTGTCGTTATCGGTTATGGCTCGCAAGGTCACGCCCATGCCGCTAATATGCGTGATAGCGGTGTGGATGAGGTGCGCATTGCCCTTCGCCCGGAAAGTGCAACAAATAAGAAAGCGCAAGAAGCAGGCTTTGAAACTATGGATGTGAGCGAAGCCGCCAAATGGGCCGATGTCATCATGATGGCCGCGCCGGATGAGCTGCAAAAAGATATTTATAATGAGCATCTGCACAAGAACATGAAAGAAGGCGCCGCGCTGATGTTTGCGCATGGATTGAATATCCATTTTAAACTTATTGAACCGCGTGCTGACCTCGACATTATGATGGTCGCCCCCAAGGGACCCGGTCATACGGTGCGAGGTGAATATCAAAAGGGCGGCGGTGTGCCTTGTTTGATCGCAGTCGCACAAGATGCCTCCGGCAAGGCCAAAGATATCGCGCTGTCTTACGCCTGCGCGGTCGGCGGTGGGCGCTCCGGTATCATTGAGACGACTTTCAAAGATGAATGCGAAACCGATCTATTCGGAGAGCAGGCCGTTTTATGCGGCGGCACGTGCGAGCTTATCAAGGCCGGATATGAAACACTTGTGGAGGCGGGCTATCCCCCTGAGATGGCTTATTTTGAGTGCTTACATGAAATGAAGTTAATCGTTGACCTCCTTTATGAAGGCGGCATGGCCAATATGCGCTATTCCATTTCCAACACGGCGGAATTTGGAGATTACGTTTCCGGTCCGCGTGTGATTACCAAGGAAACAAAAGAAGAAATGAAACGTATTCTGGCCGATATCCAATCCGGCAAATTTGTGGAGGAGTTCATGGGCGGCAATAAAGAAGGGCTCACCCGCCTTGTTGAAATCCGCGAACGCGAAGCCAAACACCCGATCGAAGAAACCGGTGCCAAGCTCCGCGCCATGATGCCGTGGATCGGTAAAAATAAACTAGTCGATAAGGATAAGAATTAGACTTAAGGTCAGGCCCTAAGGTTAAACAACCGCGAAAAACCCACGCTGTTCCAAGGTAAGTTCGGCGCGGACAAATTCCACTGTAGTTTCACTTTTGCTCACGCTAAGCTCACTTAGCTTTCCTGCCTCGTCAAATTCGGCTGAAATCTCTAACGTCTTTTCCGTGATAGAACCTACGGTCACACTTGCCGCCAGCCTCGTCGATCTCTTCGCAATCACATCAGATGGTTCCCCTTGCGGCGGCGTAATTTTCACTGAATTTTCACGACCGCGCCCTTTTAGGTAATCCAAATAATCCTGAAGCTGCTCCGCCAGTTTTTTGGCCTCCTCCAACTTCTCCAAAGCGGCATCACTAATACCGACATCATCGAAAATTTGACGTTCCTGATTGTTTAAAATATTGGAAGGTTCCGGTTTCTGACCAACCCGGAGGTCAAAACGCTGACGCTGCTCCGCCACTTGAAGCGACGTGACATTCACCTCCACAGACCGGTATGACACCGCGATTTGGGTCATTATCTCTCTCCTTGAGAATATGGGGGAATACATCCTGCATCCCAAATTAAATCCTTAGACTATGTCCCATAGCCTAAGCCCATTATATCATAATATTGGTTAAAGAAATGTTTTTCGGCAATGCCACCTTAAAGGTCAAAATCTCTATGTATCTTTCTTTCCGCCTTATTTAATGGTTTAGACTCCAAAGAGACATCCTGTGTCTTATCATTAAAAGGAGCATTAACCCCGGATAAAAGTTTCAGATCGGTCGGAATAGATTTCTGTTCAGCTTCCTTTGGTTTTCCGCTCTGACGCTCTTGAAATATTTTCACAGGGTCGCGATCAGGGTCCGTCTTGGTCAGAACAATATCACCGCTTTTAAGAATTTTCGAAACCAAAGGCAAACGTGCAATTTTATCTTTTAGCCTAGAAAACCAGCCCCTTTTGCTTTCGCTTTTTGGGTCCGGCTTTTTATCATGACGCAAAGATTTTACAATTTGGTGAATTGTAGAAGCGATACTATTCGCCGGACGGGTCCCGGCCACTGGTTCTTTCACTCTCCGAACCTTACGTATCAATGCGCGCCCTTCTTTTGAGGCTCCCATAAGAACAAGACCCGCCAAAACCCCTTCCCAAGCCATAAAACCCGGAATAAAAACAGCCAAAGGGCTCAAAACAATCAGGGAAATCCCCGTTGCCAGAAGAGCATGCTTCTTAATCCAGTTAAACATTACCCTACAGAAATAGCATGTTTCCAGAATGTTTTCCAGCTAAAAGCACGCAATCGCGATATTCTAATGCAACCTCAAGCCATGCCGGTCGAAGCTGCCGATGATTTTTTCGCTGTGCCAGTCCTGCAGATAAAAACTGCCATTTGTTTTGCTCGCGGTGAGGCCATAGACCACATCAAGCACATGAACGACACGGCGCTTATCATAGCCGGAGAGATGATAAAAATTCGGCCCCACAATCAAAACCGGCATACCATTTTCATCCGTTACCTGATCCCGGAAAATATCGGCCTTGTAGAAATCTTGCACCAAATCCATACCTTTTTTCTTTGATGTCCAATCCTCCGCATACCAATCCTCATGCGCCCATTGCGGAATTTGCAAATGGCGTTCATATTCCAGATATGATTCTGAAGTCCTTTTTTCCTCATGCTCGCAGGCGGTTACAACAAAAAAAGACAATAAAATCAGATAAATAAATGAGTTAGATAGGTATTTCATAAAATCTACGCACCTAAAATCGGAGTTTTTTAACGATTTGTATGATATACTAGAAAAATGATTGGTGCCATAAATACTGCATTATCCGGACTTTTAGCCGCCAGCAAGCGTGTTGAAGAAGGTGCGACCAATATTGCACAAAGCACCGTTTCTGGCGCGGAATCGAGCCAACTCATTGAAGATATTGTTGATATCAAGATCGCTGAGACTTCTTATAAAGCCAATCTGGCCACGCTTAAGGTCGCCGATGAAATGTCCGAAGAGTTACTGGATAGCTTTGATCAAGAAGTATAGTCACTCGCCCCTCCCATTTGGCCTCTTAATTCCTCAATAAATCTCCAACAGGAGAGCAAAAACCATCCTGAAATCGGGAAATTTGTAGTTTCACAGCCACCAAAATACAAAAATACAGCGTTCTTGACAACATTTTACATACATTTGTATGTTTTTAAGGCTAAAAATTGCGTTTTACGCTCTTTTAACGGGATGATAAGGAATATGTCTTACCATACTATTTATATTACGTAAAATAATATGGGCATTTTAACTAAACATGCAGAGGTACAAAGAAGTTAACCGTACCGGATAAGCGGGGGCAAATAGGTGACAGAATATAAAGATATTCTGACCAAAACAAAATCCGAAAATTCTAAATCCATAGATGAGCCGGAAAGTTTTGGGCGCTTTATTGGCACATCACCTGCGATGCAAAAACTCTACGACCTTATCACCAAAGCTGCGCCCCATCACACTCCTGTCTTTATTACAGGGGAAACTGGTACCGGAAAGGAAATCTGCGCCCAAAGCCTACATTCCTACTCTTCCTGTCATCAAGGTCCGTTTATTGCGTTAAATTGTGCCGCTCTGCCACTTGAGTTGGCCGAGTCAGCGCTTTTTGGCCATGTGAAAGGTGCCTTTACCGGTGCGCACTCAAACCGCGCAGGCGCAATTGCCAAAGCCGAAGGGGGGTCGTTATTTCTGGACGAAATCTGTGATATGCCGCTTGCATTACAATCAAAATTGTTGCGCTTTTGTCAGGATTATACTTACCGCTCTGTTGGCTCCGACCAACCTAAAAGGGCCAATATCCGCATCATATGTGCCACCAACCGTGACCCGCTTGCGCAGATCAAAAAAGGGAAATTCAGGGAAGATCTCTATTACCGGCTCCATATCATACCGATCGCTATGCCACCTTTGCGCAAACGGCA
>JALEGH010000029.1 GCA_022763065.1 Alphaproteobacteria bacterium
AACCGCTTTAAGCGCACCAAGACTGCCCACGCCTGACGCCTGATCGCGTTCCCCGGCCCCCAAAACCACAAGCGTTCCCACCCCCATAGATACCACACCAAAATTCCAACTAAGCGAAGAAGCCACTCCAAACCCGACAGCTATTGCACCGGCCGCAATAGCAAAGGCCTTAATACGATCACTTGTTTTTGTCATACTTTACCCCGTAAAAAATGTTAGCTTCTAAAAACAAACAGAGCCTAGCCTGTTTTGCACATTATGTCAATAAAAAATAACTTTGCAGCTATATAATTTTACTTAATCGTTATAACAACGACAGCTCTGAAGATTCTAAACAAAGTGGGCATTAAGGGAATAGGAAGAATATAGCGTGCAATCCGTCTTAAAATCTTTGATTGGTGGTGAAGGAATGCGGTTTTTTCTACAAACTCTACTCGTGAAGAATAGCGACTAAATAAAGCCTTCATCTCCGAAGCAGAACTATAAGAGGTCGAGTTTTCCAGATAGGCTTGGTTACTACGTACAACTTCATGCGCGCTCATAGATTTTTGATTTGGCTTTCGAATTTCCATCAACGCCCAAAAATAAAGATAGGGATACCACCGGATAACAGAGGCAAAAGGCACAAACACATGTGTTTCGATAAAGCCGTATTTGGAGGGGAAGTAATGCATACCTACTCCTCCGAGCTTTAAAATCCTGTCCAGCTCATTGAGCGCTTCTTCCTTATTTTGGACATGCTCCAAAACCGCATTACTGATAATGATATCAAATTCCGCATCCTCAAAGGGAAGCCGGTAAGGATCCAGATCAATTTTCCGGATAATTTGGTCTTTTTCGAGATTTTCAACATTCTCGCCTGTTTTGAATTTCAAATCACAGCCAAAAGCTTGCAGTCCCAAATCCCGCATTTTTTGCACGCGATCGCCATTACCGCATCCAAAATCCAGAATTTTGGTATTTTCGGAAACCAAAACGCCTTTATCTTTGAGCGTTTGAATGAAAAAATCTACATCCGACATGCCGCTTTAGTAGTATAAAAACCGGATCAAGACAATATAGTCTTTTAAATTTATTCTTGCGCAGCGTCACTTCGCTCCTCAAATAGCCTGTCTATTCTTCGTCGCTTGTTCCTGGTGCAAAAACAAATTTATTTGACTATAGGGTTAACTTGACCTGAATAAACTAGCCCCCTATAATCACCGTATTCTACCAAGTCCGCCTCACATCTGATATGCCGTGGCGGGCTTTATTTTTGAACAGATTTAAAAAGAGTAAATACGCAGTAAGGAAATGAAAAATGGATCAAGTGCCTATTACCCCGGCTGGCTTCAAAGCGCTGGAAGAAGAGCTTAAAGAGCGTAAAACCGTGACCCGCCCCGAAATTGTCGAGGCGATTGCGGAAGCGCGCGAGCACGGTGATTTGAAAGAAAACGCCGAATATCACGCTGCACGCGAGCAACAAAGCTTCAATGAAGGCCGTATTCAGGAATTGGAAGGGGTCATCGGCAACGCTCAAGTCATTGATCCATCAAAATTTTCCGGTGATCAAATCAAGTTCGGCGCCAAAGTCCTTATTGTCGATGAAGACACGGATGAAGAGCGCAGCGTCACTATCGTCGGTGAATATGAATCTGACGCTGACAAAGGGCTAATTTCCATTACCTCGCCTATTGCCAAGGCTTTGATCGGCAAATCTGTCGAAGATTCAGTCGCAGTCGTCACGCCGCGCGGTAAAGTTACTTATGAAGTATTAGAGGTAAGTTACTCTTAAAGCAGGAGTTTTAACTCACATCAATCGGCACACCGGCTTCTTCTTTTGTCGATCTGACAAGCGGCATGGTTTTAATGGAATTGATATTCTCAAGGGCAGTGAGTTCCGAGGTCAGGAATTTTTGATAGCTGTCCCAATCCTTCGCCACGATGCGTAGCATAAAATCCATATCGCCTGAGAGCATATGGCATTCGCGCACCATTTCCCACTCATCGCATTTTTGTTCAAATTTTTTGAGGTCAGCTTCGGCCTGAGATACCAATTTCAAAAGCGTAAAAACCGTCAAACCATAGCCCAGAGACTGGGTGTTAAGCCGTGCGTAATAACCCTTGATAAAGCCACTTTCCTCCAGTGCCCGCACACGCCGCAAACATGGCGGGGCCGAAATTCCAACATTTTGCGACAGCTCCACATTGGTCATACGGCCATTTGATTGCAGATTGCTTAAAATTTTACGGTCAATCCGATCGAGCTTAATGCGTCGCATAAAAAGAACCCTCCCCCTTATATTTGGTCATTCCTTGAGACAGGAACCCCAAATTCTTTTTTCATGTCTTTTACTCTCCAATACGGGTATAAAGTCAGAGCCTTAAGAATACAAGAGTTTTTGCGCAAGATATGAAAAGACATAACCCTATAAATTGTTGGATTATTACCGAGGGCATGATTGGTACCGAGAATCAATGTCTCGGCGTTGCTGAAAGTTTGGGCGTTACTCCACGCATTATGCGGATCAATTTACGTGAGCCCTGGAAAACTCTTACCCCTTGGCTAAAATTTGAACAAGAGTGGAGCTTTTCCCCACCCCTTAGCCCCGTGAATGGAGAAGGCTGGCCCGATCTACTCATCTGCGCAGGGCGCAAAGCCATTGCGGCGGCGCGCTATATCAAAAAGCAAAGTAAGGGCAAAACATTTGTCACCTTCCTTCAAGATCCCAAAATCAACGATTCCGCCCTTGACCTGATTGCCGTGCCACACCATGACACAAGGCGCGGAGAGAATGTTATTGTCACACACGGCGCACCCAATAGAATAACACCTGAGAAATTAAAGCAGGCAAAAAAAGAATTTGCGCTCCTGTTTGAGCCAATGAGCGCCCCCCGCATTGCCGTACTAATCGGCGGAAATAGCCGCACTCACAAAATCACGCCCAATATTATTGAAGGAATGATTACCTCTTTAAACACCATTGAAGGAAGCCTGATGATTACAGCCTCCCGCCGTACAGGTGAAGAGAATATCGCCACGCTCAAACAAGGGCTTGCCGGAGAGAATATATATTTCTGGGACGGGAAAGGTAACAACCCCTATTTAGGGATGCTCGGCTGGGCAGATCATATCATTGTGACCTCGGATAGCGTCTCAATGCTCTCGGACGCCGCCTCCACCGGGAAACCCGTCCATATAATTGGGCTGGAAGGTGGCTCGAAACGTTTTGAACGGCTGTACAAGCATTTTGAAGAAATAGGAGCCATGCGCCCCTTTAAAGACGGTAACCTTGAAAGCTGGGTTTACGAACCTATCCATGACGCGCAACTGGTTGCGGATGAAATCAAAAGAAGGTTGGGGTTAACCGCGCCCGCTTTATAATAAAGGTTTACGCAGCCCCCTAACCCCTTTAAAACATAGCTTAAATCATTTTAGGAGAGTTTTGATGAGCGAACCCATACGCACCAAAATGTTAATTATCGGCTCCGGTCCTGCCGGATATACCGCCGCCATCTATGCGGCGCGCGCAAATCTGGAACCTGTCTTGGTTTTGGGACGCGAGCCGGGCGGTCAGCTCACCATCACAACGGAAGTAGAAAATTATCCGGGCTTTGCCGATCCGATCCAAGGCCCTTGGCTGATGGAACAGATGAAGGCTCAGGCCGAAAATGTCGGCACAAAAACGATACAGGAAATGATTTCCGAAGTTGATTTCTCTGCCCGCCCCTATAAGGCCAAAAGCGAAGACGGCACAGAATTTACTGCCGACACCGTTATTATTTGTACCGGTGCCAAAGCGCGCTGGTTAGGGCTAGAATCCGAAACCAAATTCCAAAATATGGGTGTAAGTGCCTGTGCCACATGTGACGGGTTTTTCTTCCGTGGTAAGCGCGTGGCGGTTGTAGGTGGTGGAAATTCCGCCGTAGAAGAAGCGCTTTTCCTCGCTAATTTATGTGACAAAGTCACACTCATCCATCGGCGGGATGAACTGCGCGCCGAGAAAATTATGCAACAGCGTCTCTTTGATCATCCCAAAATTGATATTCTCTGGGATAATGTCGTTGAGGAGATTTTAGGGATCGAAGTCGGGCAAGGGGATGCTCCCGGTGTGACGGGCCTGCGCACCAAAAATGTAAAAACAGGCGACATGACCGAGACAAAGTTGGAGGGCGTTTTCATCGCCATTGGCCACGATCCGGCGACGGAACTCTTTAAAGGTAAGCTGGATATGGACGAGGAGGGCTATCTGATCACCGCGCCGGATTCAACCGCCACTTCCCTGCCCGGCATTTATGCCGCAGGCGATGTCAAAGACAAAACCTACCGTCAAGCCGTGACCGCCGCAGGTATGGGGTGCATGGCTGCACTGGAGGCTGATAAATATCTGGCCGACCTTGAAGCAGAAAATAGCAGCTCTACCACCGAGCAAAAACGAGCATAAAAAAATAAGATGGATTGGGACAAACTCAGAACCTTTCACATTGTCGCCGAAGCGGGAAGCTTCACACATGCCGGTGATGCGTTAGGTTTAAGTCAGTCCGCCGTTTCCCGCCAGATCAGCTCGCTCGAAGAAAGTCTGGAGATCAAGCTGTTCCACCGTCATGCCAGAGGGTTGGCGCTTACCGAAGCAGGCGAGCTTCTTAGCAATACAGCCAAAGATATTTTCAGCAAGCTGGAAATGGTTGAAGGCCGTTTGCTGGATTCGCGCTCCCTTCCTTCCGGTTCTCTTCGCATTACCCTGCCTGAATTTATCGGCTCCACGTGGCTGGCACCTAAGTTAGCGGAACTTCACGATAAATATCCCGACCTGCAAATCACCCTGCTCATTGATGACCGGATTTACAATCTCGGCATGCGCGAAGCAGATGCGGCGCTCCGGCTTTATAAGCCCGAACAGCATGATTTGATTTATACCAGTTTGGGCAAAATACATTTTAAAATCTGTGGTTCGAAATCCTACTTCACAAACCATCAAGCACCCGAAACTATACAAGAACTCGAAAATCATAACCTCATTGGATATCCAGAGAATATCACCGCCCCCTATGAGGACCCGAATTGGCTTTTAAGAAAAGCAGGGATCAGCGCGCAAGCAAATTCGAAGCTTATGCATGTCAATTCGATTTATGCTATTTACGAGGCGGTACGTCACGGGGCAGGCATCGCCGCCTTGCCGGAATATATGATCAAGGATGATAAAAATATCGTAACCTGTCTCGATTCGGTTCCCTGTCCTGCACTGGATGTTTACTTTGTGTATGCGGAGGAAAGAAAACATTCAAAACGCATCGGACTGCTCCAAGAATTCCTCTCGCAACACGTTGAAAATAAACGATTTTAATTCACGAAAAAACAATACAAAAAAAGTCCTCGAAAAGGACTTTTTTTACTAGACTTCCTGATTTCAGGCGCGTATAAACCCGATGTCTCATGCAAATGAGACTGGGGTCTCTTTAGATCCTACGTCTTTTAGACGTGAAACCTCCCTGTTCAACTTGCCGGGCACCTCTTACGAGGTTATGCCCGGTTTTTTTTGCGTTTTCGCAATTTGTAATTATCATTTATGTAGCTAGACGTTAGTATGTAAGACTATTATTCTTTAAAAATCAATCCCCAATTTTGTGCCCGTGACCCAAAAAAACTCCGAATCAGAACAAAAAGAGCCGGTTATTGCGCTTTTCAACTATGGCGGGGGCTTGCGCGGACTTATTCCCGCCCGCATTATGGCAAGAATTGAGCGCAAAACAGGTCTGCGCATGAGTGAGATGGTTGATATTTTTTGCGGGCCCTCCACAGGCGCTATTTTAAATACGGCCCTGAACGTGCCCCACCCTGATCACCCTCACCGGGCAAAATACCGCGCTCGCCACCTTGTTCGGTTTTATGAACGTGAAGGCGCTAACATTTTTCCTCCTGACAGATTCCGCGAGCTGCGCGGACTTTTGCATGATTTCAACAATCGCCTAACCAAAATCAGCCAGCTCCAAAGTGTTTTCAAACACGGGCATTACGATCCGACCCATTTAAGCAAAGCTCTTAGAGCTCTTTACGGTCACACAAAACTGGCCGACAGTCTAAAGAGCTTGGTCATTCCTTTTTATAGTCTGGATGGCATGAATACGCCCGATGGATATGGCGACCATCATTCCCCCACGCGGGCCATGCAACATTACGCCAGAGAAGGCGGACATGCCGTTTGGTTGCGTAATATGAAGCTTCATAATTCAGAGCACAAAATGAACCATACACCACACATTTCTTTATATGATGCGGTCATGGCCAGTTGCGCGGCTCCGACCTATTTCCCTTGCCATCATTTTGACATTGGCTGGCCGGATGAACGTGGCACGAAGGAATATGCCGGCATTGACGGTAACATTTTCGACAATCCTGCCACCTCTTATTATGGCGCTATTCAAAAACAATTGGCACCTCATCAAAAGCTTATCATGATCGGACTAGGGACCGGCTATACCAACCGCTCCATCCAAAAAGAAAAATGGAACAAATATGGCTCCCTCGGCGTGGTTGATCCGGTCAATGATCTTCCTCTGATTAATATATTTTTTCACGCCTCTGAATCTGCCCTATCACATAGCTTCCTGCACGAGCTTGGTGATGACCTCCATATCTTCAATAAATCTATGCTTAATGATCATCCTGATACGCCCAATATCCGTATTGATGACGGCACACCGGAAAATTTCAAAAAACTCCGGAATTTTGCCGAAAACCTAATGGAAGAATATAGCCAAGAACTTGATAAAATCTGCGACATTTTGGTGAATAACAGAGACAAAAAACAAAGCTCCGATAAGGCATCAGAACAAAAACTTCACTTTTTCTCCTTTTTTAAGAAGAGATAAAATTCACATAAAACATCGCTCAAAAAACTATTGTAGATAATAGACTTAAAAATAAGTGATTTTTGATTTTTTCTGATCTAGACTTTATCTATTAAATAAAAAGATAAATTAAAAGACAGGGTTACATTGAAATATGCAGCGATTGGTCCACTTCGTGGCTGATATACTATTCCTATCCAGACGATCCCGATATTGGGCCCCTATCTTCCCGGGGAGTGCCTATGGCTGCTAACGATAATAACAACAATAATTCCGAGCGCCCCAAAGACAAGTTTGCCAAGGCTGCCGTGTTAAGCCCGCGGGGTGTCCCTTCCCACCAACGGGTTTTACGCCCTGGCATGGATGGCTATGTTCCCCCCGATTTTCAATTTAAAACCGAAGACGGAATTTCTGTTAACGGGTACAAATCCATGGCCAAAGACGAAAAGGCCATCATCCTTGGTTGCACAGGATTAAAATCAAATTATGTTTTGGAGCCTGATGATCTGAAATATTTTAATGACCATGGCATATCTGTTGTCTGGATATCTTTACCTAATCCAAAACGC
>JALEGH010000030.1 GCA_022763065.1 Alphaproteobacteria bacterium
AATCCATAAGAACCAAACGCATCCCCAAAATAAACCTCACCAATATTGTAACGATGACGATCATTTATATACTCAGAAGAAATAATTTTCTTGTAGTTGAACAACATACGTAATTTTGTTCGTGCTCTTTGTTTTTGTTCCTCAGTGTTTTCTCCATACAATACAGAACCATAAAAAGCATCCATCCGTTCGGCTGCTTGTTGAAACCTGGCATGGCCGCGTTGATAATGTGTTTGATAAACAGGAACTTCAAATTTTAAATCTTTGTATGAAAATTCAACAACTTCTTCATTCTCAACATCCAGATCCATCATGTCTCCGGCATCACCAAAAAGATAGTTGAGTGATAAAAACTTTTGACGACGCGGGTTTTCACGCCAATCCCTACTATCGGCAATAGTGATTGGTTTCCCGTGTTGGTACAATACGGGGTTATTACCACTTGATCGTCCAGCTTTTAATTCCAGTATATCTGTATCACCATTTTCAAGCCCTTTTAGCTGGACCTCAATTGTCTTACCCACTTCTTCCGCCATATCAGCAGGAAGCCTTACAACAACATTAAAGCGCTGTCGTTTTGTTAAAGCCTCTATAGGCCTAATAAAAGGATCTTGCGTTTTATCAACTGAAATCCCTATAGCAGCATTCGCATAAGATTCCAGTGTCATGTGACTAACAGGATTTAAATCAAAACGTCGCCCCTCGCCACGCCCAACGATATCATATGTTTTGGCTTCTTCGTCCCATTCTATTTTCCCAGGATAAAATAGTGCGTGTGGCATAGCGATGCCATGATCACATTCTGTCCAGATTTCCATTTCCCACTCCAGCTGACCTTCCAGCCCAGCGGCAACCCAATCAGGAAGGTTTTCGTTCACTTCCTCTACTTTCGGTTTGTATTTGAATACCATGCGAGGCTTGTCTTTTCGCAGATCTTTAGAAGAATTAAATGTGCCTTTCCAGATACGATCATGATTATGAAGCTCCAACCTGTTAGGATAGGCATTTACTTCTGGATCTTCTTGTACAATCGCAAGCGGATTGGAATCTGTGTCGTCATCATAATGCCATAAACCAAAAAGTTCTTCAGGATACTGTAATTGGCACGTATCTTCGTTGCGTGTACTTTCTTTTATTTCTCTTTTCTTATCAGCATGTTCTTTTGCGGTTTTATCTGATTGTACTTGCTGACCTTGTTGGGCTTTTACTTTCTGGTTTTTTTCACCTTTTAATGTTCTGATTTCATTTTCAGCCTTTTCAATTTTGCCTGAAATATTTTTTATATCTTCTCTTAGATTGTTTACTCTTTCGGATCGTTTTTTAGCGCTTTCTATCCAATGATCTTTATCAGCCTGTTGCTTGGATTTTTCAGCCTCTTTTTTTGCATCGTTAGCCATACGGTCATAGCGTCTGGCTCGGTCTTCAAGTTTTTGGACTTCGGTCTTCCATATGCTGACATCATCTTCAAGACGTTCAATTTTATCATCCAAAATCGCTATATTTTGCTCTGTAGCGTCAAATGCATGTGAAGGCGTGACAATAGCTATAAAGAAAACCGAGAACAATATGACAACTGAAATTCTGATGATACGCATGGCCTTATTTATCTTTATTTTTGGGGCTGTCCTAGATAGTTAGTTTAGATGTTTGTTAACCCATTGCTTTAGTTACTTTAATTGTTTATCAGGGTGACTGTTGTTAAATCTCCATTCGCATTCTTTCAAAAATAGCGCAAAATGCTTGGCAGGAATACCGTTAAATTTGCGCAAATGTCTTTTGGCCTAGTTCCAGAAATTTTCGATACCGTTAATGTGATTTTGCTTATCAGCAAAGACTTTTGAATGATTAATCCGGTAGTGCTTGAACTCTGAAACATCCAGAACATTATAGCCTCGCCAGCAATCAGAATAGACAATCGAATCAGGCTGGATTTTATCACGAATGATGGGCATCAATGTCCGGCTAGCGGCATCGGGAATGACCTTTGTATAAACGTGACCGCCGCGTTTGAGGATACCAAAGACGGGTACCTTGCCTGCTGCGCCCCTGCCTCGCTTGCCCTTCCTTGTGCCGCCAAAGTAGCTTTCATCAACCTCAAACTCCCCTGAAAGCATCTCGGGATTATCCGTTTCCAGCGCAATAATTTCACGTAAGCGGTGATAGTAAAAGGCGGCTGTGCTTTTATTTACCTTGACCAGAATAGCGGCTGTTCGTGCCGTTGATCCCGATACAAAATGCTCTATCAATCGCTCTTGTTTATATCTGCTTAATCGGCTCTTGTGCGTGTCCATTTCAATAACCTTTCTTGGTTATCTAGGACAGCCCCAAACATAGAATTGAACAGAACGATAAAAACATTGAAAACCGTGGCTTTCAGAGCTAAATTATATAGTGATTTCAATGATAAATAAAGAAAAATTGGCTGGGGTGGCAGGATTCGAACCTGCGCATGGCGATACCAAAAACCGCTGCCTTACCGCTTGGCTACACCCCATTATTTGTTACGCTCAGGGCCGCAAGCGGCCTACGCGATGCTTAAAATAAACCAGCCGTAGCGGGCCTGCCCGCCTGAGGCCAAAAGCAATGCAAAGCATTGCAAAAGAAAATGGTGCCGCAACACGGACTCGAACCGCGGACCTGATGATTACAAATCAACTGCTCTACCAACTGAGCTATTGCGGCGACAACGTTTTCACCCTGTCTATCACTTTGCAGGCCAGCATATAGGTTACAACTTGCTTCCCAAAGTGAACGCTTGTTTTACTGTAATCTCCTGAAAGATTCAAGCGGAATATTCATGTAAAATGTTTGTTTTGATCCTCTTTTGTTGCCTGCGGGGATATAAAGAACAAAAATCGAACTTTTATGTCTGATATTTTTATTTTGCGGCTTGAAGGTCTTTACAAGGAAATTCGGAAGAGCAGGCGGCACAAGAATATTGAGAAAGTTGATCTAGATTGTTGAGTTCAACTGTTGCTCCCTTAATACGAATTCCTGTTTTTTCTTTTAATTTTGCCAGTGCGCGTGAGAAAGTTTCCGGCTGCATTCCTAAGCGCGCGGCAACCAATGTCTTGTCATAAGGGAGGTGAATGATAGCAGGTCCGCTTTTATTCTGGTCAGTTAAACGCAATAGAAAACAACCGATACGCTGAGGAGCGTTTTGAATTGTTCGATGTTCAATTTCGCGGTCTTGTTGATGGCGGTAACGCGTCATGGAGGCAAGCATATCAAGAGCCAGCTTGTTATTGCTTTCAACTTCTTTTTTTAGAATTTTAAGCGGTATGCTGATGATTATACCGGGTTCAATGACCTCTGCGCTGTAGGGAGATAGGTTTTGCGTGAAAAGAGCAGTTTCTCCGAACAAATGGCCTGCGGGAAGAATATCGACGATAGATTGCGTACCATCAATTGTCTCCCGAAAAAGCTTCACCCAGCCGGTTTGAATGACATAGAAGAAGTTTGCCCTGTCTTCATGTACAAACAGGATTTTGCCCTTTTTGTATTTCTGGCTATGGGCATGTTCTTGCAGCGCTTTGAAGAACACATCACTAGCGTTTTGGAAGGGCGGTATTTGGAAGGGGGACATGTCCATTATACACTCATTATTTTAAAGCTTTTTATTCTTCTAATTGACTTTGGTCAAGGAGGAATAATAACGTCCATTTCAAACTGGGCCAAGAGGGCGGAATGCGTTATGATTTCTGCTGCGGTTCGTTTGCCGGTTTTTGTGATTTTTCAAAGGGTTTGATATGGAGAAGGTTGATTATAATTACGGCGTTGTGAAGAAATTCACGATGGCTACGATATTCTGGGGGATTGTCGGGTTTGCGGCGGGAATTTTTATTGCGCTGCAGATGGTTTTCCCCGATTTGAATATTGAGCCATATTTAAGTTTTGGCCGTTTGCGTCCGCTTCATACATCTGCCGTTATTTTCGCTTTTGGCGGCAATGCGCTTTTTGCGACCAGCTATTACGTGGTTCAGAGGACTTGTGGTGTACGGTTGTATGGTGACAAGCTGGCAGATTTCACTTTTTGGGGATATCAGCTCTTTATCGTAATCGCGGCACTGGGGTACGTGCTTGGCGTGACGCAGAGCAAGGAATATGCGCAACCGGAATGGTATGCGGATATTTGGTTGACCATTGTCTGGGTGGCTTATCTTGTTGTTTATCTGATGACCTGTATTAAGCGCAAAGTTCCCCACCTTTATGTGGCAAACTGGTTTTATCTGGCTTTTATTATCACGGTGGCAGTCTTGCATTTAGGCAACGCTTTGGCTTTGCCGGTTGATATTACCGGGGCCAAGAGCTATTCCGCTTTTGCCGGTGTGCAGAGCGCTATGATCCAGTGGTGGTATGCTCATAATGCGGTGGGTTTTTTCCTAACGGCGGGCTTTTTGGGCATGATGTATTATTTTGTGCCCAAGCAGGCTAATCGGCCGATATATTCTTACCGTCTGTCGATTGTGCATTTCTGGTCTCTGATTTTTATCTATATGTGGGCAGGGCCGCACCATCTGCATTATACATCTTTGCCTGATTGGGCGCAGACATTGGGTATGACATTTTCTATTATGCTATGGATGCCGAGCTGGGGCGGAATGATTAACGGGGTGATGACCTTGTCCGGTGCGTGGCACAAGCTACGTCAGGACCCGGTTCTCCAATTTATGATTGTGGCGCTGGCCTTTTACGGGATGAGTACGTTTGAAGGGCCACTGATGTCGATCCGTGCTGTGAATGCGCTATCCCACTATACAGACTGGACAATTGGTCATGTGCATTCCGGTGCATTGGGCTGGGTAGGTTTTATTTCTTTCGGGGCGTTGTACCATCTGGTACCGAAGCTTTGGGGACGTGAAAAATTATACTCGGCAAAGCTGGTGTCGCTTCATTTGTGGATCGCGACATTGGGGATTGTTTTATATATCACGGCGATGTGGGTTTCCGGTATTATGCAGGGGCTGATGTGGCGTTCCTACGATGACCTTGGTTTCTTGGAATATTCATTCGTTGAAAGTGTGATGGCGATGAAACCATTTTATATTATTCGTGTTTTGGGCGGTGTCCTCTATCTTTTGGGGGCGTTGGTCATGGTCTATAATTTCTGGAAGACTATACGCGGTGATGTAAATGAAAAAGAGCAGAATTTGGCAGCGCAAGGAGCAGCAGCATGAGTTGGCATTCACATGAGAAGTTAGAAAAAAACGCCCTTTTGTTGCTGGGCTTTGTCATTGTGACGGTCCTGATTGGCGGGATTGTCGAGATTGTTCCGCTGTTCAGACAGGAAACGGTGATCGAGCCTGTGGAGGGGGTGCGCCCCTATACGCCTTTGGAACTGGTGGGGCAGAATATTTATATCCGCGAAAATTGTGCGGCTTGTCACTCACAGCAAATCCGACCGCTAAGAGATGAAGTTGTGCGTTATGGCCATTATTCGCTGGCTGCGGAAAGCATGTATGATCATCCCTTTTTATGGGGGTCAAAGCGCACCGGCCCTGATCTTGCGCGTGTTGGCGGCAAATATTCGGATGAATGGCAGGTGGCGCATTTGAAGGAGCCTCGTGATCTGGTGCCTGAATCTATTATGCCATCATATGAATTTTTATTGCATCGCGGTGCCAAGCTTCATGATTTAAAACAGCATTTGGCAACGCTCAAAACGCTAGGTGTGCCATATACGCAAGAGATGGTAGATAACGCGTCCAAAGACGCGGCGGCGCAAGCGGCGGGTGAAGCGAGAACGGATGTGAGCGGTCTGTTGTCGCGTTATGGTGACAAAGTAAATGCCCGTGATTTTGACGGGCAGCCCTATATGGTTTCGGAGATGGATGCTCTGGTGGCTTATTTGCAGGCTTTAGGAACGATGGTTGATTTTGAAGCCGCAAAGGATGTTGAAGAAATTGGTAATCCGGGAGCGATGTAATGAAACATTTTTTTGCGGATGCTGATTTGGGGCTTATCGGGCTTTTGTTTTTTTTCGCATTTTTTTGTGTCACGGTGCTGTGGACTTTTCGGCCCGGCGGTAAGAAAACATATGTGGAGCATGGAGATATCCCCTTAAAGGAGAAGGACGATGAGTGATCACGATCAGGAAAAAGAAGTTGATAAGCTCTCCGGTGTTGAAACGACGGGGCATGAGTGGGATGGATTGAAAGAACTCAATAATCCCTTGCCGCGCTGGTGGGTGTGGGTGTTTTTGGCGACGGTTGTCTGGTCGCTTTGGTACTTTGTTGTCTATCCTGCATGGCCGACATTATCCGGTGCAACGCAAGGGACAAGCGGCTATACCCAGTTTAAGGAACTTGCCGAGAGCCAAAAGGAGATTGTGGCGCGTCAGGCGGCTTATTTAAGCCGTTTTGAAAAAGCTTCTTACCGCGAAATTTTAAGTGATCCGCAATTATATGCCTTTGCTGTTGCCGGAGGAAAGGCGGCGTTCAAGGATAATTGTGCGACATGTCACGGAAGCGGTGCGCAAGGGAGCTATGGTTATCCCAACTTGAATGATGATGACTGGTTGTGGGGCGGTCGCTTGTCCGACATACACACAACTCTTCTTCATGGTATTCGTGTGCAAGGGAGCTATGATACGCGTCAATCACAAATGCCTGCCTTTGGGAAAGAAAAGCTTCTTGATACTCAGGAAATCAGCGCGGTTGTTGACTATGTGATGAGCCTGTCAGGTGCACCGCAAAAGGAGGATTTTGAGACCGGTAGGGTTGTCTTCAAAAACCAGTGTGCCTCTTGTCATGGAAATGATGGAGAAGGGCTTCATGAATTTGGCGCGCCGAACTTGCGTGACAAAATCTGGCTTTATGGTGGAGCGCGAGAAGATGTCTATAAGAGTGTGTTTTATTCCCGTGCCGGTATGATGCCTGCGTGGGGGGAGCGCCTTGATGAAAATACCTTGCGGCAATTAACGATTTTTCTTCATCAGCTTGGTGGTGGTGAAGAGGGGTATGAAGATACAATAAACTAGGGTTTGAGCCTAGCCAAGCGCCACAGCAAGGTTTCAAGAGAGCAAAGTTTCAAGTGCTACAATATTTCGCCAAACAAGAACGGATTTATCCAAAACGCGTCTGGGGTAAGTTTCGAAAACTCAAATGGGTTGCGATGATCGTGACTTTGGGGATTTACTATCTTGCTCCTTTTATTCGCTGGGACCGGGGACCAACGGCGCCAGATCAGGCGATATTGATTGATTTGGAACATGCGCGCGCTTATTGGTTCTGGATCGAAATATGGCCTCAGGAGGTTTATTACCTCACAGGTATCCTTATTTTAGCAGCCATTGGCTTATTTTTTATCACCAGCCTTTTGGGGCGTGTGTGGTGTGGCTATTTATGTTTTCAAACGGTCTGGTCAGATTTGTTTGTATGGGTGGAGCGTATTTTTCAAGGGGATCGTAACGCGCGAAAAAAACTGCGGGAAGGGCCTTGGACATGGGAAAAACTTTACAAGATCACGGCGACCCATATTGTATGGCTCATTATCTCATGGTGTACTGCAGGGTCCTTTGTTCTTTATTTTAATGATGCGCCGACCCTTGTGCGTAGCTTTTTTGAACTTGATGTCTCACCGACGGTTTTGTCATTTATCTGCGGTCTGACATTTAGCACCTATTTGATGGCGGGTTTTGCGCGGGAGCAGATATGTATTTACATGTGTCCGTATGCGCGGTTCCAGTCAGCCATGTTTGACAAGGATACATTGATTATCGGATATGATGAGGACAGGGGTGAACCACGCGGGAAGCATAAAAAAGGTGATAGTTGGGAAGGGCGTGGGCATTGTATTAATTGCAGCCTTTGTGTTCAGGTCTGCCCGATGGGCATTGATATTCGTGACGGGTTGCAGATGGAATGTATCGCCTGTGGGCTTTGTATTGATGCCTGTGATGGTGTGATGGAAAAGATTGAATTACCTAAGGGGCTTATCCGTTATGACACGGAAAGCCATATGCAGGCGAAGGTAAAGGGTGGTAAAGAAAAATTTCGCTTTATGCGCCCGCGCACTATTTACTATACATGCATTCTTGCTCTTGTTGGCGGAATTATGCTGTTTGCACTTTTAAACCGTTCTTCGTTAGATATGACGATTTTGCATGATCGGAATCCGCTTTTCGTACAGCTTTCAAGCGGTGAAATTCGCAATGGTTATGTTGTCAAAATTCAGAATAAGACCCATGAGCATAAGAATTATGAGCTTAACCTTGAAGGGCTTGAAAATGCGGTGATTGAGGTACAAGCGGCGGGAGACGTTGATGCGGGCGGGCTTTATGTGCCTGCCGATAGTGTTGGGACCTATCATATCCATGTGAAGGCGGATGTCCCTGCCGGGCCGCCGCGCGATGTTGTTTTTACGCTTGAAAGTGGTACTTTACAAGATAGTTACGAAAGCGTCTTTATTACACGGAAGGAAAAATAATGGCCGGTTTTTTGCATCCTGATAAAGGAGGCTGGGTATTTTTAAGCTTTGTCGGTTTTTTCGCCGTTATTATTGTGGTCAACGCGATTTTTATTACAATGGCCTTGGGAACGCATAGCGGTGTTGTGACCCAAAAGCCTTACGATAAGGGGCTGGCTTTTGATGAAGTGCTGGATGCTGCAAAAATGCAGCCGGATATTTGGCAAAAAGCATCTTTTGATAATGGTGTTTTGCGGTGGGAGCTAAAAGATGAGGATGGTATGCCTTTACGGGCGGATGTCACAGCGCGTCTTATTTGGCCTGTAAAAGAGGGATATGATTTTGAGCTGGTTATGAGCAGGAAAAATGCAGGAATTTATGAAGAACGGCTAAACCTTCCCTTTAAAGGACAATGGCAAGTACAGTTGGTAGCAAAATGGCAAAAATCGCAGTATCGAACACGGTTTCAGTTTCTGGCGCGCTAGAGGAATTGCCTCGCGTGGGTGGTTACGAAAGTCTTGTCCGTGAGGAAAAGCACGGAACGAAAAGCCTTTGTGTTTTGGTTCAGGGGGTAAAATGCGCCGTATGTATACAAAAAATTGAATCGACTCTGTCTTCTCAAAAAGATGTGAGGGAGGTGCATGTCAATTTTGGTGCGCAAAAACTGCTCATTGAATGGGAGGGAGAAAAAGAACGTGCCAACGAGTTCGTCCAAATTGTCGAGGAGTTGGGTTACGGCGTTAAACCTTACAGTGAAAAATCTGCGCAAAGCTCTGTGAAGTCTGAAGGGAGGTTTTTGCTTCTGTGTTTGGCCGTGGCTGGTTTTGCTATGGGCAATATTATGCTGCTTTCTATCGGGGTGTGGAGTGCTTCTGGTGAGGAAATGGGAGTTTCCACACGAAACTTTATGCACTGGATTTCGGCTTTAATTGCGTTGCCGACCATTCTGTTTTCCGGGCGTCCTTTTTTTCGCTCTGCTTTAAGCGTTTTAAGGAAAGGCCATACCAATATGGATGTGCCGATTTCTCTGGCCATTATTCTGGCAGGAGGGATCAGCCTGTTTGAAATGCTTCATCACGGCGAATATGTTTATTTTGATTCTGCTGTAATGCTGATCTTTTTCTTACTGATTGGTCGTTATCTGGATTTTAAGGCGAGAAACAATGCGCGCTCATCCGCGCATGATTTGTTGCAGAGCTTTCAAGGTTTTGCGAGTGTTGTGGAAGGTAAGAATACAAAGCAAATACCTATCCGTGATGTGAAAGAAGGCATGATGGTAAGAGTTTCTGCGGGAGAAAAATTTCCTGTTGACGGGGTAGTGTATGAGGGGAGCGGCAGTGTTGATACGTCTTTGGTCACTGGTGAAACTCTACCACGTACGATTGAAAAGCAGGCGAGTGTTTATGCCGGTACCCTGAATTTATCTACTCCTGTTTTGATAAAGGTCGTTAAGGCGGCGGAAGACTCATTATTATCAGATATTGTCCGTTTGATGGATAAGGCAGGGCAGACGCGGGCTGTATATGTTCGGATTGCCGATAAGGCAGCGAAGCTTTACACGCCGGTTGTGCATACAATGGCAGCGTTGACATTTTTAGGATGGTTGTTTTTAGGGGGAATGCTGTGGCAGGATTCCTTGTTGATTGCGGTGACCGTACTTATTATTACATGTCCCTGTGCGTTGGGGTTGGCGGTTCCGGTGGTGCAGGTTTTAGCGACAGGGTTGCTCATGAAAAAAGGTGTTTTGGTGAAGTCCGGTGATGCGTTGGAGCGTTTGGCTGCGATTGATACAATAATGTTTGATAAGACGGGAACTTTAACGGGGGGTGATTTGAAGTTAAGAGGGGCGTATGACCCGGATAGTTTAAAAATGGCGGCTTCTTTGGCAGCGCACAGTAAGCACCCCTTGTCCAAAGCAATTTCTCGGTCATATGATGGCGCGCTTTTAAGCTGTACGGATGTGCAGGAATTTGAAGGTAAAGGATTACAAGGAGAGAGTAGTGGCCATAAAATCCAACTGGGTAGCCGTGATTGGTGCGGAGAGGATAAGAAAACAGATTCTCATCATATAGAGTTATGGTTGAGTATTGATGGACAAAACAAGACCTGTTTCACGTTTGAAGATAGGTTGCGGTGTGACGCAAAAGATGTGATCGCCTCTTTTAAACAGGCAGGAATAGATATGCTTCTTGTTTCGGGAGACCGGAGCGAGGTTGCTGAGAAAATAGCAAAAGAAGCGGGTATAGATGAAGTTTATGCGCAGCAAAACCCGAAACAAAAATTTGAAGTTTTGGAAAAACTGCAATCCGAAGGGAAGACGGTTCTTATGGTTGGAGACGGCTTGAATGATGCTCCGGTTTTGAGTGGTGCGAATGTCTCAATAGCACCCGGCACAGCTATTGATATGGCACAAAATGCGGCGGATATTGTTTTTATGGGGGGGGAACTTTTACCCGTTTATAAAACCTACAGGATAGCAAGTATGACTCAGTCTTTAGTTAAACAAAACTTTGTGTTGGCTGTGTCTTATAATGTGATTGCTATTCCATTGGCGGTCATGGGCTATGTGACACCGTTTTTAGCTGCGTTGGCCATGTCGGGTTCCTCCTTGCTTGTTATTGCGAATTCTTTCCGGTTAAAGCTACGATCATGAATGTTTTGCTTTATCTCATTCCTCTCGCTCTTTTTTTAGGGCTTATCGGGCTTGCAGCCTTTGTGTGGAGCTTGAAATCAGGCCAGTATGATGATTTGGAAGGAGAGGCTCTTCGTGTTCTGTTGGATAATGATGACAATTATCACGATGAAGAAAAAATAGAGAATTAGCGTGTTAATGGGTTTGAATTGACATTTGTCAATTTATTCTTTGTGAAAGGGTTTCATACTTTGCTTAAGGTTTTTTATGTTTGTGAAAGGAAGGTTTTGTCATGAAAAAATTATCTCGATTTATGCTTTTAACAGGAGTTGCAGCAACGGTTTTCACGCTACCTGCACTTGCTAGGGATTTGGGAGAAAGCGTCTGGTCTAAAGAGCGTTTTCAGTTGCGTGTAAGGGGTATCGGGGTGCTACCTGATAGCGGTGGACGCACATCCATTGGTGGTAGTCCGGATGCGGATAATGCGATTGTTCCGGAATTTGATATCAGTTACTTTTTTACCAATCATATTGCGGCGGAGCTTATTTTGGCGACCTCTCCACATGATTTGACGTTAAAGGATCGTCCGGGGGGCGCCGCAGATTTGGATCTGGGTGATACAATGATTTTGCCGCCAACGTTGACGTTGCAATATCACTTTACACCAGACAATAAATTCAGCCCGTATTTGGGAGCTGGAATTAATTATACACTTCCCTATGCGGAGAATGATGGGCGTGATACGACGTCTCTTCAGGCAGATGGTAGTGTTGGTTGGGCCTTGCAAGGGGGGGCTGATTATTGGCTTGATGAGCATTGGGGTGTTAATCTGGATGTGAAGAAAGTCTGGGTTGATGTTGATGCGTCAATCAATAACGGCGCGATCACAGGTGAGGTTGAGCTCGACCCGTGGATTGTAGGGGCAGGCGTATCTTACAGATTTTAAAACTCCTTATATTTACGTGAAGAATCCGGCTAGATTTTGGCCGGATTTTTTTAT
>JALEGH010000031.1 GCA_022763065.1 Alphaproteobacteria bacterium
ATAGGTTAAAAATTGAAGAGGGGAAAATCACCTTTGTAGATCACCGTAAGAAGAGCGAACAAAAAATTGAAGACATCAATCTCGTCCTGAAAGCGGATAGTTTGAAAGGTCCGTTTGATGTGGAAGGTTCTATCGTGTATGCGGGCCAAAAAATAGTTGTTGATGCGCAAACGGGTCGCTTGCCCAAGGCGGGTGAAGGGCTTCAGCTCAATGCAAATGTAAGTATGCCGGATGTGAAGTCACAGATTTCGTTTGACGGGGTGAGCTCTATTGGGGCACCTTTTGATGTTCAGGGGCAGTTGGGTGTAAAGCTTGATTCCCTATCAAAGACGGCAGCTCTTACAGGTGCCACGTTAGGTGACGGCTATGATCAGGCTTTTGCGCTGGATGGGTTGTTAAGCGCGAATGAAGATCAGATTTCTTACGATAATCTGAAGCTTTCTTTAGGGAGTATGGTCGCGAATGGAAAGCTTTCCGTTCAAAATGTTAAAAGTAAAAATCCTGTACGGGTCAGTGGTGTTTTGAAGTCCTCATCTGTTTTTGATCTGGATACATTACTGGAAAAAACAAAGAACACCGGGAGCAAAGGCGGCTCAGATTCCAAGGATTTAAAGCAATCAGGAAAACTGGGTGCCAAAAAGAAGGAGCTTATCCCAAATTCTTTGACGCTTCCTATGCCGATTGATGTGGGAATTAAGCTCGATATGGCTGGTGTTAAACTGCAGGGAAATAAACTGGGCGGCGTATTTATTGACCTTAAAAAAACCGGTAAAGCGGCGAGTATTGATTTCAAAGTACTTGAAGTGCCGGGGCAGGGAAAAATGGATGGATCGCTTTTGGTCAATTTTGCCTCTTCCTCTGCGGCGGGGCAGGCGGTTACCTATGCCGATCCATCGGCGAGTTATAGCGTAAATGGACAAGTGGGACAGCTTGCAGATTTTCTCAGCGCTTTTGCGCCGAAAGGTCAAACGAATGATATTGGCAAATTATATAAGACAGCCAATTTCAATCTAAAAGGCAGTGTCAGTAACAAAGCGCTCAGTTTAAAAGACAGTGTGTTAAAGCTTGACCAGACCGTGATTGGTTTGGGTGGGAATTATAAGCCGCGCGGCGGCATGGCCGGACGTGACCGCGCATATATTGATGTAAGTGCAGGGAATATTGATATTGACCGGATTACGGCGGCGCTGTCGGGTAAAAAGAAAGGATCGCCGGAGGTAAGTGAAGGTACTGCGACCTCTTCGGGATCCTCTCCCAAAGAAGCAGTTAAGCCATTGCAGGATTTATCTTTACCACTGGATTTAGGGTTTGATGTGAGTGTGCAAAAGGCGCGGCTCAACCAGATGGATGTGGAAGGCATTCGCTTAACGGGTGAGCTGGTAGGCAATGCGCTCACGCTCAAAAATGCATCTGCCAATAATTTTGCCGGTGCGGCCATTGGTGTAAAAGGCAAAGTTGGTGATTTGAAATCTCTAAGTGGTCTCGATATAGATGCTTTTTTAAGAACCTCTGATGTGACCAAGTTGATGAGTGCTCTTAAAATGGATGCAAGCTCCGTTCCTACCGGGGTGAAGGATGCGAATGTTTCATTGCAGGCGAAAGGAAGTAGTGAAAAAATAGCGTTTAGCACGAATGTCAAGGCGCTTAACGGGCAAGTAGATGTGTCGGGTAATGCCAAATCTATGTTGGATAAGCCGGTTTTTAATAGTCTCGTAATTGCCGCAAAACACCCGAATATGGGCAGTGCGCTTGAGGCGATTGTAAAAAACTTTAAAGCGCCGACCTCCATGCGCCGGGCGATTAATTTGTCAACCAAGGCGGATATGGAAGGAAAGAATTATAAGCTTTCTGATCTTAATGTAGTATTCGGGAAGAGTAAATTTGGCGGGAATTTGAATATCAATACTGCCGGAAGCGTTCCTGTTATTCGCGGTAAAGTGCAGGCAGGGAGCATTGCACTGGATGAGTTGCTGGGGGCCGGTTCTTCCGGTGGAAAGAGTGGAGGCGGTAATAAAGGAAGCAATAAATCTTCTTCTAAAAACTCTTCAAAATCGGGTGAGCGCTGGTCGAAGACTCCTATCAATCTGGACTGGATGAACAAAATTGACCTAGATGTTGATCTGGCGGCGAATAATATTACTTATGGTAGTTGGAATTTGGAACAGCCAATAACTGATCTCAAAATTGGTGGTGGCAAGATGAGTATTAATCAAATGAAGGCAGGTGTCTTTGGTGGCTCTATGACTCTTCAGACAAATGTAAATGCAAGCCCGGTGTCTTTGGCTCTCACATCGCAGATGAATAACATTGACCTTGAGCGCTTGGCTGGTGCTTTAAGTGGTGGTGGAAAGTTAAAAAGTGCAGGCACGGTTTCTCTTGCAATGGATGTGAATGGAACTGGCGGGAGTGCACATGCGCTTATTAATGCCTTGAACGGCAAGGCGAACCTCAATGGAACAAATGTGGTCTTAAAAGGCTTTGATCTGGCGAAAATGGCACGCGGGTTGGCGGTAGAAGAAAAACTGGCTGACTCGGTTTCTAGTTTGGTGGATGGCGCAACACGCGGCGGTGAAACAAAATTCGATACCCTCAAAGGAGATTATAAAATTGAAAAAGGTAGCGTGAATATTGCCTCTATGGCAATGG
This sequence comes from Alphaproteobacteria bacterium, assembly GCA_022763065.1. Classification (GTDB taxonomy): domain Bacteria; phylum Pseudomonadota; class Alphaproteobacteria; order Micavibrionales; family Micavibrionaceae. Next base: position 2,647 of record JALEGH010000031.1, read on the forward strand.
AGGGAGACGCGGCGCTGATTAAATCAACCGGCTATGCGGATATTCCTAATTGGTTCATTAATACGGATCATGAGATTACCTTGAAGCAAGTGCCGGACCTCAAACCATTCATAGTGAAGATTAAAGGGCCGCTTGATAACCCGTCCGACACCTTTGGAAAAAATATTTTAGAGGATTATTTGGGTGAAAAGTTGCGCCGTAAAATCGGCAAGGAGTTACCGGGGTTATTAGGTGATGATGTAACAGAGAAATTACAGAAATTTGGTATTATTCCAAAGGAACAAGCGCCAACTCCTGCGCCGGCGAATAATAATGCGGCGCCGGCACCTTCAGAGCAGCAAAAAGCTCCCGTACAACAGCAAAAACAACAACCAGACACCAATCCGTTGGATCAAATCTTGCAAGATCCAAAAGGGGCAGAAGATGCCCTCAAAGGTGTTCTTGACGGGTTGTTTTAGGTTTATGTTTTATTCAGGTGGAACAAAACATAAAGCCGGATAGCGCTCGAAAGGTTGGTAGAGCGCATCTCATCAATTTCACTGACTAGTTGATTGATAGATTTGTTTTGTGCCTTGGCCTGCTTTCCTAATAGTACCCAGAATGGCTCTTCCATTGATACACTCGTTTGATGTCCGGCGATACGAACGGAGCGTTTGACAACGGGCGCAGAGAGCATTTTGACGAGTTCGTCTTCTACTCCTTGGGCTTGATCATTTCCAGTGGGTTCACCCATTGGTCAAATTCCTCCGCGCTAAGCAGCCCCAATTTTACGCCAGCTTCTTTGAGGGAAGTCCCTTCTTTATAGGCCGTCTTGGCAATTTTTGCAGCGTTGTCATACCCAATATGCGGATTGAGCGCGGTGACCAGCATCAAGGAGTTTTCCATCAGTTCGGTGATACGTTTTTCATTGGCTTCAATCCCTTCCACACAATTTTTAACAAAGCTGTTACAGCTATCTGCGAGTAGCTCAATAGACTGCAAAACATTGTAGATAATAACAGGTTTAAAGACATTGAGCTCAAAATGCCCCTGACTGCCCGCTACCGTCACGGCGGTGTGATTACCCATCACTTGCGCACAAACCATGGTCAGCGCTTCGCATTGTGTAGGGTTCACTTTACCGGGCATGATAGATGATCCTGGTTCGTTGGCGGGCAAAATAATTTCTCCAATACCGGAACGCGGACCCGAACCAAGTAGACGGATATCATTGGCAATTTTCATGAGGGAAGTTGCCAGTACGTTTAGTGCTCCAGAAAGCTCGACCATCGCGTCATGTGCGGCGAGCGCTTCAAATTTATTTTGCGCTGTTTCAAATTCAAGTTCGGTAATTTTTGATACTTCTTCGGCAAATTTTTCGGCAAAACCAACACGGCAATTGATACCTGTTCCCACAGCCGTGCCCCCTTGTGCCAGTTGCATAAGGCGCGGGAGCGTCGCTTCCAGACGTGCCAGCCCATATTCAATTTGCTTGGCGTAGCCAGAGAATTCCTGACCCAATGTTAGCGGTGTTGCGTCTTGCAAATGCGTGCGCCCATTCTTAACGATGTTGGCAAAGTCTGTTGATTTTTGATCGAGCGCAGTGTGTAAATTCTCAAGTGCAGGCATTAAACGGTGGTGAAGTTCTTCTGCGGCGGCGATATGCATGACGGTGGGGAAAGTGTCGTTAGAAGATTGCCCCATATTGACATGATCATTGGGATGAACGGGATCTTTTCCACCGCGCGTGTTGATGAGCATTTCATTGGCGCGGCCTGCAATGACTTCATTGGCGTTCATGTTGCTTTGTGTGCCGGAGCCTGTTTGCCAAACGGCCAAGGGAAACTCACCGGCCAAAGTGCCGTTTATGACCTCATCGGCGGCTTGTGTCATCGCCTCGCCCAATTTTTTATCCAGCCCCCCAAGCGACATATTGGTCAGCGCGGCAGCTTTCTTTTGAATGCCAAGCGCCCGCACGAGAGAAGGAGGCATTTTTTCCGTACCGATATCAAAGTTCTTGAGGGAGCGCTGCGTCTGTGCGCCCCAATAGGCATTTGCCGGAACCTCTATCTCGCCAATGGAGTCTGTTTCAATGCGTATATCATTTTTAGGGGCCGTGTTTGTCATCTGATATTCCTTTTAATTGCGGACATACATAAATAAACACCAATGGCATGAGGGAATAAAGGAAATATTCGCAGCTATTCGTGTTTATTAGCGGTTTTTAAGCTAAATCATGCACGGTGACTTTGGGCCAAAGCTTCCACCACTCCTTTTCCTTCATGCGTGTTTGGTAGTCATGGAGTTTTTGTGGTTTTTGCTTAGCGTTCGACGTGGCGTGACACTGAAAATTTAACAGGTCATCAACACCAAGCGGTGCAATCAAAGATAACGTATTCTCATCGTTTAAACATACGCCGACAGGTGTAACGGTTTCACACCAGTTCTCAAGTGCTTCTTCGATATTTTTATATGGAGCTTCATTGTTCTTGAGGTGCATACGCGCCTGATTTTTAACCGACCACGGGTAATTAGGAGCAAGGGCGAATAGCGCCTGTTCTGCGTCTTTCTCGTTTTCTTCGTTTAGGTTGTCGGGATCAAAATAAATCACATCAACATCGTTGAGTGGAGTCATGTCTTTATGGTCATGCATCACATCCCAAATATAGTTGCGTACAAAACCTGCGGCGATCCAGCAATTTGGCAGGTCCAATGAGTGTACGGCGCGCAGGGCGTTCATATGAAAGGGGGAGGCTTGGATGATCTTCAGGATGTCAAACTTTGTAAACATTATAGAAGAGATTAACTCAGAAAACTAAACTATATCAATGGGTTGTTTTTTATGTTGCGATATTTCTATTCATTATGTTAAATCAAGGTTGAATTTGAAGAGGTTTTAAGCGATGTCCCAAAGGCTTGGAAATGTGACACCAATATTTCGTCGTTATGCAACTGTTGCAGTGGTTTTGTGCTCTGTTTTTGCGGGGGCGTGTTACGATTCCGCTTATGCTGGTGGTTCGTCATATCAACATGATCAAAGTGGGGGATTGTTATCAGGTACTTCTGATAAGGGGGGCATGCAGGGGTTATCAGGTGCTGTGACAAAGTACATTATTGGACAGGACAAATATGCAACAGAATATAGCATTCGTCCCATCATGCTAAATTTGGCAAAAGAGTTGAAAAATAATATCGGAACATTTCAAGGCCTGTATTTATCAGGAGATAATGAGGGGATTTTGGAGTTTTTAGAAGAAAAAATATCCAATAGTTTGCCGGAGGGGCTTAAAACCACTCAAGGACAAGTGAATACGAATACCCAAATAATTGGAAAGGCTCTTTTGGAGGTGATGGAAAGTGGGCAGATTAGTGATTCAAAGGTTACACCTGAGCAAATAGCAGCGCTCTTAACGCCAAAAGTTAAGGCTATTGCGACTGCTTTGGGAAAAGCACCTGTGGCGTCTGGTGCGGCGCCTTCCTCATCAAGATTAGAAGGGTTCGCAGCGCCTGACTTGCGTGCTCCTGGTCGTTCCTTATTGGACCAGCTGGGCAATGAGGGAAAAGAGGTTCAGATATTCAAACCTGATTCCTGAGGTTGTTTTTATTTCAAAATTGTCACGTGGCCCATTTTGCGACCCGGACGTACTTCTGCTTTGCCGTAGAGGTGGATATGCGCCTTTTCCATTTCCAAATACGCGCCCAAATCATGCACATCATCTCCGATGAGGTTAATCATTTCTGCGTCACTATGTGCGACTGTAGAGCCAACAGGAAGACCGCAAACGGCCCGTACATGATTTTCAAACTGGGAAGTATGACAGGCATCTATGGTCCAATGGCCGCTATTATGCGGGCGCGGGGCAATTTCATTGGCGATTAGTGTGCCGTCTTTTGTTACGAAAAGTTCAAGTGCCAATACGCCAACCAAATCAATCGCCTCAGCCAGATGATGTGCCATATCGGATGCAGTGGATAAAACCTCATTTGATACAGGAGCGGGGGCAATGGTGCGGTCCAAAATATGATTTTTATGCTCATTTTGAACGGCGACATAAGCGCTGGACTGTCCCATAAGATCACGGGCAATCACAACCGAAATTTCCAAATCAAAATCAATTATGCCTTCTATAACAGCTTCTTCAGTTTTGAGCTTCTCCCAACTTTGATAGATATTATCTTTAAGCTTATGAAATATTTGACCTTTCCCATCATAACCGAAACGGGCCGTTTTAATGATGCATGCATCCGCTTGCCACTCCTTTAGAGTTTTGGCGATATCTTCGGGAGCGTGACAAGGTGCCCAAGGGGCGGTTTTAATCCCGATATCATTTAAAAAACTCTTTTCTTTCAAACGGTTTTGAGAAACTTCTAAAAGATTTCTACCCGGGTAAACAGGTTTAAGTTCCTCCAAAAATTCAATTGTTTCCAAGGGAATATTCTCAAATTCATAAGTAATTACATCAACGTTTTGAGCAAAAGCTTTTAAAGCCTTGTGATCATTATATTCTGCTTGAGTGAAGTAAGAGGTGACGAGGGAGGCAGGGCATCCGGTTTCCGGACAAAATATATGGGTTTTGATCCCGAGTTGGGCAGCAGCCATCGCACTCATGCGGCCCAGCTGCCCGCCGCCTAAAATGCCTAATGTTTTTGCGATCACCATAGTCTTAAAAGTCTCCTCTAACAAACTGATCTTGTTTGTATAACGCCTACCCTAAAATGTCACGAGGGAAGTAGGGAGAATTATTTCGTTGACATAACCTTTTGGGTATGTGAAAGGTGGCTCTTAATTCAAGCTTGAGGGATATAAGAGATGAAGCAGATAACAAAATTAAAAATAGCTTTTGGAGTGGCGGTTGCTGGCGTTGTTGCGGCAGTGGTAGGATATTCAGCAGGTGATATGTCGATGATGTGGGGTAGCATTGCTGTTGCATCCGTTGGCGGTATAACCTCTGGAGTTATCTTTGAGAGAATGTTGCGAAAGATGGGACGAAATCTTAAGCATTTAAGCTAATCGTTCCTATCTAGGAAGGCTCTTCCTTCACGCTCTTGCTTTGTTTGGCGCGGAAAGTTTCCAAGCGCTGCATAATTTCTTTATCATGCGTGCCTAAAATGGAGGCAGCAAGAAGTCCAGCGTTTTTGGCACCGGCCTTACCAATGGCCAACGTTCCCACAGGCACGCCGCCGGGCATTTGTGCGATAGAAAGCAGACTGTCCATGCCTTTAAGCGCTTTACTTTCAACCGGCACGCCCAAAACCGGCAGCGGTGTGAGACTTGCTACCATACCGGGAAGGTGAGCAGCCCCTCCCGCGCCTGCAATAATGACTTTTAGCCCCTTGTCTTTCGCGCCTTTGGCATATTCGACCATGCGGTCCGGCGTGCGGTGGGCGGAGACGATTTTTGCTTCATGAGGGATTTGAAGCTGATCCAGAATATCTGTGGCTTCTTTCATGGTGTCCCAATCTGACTGGGAGCCTATAATCACGCCAACAAGAGGAGAAGAACTGTTCATATTATCTATGCAATGATGTCGGGGAGGATATCGCTTTTAATGCGTTGAATGTGGTCTTTAAGGGAAAGTTTTTTCTTTTGTAGTCGTTTGAGCTGCAGGAAATCAACGGGCGGCGTGTTGCGCAGGCGCTCGATCACATCGTCGAGGTCTTTATGCTCCCGCTCAAGCTCAATCAGCTTTTCTTCTAGCTCGTCAATATCTTCCATTACTGTATGAGAACTTAACCTTAAGTTATTAGGATATATAGTATATCAGAAGTTTTGTATTTTTGGTAGAAAAGAATCGAGATGCATATTTTTCTTTTGTGGCGGGACGTTATATCGGGTAAAAGAGTGAGAAATTGAAGCAAGGACGGCGAGCGAAATGAGCAAGAAAATCGGAATTTTAACCAGTGGTGGTGATTGTGCGGGGCTAAACGCTGTGATCCGGGCTGTCGTGCATGCGGCGCATCAAAAGGGTTGGGAAACGCTGGGAATTCTGGATGGCACGGCTGGATTGCTTAAAGAGGAACCGGAATACCGCATTTTGACCCCTGATGCCTTTGACGGCACGATTTTGCGTATGGGTGGGACGATTTTAGGCACCACAAACAAGGGTGATCCTTTCCATTTTCCCATGAAGGACGGCACATTTAAAGACCGGAGCGCAGAGATCATCGAAAACTGCCATAAATTGGGGTTGGATGCGATTGTGGCGATTGGCGGGGATGGCTCCCACGCAATTTTGCGTAAATTGGCTCAACAGGGCGGTGTGCCCATGGTAGGCATTCCTAAAACCATTGATAATGATATTGGGGAGACCGAAGCTTCCGTTGGTTTTGATACGGCGGTGATGGTGGCAACTGAGGCACTGGACAGGCTTCAACCCACAGCCGCCAGCCATGACCGGGTGATGATTTTGGAGGTGATGGGGCGTGACGCGGGACATATCGCGCTGGCCGCTGGTATTGCCGGTGGGGCGGATATTATCCTTATTCCCGAAATTGACTATTCCATTGGCAATGTGGTGAAGAAGATTGAAGCGGTCAAGCAGGAAGGGCGGAATTTTGCGCTCATGGTGGTATCTGAGGCTGTTAAAACGCCGGAAGGGGAGCAGGTTCATACGACCGATTCAGATGGCAAGAAACTCTATGGTGGAATTGGCCATTATTTGAGCAAGGAAATCTCGAAACGAAACAAAGTGGATACGCGTGTGACGGTATTGGGCCATGTGCAGCGTGGTTCTCCGCCAACCTATAATGACCGTTTGATTGCCTCTGCGTTCGGGGTCTATGCGGTTGATTTGATTGCGGCGGGCAAGTTTGACCGGATGGTGGCGTGGAAAAACCGGAAAGTCGTGGATGTCGCGATTGAGCAAGCCATTGCGGCCTATCAGGCCGTCGATCCATCTGATACAATGGTGCATACGGCGCGCGGAATTGGCATTTCTTTCGGTGATCAGGGATAATAAAAGAATAAGGGGAGTTTAAGGGCTTATGGATTATATCAAACAATCACTCAGTGATGAGGAAGAGCTCATCCACGTGGCGCGGTTTCACTGGATGTATAATGTCAGCGCGGTTTTTAATCTGATTTTCGGGATAGCACTTTGTATAGGGATTATTATATTTGCGCTCCGGTTTCAGCCGATTATGTTTGGCGAAATCCCAAAAGATTTAGGCTTTGTCGATCAGGTTCGTGTTCTCCACCCGGGGGTAAAAATTCTCTCCTTTTTCGTCTTTTTGATGGGTGTGCTCAAATTCGCACAAATGATGATTATCAAGGCAACAACGGAGATCGGGGTGACGGATATCCGCCTTGTCTATAAGCGTGGGCTTGTCGCGCGGGCAGTTGGGGAGATTAATATCGACCGGATTGAAGGGGTAAATGTCCTTCAAGGGGTGTTGGGCCGGATTTTTGGTTATGGCCGTGTTATGGTCCGTGGAATGGGGGTGGGGGAGGTTGTGCTTCCCTCCATTGAACAGCCCATCCGCTTTAAAAAAGCGATTGAAAAGGCGCGCTCGACCGCCAAAAAGAAGAATATGGGTCAGCCTCCGGCGCCTTGATCGCTTTTTTTAAGGCAAAAGCTGTTTGAGGTCCTGCGCGAAGAGCATGGAATAGCCCAGATATAAACCAATCAGGATCATCGCAATACCCGCTGCAACACGTAATTTGGACAGCGTGTTTGTCGTGACGAATTTTCGCGAAATCATGGCGGGGAGGCAGTATAGAAAATCAATAGAGACCTGCACAATTGCTGTAATCGCGGCTAAAACAAGGAACAGCGAGAGCGTCATCCCCTGATCTCCGATCATCCCGGGGATCAGACCACCAAAAACAATAATCACAAACGGGTTGGACAGGGTCAGCATCAATCCGGTTGAAAAATCGTTCCAATTGTTTTGTGCTTCCGAAGGCTCTTCCTTGCCGAGCTTAATCTCCTCTTGCTGAAGCAGGGCTTTAATTCCCAAATAAATGAGGTAAACGCTGGCCAAGGCCTTGAGCAAAAATGAGATGAAAAGCAATTCATCATCGAGCACAACAATACCAAGGGCAACAATGCCCAAAAAAACAAGTTCCCCCAAAACTGCACCAGACATGTAGGTGATGAAACCTATTTTCCCTCTGGCCAAAGTGCGCGAGACAACGGCGACAACGCCAGGTCCGGGCTTGGCCGCCAGCGTGGCAATCGTCATAGCGTAGGTTAAAAGAAGCGCAAAACTCATGGGAGAGACTATAGGGGCATTTTTTAATTTTTCTACTTAAAAAGTGCTAACACACTTGATTTTCATAATATTTTGTTGTTATACTAGCGTACCAGTGTATTTGAAGAGGTTTTTATGGTTTCAAGTAAATTTATGCAAGCGGTAGCTGTAGGGGGAGCGTTGCTCGCCTCTCCCGTAATGGCAGATGATGTAAAGCCTGACATATTCTTGGGCGATGCGCCTAACTTTCAACAACCTGCTGAAGGTCAATCATCCCCTTTATCGTCAATGCCATCGTTTTCTAGAGAATGTTTTGGAGAAATTGATTTGAACGCTTGTGAAGCCAGGGAAAATCCAAAGATTCCATCTTTTCCCAAAGAGAGTTTTGGGAAAATTGATCTTGGTGATCCCAAACCCTAAATCTTTTATTTTGCTTTGACCTCTTATTGTTGTGGAGTTATAAACCCCTTCTAGCGAGGGCTTTTTTTCATGACTGATTCCAACTCTAATAAACCCAAATGGGATAAATCCAAACTGGTAAGTCGGTATGTGACTGAAGGGCCAAAGAGCGCGCCGCACCGTGCTTATTACTACGCGATGGGGTTGAGTGAGGAGGAAATTCACCAGCCTTTGGTCGGGGTGGCGACGTGTTGGAATGAGGCCGCGCCCTGTAATATCGCACTATCGCGTCAGGCACAGGCGGTGAAAAAAGGAGTTCAATCGGCGCAAGGTACGCCGCGTGAATTTACGACCATTACCGTGACGGACGGCATTGCGATGGGGCATGAGGGGATGCGCTCCTCGCTTGTTTCACGTGAAGTCATTGCAGACTCGGTGGAGCTGACCATGCGCGGGCATTGCTATGACGCGCTGGTGGGGTTGGCCGGATGTGACAAATCCTTGCCCGGTATGATGATGGTGATGTTGCGCCTGAATGTGCCGAGTGTGTTCATGTATGGTGGGACGATTTTACCCGGTAAATTTCGCGGCAAAGATGTTGATATCGTCAATGTTTTTGAAGGTGTGGGCAAACACGCCGTGGGAGAGATGAGCGACGCGGACCTTAAAGAGCTGGAATGTGTGGCTTGCCCATCTGCCGGTGCATGTGGGGGTCAATTTACGGCAAATACGATGGCCTGCGTGAGTGAGGCGATTGGTCTGGCGCTGCCCAATTCTGCGGGTGCGCCGGCACCTTATGAGTCCAGAGATGAATATGCGGAAAGCTCCGGCAAGGCTGTTATGGAGCTTATCAGGCGCAATTTAAGGCCACGTGACATTGTGACCCGCAAATCGTTCGAAAATGCGGCGGCTATTGTGGCGGCAACAGGAGGCTCTACCAATGCTGGCTTGCATTTGCCGGCGATGGCGCATGAGTGCGGCATTGACTTTGACCTGCATGAGGTGGCCGAGATTTTCAAAAAAACACCCTTGATCGCGAATTTACGTCCCGGCGGGAAATACGTGGCCAAAGACCTCTATGATGTCGGCGGCGTTGGCGTGGTGCTGAAAGAGCTGCTGGATAACGGTTATATTCACGGCGAGTGCATGAGCGTCACGGGCAAAACCATCGCCGAAAATCTGGAAGGGGTGACATTGCCGAAAGACCAAGATGTGGTCTATCCGGTGAAAAGTCCGATCCACCCGACAGGCGGTGTTGTGGGGCTTAAGGGGAATTTGGCTCCTAATGGTGCGATTGTGAAAATTGCGGGGCTGGAGGAGCTTGTCTTTGAAGGGCCAGCGCGTGTGTTTGATGGTGAAGAGGCGTGTTTTGAGGCGGTTCAAAACCGTGAATACGCGGAAGGTGAGGTTTTGGTGATCCGCTATGAAGGGCCAAAGGGAGGTCCCGGTATGCGGGAGATGCTCTCTACCACGGCGGCGCTTTATGGGCAAGGAACGGGCGGTAAGGTCGCGCTTATTACTGATGGACGTTTTTCGGGTGGGACGCGCGGCTTTTGTATCGGGCATGTGTCACCTGAGGCGCAGGATGGCGGGCCGATCGGGCTTATCGAGACTGGCGATATCATCCGCATTGATGCGCAAAGCGGAACAATGGATGTGAAGCTGAGTGAAGAGGAGCTAGCCAAGCGCAAGAAAAACTGGAAGCCTCGGGAGCATAACTATCAATCTGGTGCCATTTGGAAATACACCCAAACCGTAGGCTCCGCCGAAAAAGGCGCCGTAACTCATCCCGGCGCAGACGCAGAAACGCATGTTTTTGTAGATTTGTAGGGTTTTTTAAAAAACCTTCATAACCTCATCGTAATTTGAAATACGCTGTGCATATGGAAGCGAGCTGCTTTTATGTAAGCCGCTTTGTGGTGTGTGAGGTTTTAAATCCAAAAACTCAAAGACCTTATTCATCGTGTCATTTTGATTTTGTTCAAGCTGTGCATAATTTATGTATAAAGCCGGGGATGAAATTCCTTTCTTCATCAATAGCATCAGTTGTTCTAGCCTTTTTTGTTTTTGCATGAGCTTTTGAACGCGCTTCACATTAAGTTCTATTTTTTCTTTATTATCAGTGTTTTGCTCCAGATTGTGGAAGTTGTTTCTTTGTTCGGCAATAGCGTAGGACATGACCCGTTCTTCGATGTCACGGTGAAGGTAAATCACATGGATATTATGCTTGTTGCAATAGGGAATAATCTCCGGATGGCTGATAAAGGGCCATGCCATGAGTTTAAAGCCGTTGGCTTTATCTGGCGTGTGGCTAAATACATGCTTCAAATAATCCCATGTCTTCCAAGGGCGGATTATAGGGCTTTGAAATTGAAAGAACTTTTCGGGGTCGTGCTTGCGGAGCTCTTGGTATTTTTCAGGCACTTCGTGGGGCAAAAACAGCTCCCCATACATGATCGCATCCGGATGGCTGTCAATCAGGGTGCCGAGCCAGGTGGAGCCGGAGCGCGCAGTTGTGAGTAGGATAAAGTTATTCATGGTCTATTAAGGCTTTGACGGTAAGATAGTTTTACCTTATTGATCTTCAATCATATATAGTTATTAAGCAATGCGTATCTGGTCCTTTTTTATTGTTTTGTTCGCGCTCGGGGTGATTTTTCCTTCTGGCCCTTCTGGTGCGCTGGAGTTGGGCCAAGAAAACACAGGACCTGAGATTTTTAGTGCGGAAAGCCTGTCGATGATTGAACCGGAAGTGGGAGTTGAAAACCCGCTTTTGATACAAGTCGGCATGACTCAGGCGCTTGAAACTGGAAAAATGGGCGCTCACAAATTTTATGATACGCCGGGGATGAAGGCTTTTTATGAGGCACGGGGGCATAAGGTTGCGTGGCTGGAAAGTTCGTTTTTTAGAGCGCGCAAGGCTGAAACTTTGCTCAAGACTTTTGAAAATAGCTGGACTCACGGGTTGAACCCTAATCACTATCATGTTGAAGAAATCAGGCGCCTCATGCGCGAAGCCAAGGGCGCAAGGCGTTATGAGCTGGAATTGCTCTTGAGTGATGCGCTGGTGCGCTATGGCCGGGATTTGACAGGGATGCGGGTGCCGCCGCGTAAAATTGGTCAAAAATCCAAATATTGGCGCCAGCCTTTGCGCGGGATTGACGTGTTGCAGCATGTGGCCGAGGCATCAAGTGCGCGTGACGCGCTGAAATCTATGGCCCCTCAAGGCAATTTGTATAAGAAATTACGTGAAGAGCTGATCCGGCTATATAAGACACCGTTGGATGATGCATCGATGCGGCCTGTATCTCTGAAAGGGCTTATCAGGCCGGGAGATAGTCATAAGGCAGTGGCCCGCATTCGTGAGCGGATGGGATACAACTCGAATAACGCATCGCAAGGGGCTTATTACTATGATGATAATCTGGCACAGGCGGTGATGGCTTTTCAAAAGGCGCACGGTTTAAAGGCTGATGCGATCATTGGCCCGCATACGGTGAAACTGATGAATATGACGCGTGAGGACCGGATACATCAGGTTTTGGTAAATTTGGAGCGCCTAAGATGGATGGAGCCAGCCAGGCCGGAGCGCTATGTGATTGTGAATGTACCATCCGCTACGCTCTGGGCAATGGAAGGCGGTCAGGTTAGGCTGGAAATGCCGGTTGTTGTGGGGCGGAAAAAACGCCCGACCAAGAGTTTTACAACAACAATCACAGGTATTCGATATAACCCGACATGGACGGTGCCACCGACTATCAAAAAGGAAGACTATCTGCCGAAGCTTCAGGAAGATCCTTATTATCTTGCTGACCGGGGGATTGAGCTGATGGACGGGAAGATGAGTGTTGATCCGGGGCAAATTGACTGGGCGAACAAGACGTGGGAAGAGGTTAATGCGATGCGCATGGTGCAAGGCTCTGGCCGGACGAATCCACTCGGGCTTGTGCGGGTGATTATGAGTAATCCATATAATATTTACCTTCATGATACGCCGAAGAAGTCTCAATTTGCGTTGACGAATAGGGCCTTTAGCTCCGGTTGTGTAAGGATGGAGCGCGCGCTCGATCTTGCGGATTTCGTGTTAGAACCCAATGATAACTGGTCGCCAGAGCGGCGCGACGCGGTTCTTACCAAGGGAAAGATGACAGATATTTGGGCGCATGAACCCATGCCGGTTTATATTGTGTATAACACTGTTTGGCTCGGTGATCGAGGGCAGGTCGTCTATGGAAGTGATTTGTACGGCCATGACAGGATTTTGCTTCAAGCACTTCGTGATATAGGGAGTGTGATGTCGGTAGAGGAGCAGGAAACGACAGTTGCCCTAAGCGATTATGTCATTAATTAGGGTGATTATTATTTTCAATTCGAGCTAACCCTATTGATTTATTAACAATTCAGAAGTAGACTACAAGGAGTGGCGCGTTTTCTATCGTTGCCGTTTTTCATTAAGTCATTCATAACTTTTTTTATTTAAGTTGAGCATTAAGTGGGCTTCGGGGCTTGCTGTTTTTATCAGGAATAGTAATATCCCGCTTAAGATTATAAGGAATAAATCGTGTTTTGTGACAGTTCAAAGCCAGAAACAAATCATCAACCTCAGTCCGGCTCCCAGTCCGGCTCCCAGTCCGACTCTATGATAGACCGGCGCTCCTTTTTAGGAATAGGGGCTGCCACTTTGGGCGGTGTTTTGCTTCCCAGCCTTGCCACTTCTGCACAGGCAGCAAATTTTAGAAGCGGTATTATTTCAAAAGGCGCGCGCCGTTTGGTGTTTCGTAATACCCATACAGGCGAAAGCTTTTCCGGGGTTTACCGTGTTGGTGATAAATATCTTCCTGACGCCTTTGATCAGATCAATACCGTGATGCGTGATTTTAGAACAGATCAGCGCTATCCGATGGATCCGCGTGTGCTTGACATTATTTATAGTGTGCAGCGCATGAGTAATCCGAACAAGCCGCTTGAGATTATTTCCGGCTACCGTTCACCGGGGACGAATAAGATGCTGCGCAATACTTCTTCTGGTGTGGCCAAGAAATCCTTGCATATGAAGGGGCAGGCCATTGATTTCCGGATGAAAGATTTCTCAACCAAGCGCTTGCGCGATATTGCCAAGAACTTGCGCGCCGGTGGTGTCGGATATTATTCCAAAAGTGATTTTGTGCATGTGGATACCGGTGATGTGCGGAGCTGGGGCAGCTAGATTCTTAGCTTTCTTTGAACAAAATTACTCACATTGATTTCAGTGTGATCTTTCGCCTCTATTAAATGTTCTGTCATTTCATGGAACTGTATAGCCGATATTTCGAATTTTTCTGCGAGACTTCCTTTTTTGACAAAAAGCGCCGACCCTGTGCTTTCATCACAGGAAAGACATCGGTATCCTACGACTTGTTTACCAATAGGGCGTTCGATCATATCGTCTTTAAAAAGTTTACTAAGCATATTTTTACTCCTTTTTTTTGTTTAGTTAGCTTTTTTGTTTAGTTAGCTCGGCGAATGAATTTTTTCTTTTGTTAAATCCATTTGGGCAAGCCGTGAGGGACTCACCCGCTGTGCCAGTTGTTGTGAAATAGATAATCGTTCTTCAACTTTTCTTTTCCAGTAATTGTGATACTGCGTTTGGATAGAATGGAAGGGAAGGTTTTGACAGATTAGATCGCTTAAGTGGAAAGCTTGCTGAATGGCTGTATTTAGGCCAAAGGCACCGTGCGGTAAAAAATTTTGTCCGGCATCCCCAACAAGGAACATGTTATTTTTCCCGTAAGCCAGACTCTGGGAGGCTTGCAGACGGTAAAGAGAAAGATTGGCGATTTCATCAAGTGTGATTTTGGTTTTGTCTTCAATAAGTTGGTGAATTTCTTGCAAAGGGGGGATAGATACCCGCTCGTTGGTGAACGCATATGTTCCGGTGACCTTAAAGAGATTTTTTTGAGGTAAGGGCGTGAAAACAATCCGCCCATCGGGGTAAATCATTTGATGCATGAAGCGATGATTCAACTTTGTTTCTGGAATAATACAATCACATGAAAAGGAAACTTCGTCATTGGGAAAGGTTTTTCGTTTAAAGCCGAGCTTTTGCGGCAGATTATCTCTTGCACCGGTACAAAGCAAAATGACATTTTCTTCGTTTGATGAAAAGAGTTTATCGTTCCCGTCTTCTGATATGATTTGGGTGCCGTATTGGGTTGTTAAATGTTCTAAAAGAAGCTTTTCGAGGTCTTGCTGATTGATTGAAAAATTATTTTCGGGGTCTTGAAAGGGGATGAAGCCTTTCATTTGGTTGTTAAAATAAATGCGGGAGCCGTGAATGGCTGTTGAGTTAGCTTTAGTCGGATCATAAAGATCATGTTGCTTAAGCAAGTCTAGCGTTTCGTGATGCAGTCCAATGGCTCTATTTGTGGCTGGAGGGTTTGTATTCTTTTCAACTATATCAAAAGGGACCCCGTTTTTTGCAAGGTTTAAGGCACAACATAGGCCCGAAGGACCGGCACCGATAATATGAGAAAAATATCTTGTACTCATTTTCTAAAACAGATAGCTTCGTGTTATGACTGGCGTTACCATATTACTGTGTAGTGAGAATATCAAGCTGATAAAAGAATTTTATGAAGCTATTGGTGTTACATGCCATGAGGAGCAGCATGGGAGTGGCCCGGTTCATTTTTCATTAGAAGCGCAGATGGAAGCTGTGGAGATATATCCTCCTAGAAAGCAGGTCAGTGCGCCTGTCATTTTGCGTTTTAATGTGGAAGATGTATCTGCATCAATCGCGGGGTTGTCAGAAAAATTTGAAGAATCAGATTTTCTCGTGGCTTCGCTTGAAGAGTTACAAACAGGAATGAAAGCCGTTGTCAAAGACCCGGATGGCCGGATCGTTGAGCTATTTCAGCCATATCCACGATAAGAATATTTTATACCGCCGTAATTTGGGTGGTCATTTTCTTCAATGCAGCCACGATTGAATGTCCGGCAAGCATGGAGCTTTTGGGGTTAGTGGGGTCAGGCTGATTTTCGACGCGGTTGATGATGGTGCTGGAACCGCCTTTGACGGTAATCTCATGGGCGTTGCCTGTGGCATTCGGGTCTGCCCAGACTTCTACCTTTGTGCGCTCCGGTCCGATACCAGCGAGTGACAGGCTGGCTGCGACATTGACATTAGCGGGGAAAGCTTTGGCGGCCTCATAAGCATTGCCGGAAAATAAAAGGGTTTTTTCACTGATGTCATCCAGTTTGATATCATTTTGAACCACATGGGGAGCGCCTTTAAACCCTTTCGGTGGCTTGGTCGAGGCGATTTTGGCGCTTTCAATTTCGGCGCAGGATAGGGCCGTTACCGCGTCAAGCCCCGAAAGCGCACCGCTTGGCACCATAATGCGCCCTTGTGAGTTTTGGGTGAGATCATAGATTTCGGGATAAAGTAAAAGCGCACAGGCGCTGATCATGATCAGGTCTTTATTTTGTCCTAAAACTTCACGCGCAAGCTCCGGTACAACTTTAGGCGGCAAGCACTCAACCACGAGGTCACAATTTTTTGCCAGTTCGTTAAATGACATGTTGGGAACGCCAAAATCCGGTGTTTTAAGGTCGGACACGCCGACAAATTCGTACCCCTTAATGCCCTCTTGCAGGGCTTTACAGACAATGCTCCCTAATGCGCCGCAACCGGCGACACCGATTTTTATTTTTACATCTTTAAAATTTGGGTTTGGCATCTTTTCATTCCTCACATTTCAAGCCATATTTACTGACATGGAACAATGGAACGATCAAGCCATCATCTTGAATACAAGGGCGCACGGTGAAAGTGGCGCTGTTGTTTCGTTGCTCAGTGAAAATCACGGACGCCACGCCGGATATGTCCATGGCGGGCAATCAAGCAAAAAGCGCGCTTTTCTTCAACCCGGCGGGCAAGTGAGCGCGACTTGGAATGCACGGACGTCTGAGAGTTTAGGAAATTTTGCGCTAGAACAGGAGCGGGGCTTGGCGCCTGAAATTTTAGAAAATTCATTACGGCTGGCCGCTTTGTTATCCGCCTGTGCGTTGTGTGATGCGGCCTTGCCGGAGCGTGAAGCGCATCCGGGGCTTTATCACGGGACACTTGCCCTTATTGATGTATTGATGGCAGAACATTGGGAGGCCGCTTATGTGATGTGGGAAATTGCCCTGCTGCGGGAGCTTGGATTTCATCTGGAACTGGATAAATGTGCAGGTGGAGGTGATCCGAAAACGCTAACGCATGTGAGCCCCAAATCAGGCCGGGCGGTGAGTTTAGAAAAAGCTGAACCCTATCAGGATAAGCTTTTGATATTGCCCGATTTTTTAAGACCGCAGGAAATGCGTGGAAGCGATACTGACCTGCAAAATGATATTCTAAACGGTCTCAAAATGACGGCGCATTTTTTGGAACATTGGGCCTTTATCCATCACACTCACGGCATCCCCGAAGCACGGGTGAGGCTACAGGAGAAGTTTGAGGCAAAATATTAAAAGGAGAATTTGGTTATGGATCTGAAATATGTCTTAGCAAATGAGAGTGACCGAAGTTTTTTTGTGCATGTGCATCATGTTGCCTACCGCGACACAATTGAACAAATGTTTGGCTGGGATGAGGCATTACAGGACAAACAGGCCAACAAAGCTTTTGACGAAGGTGGAATTCACATTGTTAATTATAATGATGTTCCTATTGGTGTTGTTGGTTGGGAAGACCGTCCTGACTTTTTATGGCTTAAAGAAGTTTTCATTTTGCCAGAATATCAAGGGCAGGGACTAGGAAGCCATATTGTACAAGATACAATAGATAAAGCTCGGTCTTTGGGTAAAGATTTACATTTACGAACTTTAAAAGCAAATTTGGGAGCCAAAAAGCTTTATGAACGGCATGGTTTTAAGGTAGCCGAAGCGACAGATATCCACTGGAACATGGCTTTGAAACTGTAAAACCCTTGGCTTTCGGCGTTAAGGGGAGGTAAACAAGCAGCATGGCCAAGAAAAGCAGCGCACAGGTGAAGGAACCACAGATCGTGGATCAGCAGATGGGAGAGATCCTGTCTGAGCGTTATTTGTCCTATGCGCTTTCGACGATTATGAGCCGCTCGCTGCCTGATGTGCGGGACGGGTTAAAACCTGTTCACCGGCGTTTGCTTTATGCGATGCAGCAGCTTGGTCTTAAACATGATACCCAGCCCAAAAAATCCGCCCGCGTTGTCGGTGATGTGATCGGTAAATATCACCCGCATGGAGACAGCTCCGTTTATGATGCGATGGTGCGTTTGGCGCAGGATTTTGCCGTACGCTATCCGATGGTGGATGGTCAAGGGAATTTCGGCAATATTGACGGCGATAATGCGGCGGCCATGCGATATACGGAGGCGCGCCTGACCCGTGTGGCGCAGTTAATGTTAGAAGGCATTAATGAGGACGCGGTTGACTTCCGCGCTACTTATGATGGCTCGGAAAATGAGCCTATTGTCCTGCCCGGCGCATTCCCAAATATTCTTGCCAATGGCTCAAGCGGGATTGCTGTTGGGATGGCGACCAATATCCCGCCATTTAATGTGGCTGAAATTTGTGAAGCGGCGCTCGCTCTTCTTGAAGATGATTTGGATGAGAAAGCTATTGCCAAATATATCAAGGGGCCAGATTTCCCCACCGGCGGTGTGCTCATTGAAGCCAAAGAAAGCATTCGCCAATCGTATAAGACAGGTAAGGGCGCGTTCCGTATGCGCGCTAAATGGGAGAGGGAAGATCTCAAGCGCGGCACTTACCAAATTGTTGTCACTGAAATTCCTTACCAAGTTCAAAAATCAAAGCTGATTGAAAAAATCGCGGAGCTGATTAACGCGCGCAGGATTCCGATGCTTGATGATATCCGTGATGAGTCGGCAGAAGATATCCGTATTGTCTTGGTGCCTAAGAGCGGGAATGTCGAAGCAGAGCTTTTGATGGAAGCGTTATTCCGTCATAGTGATCTTGAGACGCGCTTTAACATGAATATGAATGTTCTTGAAGGCGGTATTACCCCGCGCGTGATGAGTTTGAAGGAGGTCATTCAGGCGTGGCTGGATCATCAACAAGAAGTGCTCGTGCGCCGTTCCCGTTATCGTCTGGAGAAGGTTCTTCATCGCTTGGAGGTGCTGGAAGGGTTTCTGACCGTTTATCTTAATGTTGATAAGGTGATCAAGATTATCCGCACCGAAGATAAGCCTAAAGATAAATTGATGACGGCTTTTAAGCTCACCGAAGTGCAAGCTGAGGCGATCCTTAATATGCGCTTGCGCTCTTTGAATAAGCTGCAGGAAATTGAACTGAAGTCCGAGCATGATGAATTATCGAAGGAGCGTGACGAGCTTGAAAAGCTTATTAAGTCCGAGGCACGCCAATGGACCCGAATTAAAAAGCAGGTTAAAGGGCTTTACGAGGAATTCGGTCCAAAGACAGAACTCGGCAAACGCCGTACAAAGATTGGTAAAGCGCCGGAGCCTGTTGATGTCGAGGAGCTCACCGAAGCCCTGATTGAAAAAGAGCCGATCACCGTGATTTGTTCTTCCAAGGGCTGGGTCAAGGCGATGAAGGGGCATGACATTGACCCTAAAGGGATTAAATACAAAGATGGTGACCGTGCGAAATTCGTCTTTGAAGCCATGACCACGGATAAAATCCTCGTATTTGGGTCAAATGGTCGTTTTTATACGTTGGCCGGAGATAAACTCCCGCCGGGTCGAGGCTTTGGGGAGCCGATCAGGCTTATGGTTGATCTACCTAATGATGCCGATGTGGTCAAGATGGAGCTTTATAATCCTGAAACCAAAATGGTGGTCGCCGGTGATGACGGGCGTGGCTTTGTGGTCAAGATGGAAGATGTCTTGGCACAGACGAAAACCGGTAAGCAGATTTTGAATGTCAAAACACCTGTAGAGGCAAAATTATGTCATATCATTAATGAGGGAGATGACCATATCGCCGTGATTGGTCAAAACCGTAAGATGATTGTTTTTGATCTCGAACAAATTCCTGAAATGGCCAAGGGCAAGGGTGTGATTTTGCAGCGTTATAAAGATGGTGGTCTCTCAGATCTCAAAACCTTTAAATGGGATGAGGGGCTTTCCTATAAATACGGCGCAGGTGAAACGGTTGTAGGGGACTTAAACCCGTGGCTGGGAGAGCGCGCACAAGCCGGACGCCTTCCGCCGAATGGATTTCCGAAGAGCAATCTATTTGGGTAAGAAATGAAAAAACTCTCTCTTTTCGCGTTGCCTTTGATATTAACTTTTTTAACAATCGGTATTGTTTTTCTTTTTATTTACTACCCGCGAAATGCATCAGAACGCCTTTATTACTGCGTTGCGTTTGAAATGGAAGAGACACAATTTGACTCGTCTGATAAAGAAGAGACATTTCAAAGGCTTGTAAAAATACTGGAAGACCCTTGCCATCATCTTTTTGTTCGATATAAGGATGTATGGTCTGAAAAAGATAAGGCAAGAGATAAGAACGCAAATGAAGAGGAATTAAGTATATCAATTCAGGCTCGAAAAGAAGCTTATATTGAATTTACACCTGAGGCTGCTGCAAAATATTATTTGAAAGATTTTTACGAGCCTTAATTTTCTTCGTTCTCTTTTTTTGCTTTTTCTATTTCTGCATTAATCATACGGTTTTCAAAAAGTCTTTGGATAGCTTTTGCAATGTCACCTTCAGACTCTTTTGATGTTTTTTTAATGATGGTTTTAAAAATTTTACTTTGAAATGGAACTCTGGCTATTCTTTTCTCAAGCATTCCTCCGCCGAGTTCGCCCAGCATTCTAGCTTTTTCTTTTCCTATCTTAAATGCTTGGGCTATTTTTTCGGGTTTTTGTCCCGGCAAAGGTGGTTTTTTTGGTTTACGTTGAGGTAATGGAGGCGTTGAAAGTTTTTCTTTACTCTCTTCTTTGTCTTTAATGGCCAATGCTAGATTTAGCACATTTTCTGTCTCCCCGCCGGGGTTCATAATACCGTCTTCTTTCAATCCGGTTTCGCGCTGGAAAACGCGAATTGCGTTGTCCAACGGATGGTCAATATAGGGGCGGTCTTCTTCACCGGCATCAATGCCGATTTCTTTGAAATTACGGCGGGTTTGCAGAATATCGTCCGGGTCTGAGTTGTACATATTGCCAACGGGCGTTTGTAGTTGATTAAAACTATCCATGATATTTTTCCTTTCGATGAAAGCATAAAAAAACCGCGTAGCCGAGGTCCGGATACACGGGTGGTGATTTCAGTGACTATAAAACCACAAAATAGGAATATATTCAGGATTTGTTTTTAAGTGGAGTTAAATCTTACCTTTGGTTTTTGGGTAAAGCTCTTTTTTGCTTTAAATCAGGGTAAGCTTGCTCAACAGGGATCCATTTTTCGTTCTCGTAGACTTCCGCATTGGGGTATTGGACTTTATGTCCCAGATGTGCGCTCTCGCGGTTGGTCGCGCCCAAATAAACATGGGAGCGGCCCGTGTCTTTTGCGTATTGGAATAACCTTAAATCCATATAGGTGCCAAGGCTGCGCGTTTTGGTTAGTTCCGGGTCAAAGAAACAGTAATTACCAACGAGACATTCTTGATCATGATATAGAAGCGCACATCCTACAATTTGATCGTTTAGTTTAAGGATGCATATTTCTTTATGGGCGCTGAGCTTGGATTTGAAAATGTTATATGTTTTACGCCAGATCGGATCGTTCATGGAAGAGTTGGAATGGCGTGCGCTTAGATATCTGTCATATAATTTATACAGCTCATAAGATAAAGGCATGATATCTGAAGCTTCTATCACTTCAAAACTCAGGTCTGTGTTACGATTTATCGTTCGTCTATGGGAGCGTTTTGGGGAGACAAAGTTCTGGGTGGGGATGCGCAAAGGTTTGCATTTTTGACAAGCAGCACAGTTAAATTGAAACGTGGCGAAGTCTTGGGAATTCCACCCTTTTTTGACGTGAGATGTTATGAGCTCATTATGCTCACTCCGCCGAGATCCTGGACTAGCCGGTGTTTGGACACCGTTTCCGATGAGTGTGAAATAGCTTTTAAAGCGGTGCGAAGACTTCTCACCTTTTATAACGTCACAATCATTTTGGGTGAATGTGCGCTCTTGAATGTCATCTTGGATAAAGCTCATGCTTTTGCTATAGCAAAAAACTTTTCGAAAATCAAAACCTTACGGAAACTCAACTTTTCCTTCGGTTTTCTGATACAGTTCTTTCTTTATGTCTGCCTGGCGGCGCACAGCGCGGTCACTCTTGTTTGCGCCTTCATCAAGAGTTAATCCTTCATGCAGTAAAATGATACTGATACGGCGGTTTTTGCCGTCCATTGGGCTATCCGGGAAGAGATGGTCTGTATCTGCTTTTCCCACGACATTATTGAAGCGGGCGGCAGGGAGCCCACCATTGAGGAGTTCCCGTCTGCTGGAATTTGCGCGGTCGGCAGAAAGCTCCCAGTTGGTGTAGGTTGCCCCGCTACCATAAGGCACACTGTCAGTATGACCGCGTACGGAGATTTCATTAGGCAGCTTTTGAATGATGCCGGCGACTTTACGCAGCAGATTTTTTGTATGGGTCAGGGGAACGGCGCTTCCGCTTGCAAAAAGGGGTTTACCTTCCTGATCGACAATTTGGATTCGAAGCCCTTCGGGGGTCATATCAACTTTCAGGGCGCTCGACATTTCTTTGAGCTCGGGCGTGGATTTGATCGCTTTTTTAAGTGCGGCCTCGGCTTTTTTAAAATTCTCAGCTTCACGTTTGCGGCGCTCGGCTTCAAAACGTTCATCGGAGATATTTGTTTCTTTGCGTGGCGGGGTGCTGCCGGGGCGTAAAGCCGGGTCCTGGGTCTCCGGTTTATGAACCAGCTCTTGCACCTTTGAGGTCATAGCCCCGTCTTTGGCAACTGTCGTTCCCGCCAACAGGCCGGAGGCACCGCTTTCACTGCGGGTAATGGCAGGATTGGAGGTGAAATAATCGGCAATGCCATCTTTTTGAACTTCTGTTGTGACGCTTAAGAGCCATAAGAGCAAAAAGAAAGCCATCATTGCCGTGACGAAGTCGGCATAAGCCACCTTCCACGCGCCGCCATGATGACCGTGGCCGCCTTTTTTGACCTTCTTGACGATAATCGGTCGGAGTTCGTCTTGCTTATCGGCCATGGGTTAAAAGCCTTTCTTGGGTCCTGGCCCTAGCTCGCCCCAGGAGTGGGCAGTTCATTGAGTTTATCTTCAAGCTCAATGAATGTCGGTTGTACATCGTGAGGCAGTAATTTACGAGAAAACTCAACGGCTACTTGTGGCGCGGCGCCGTTCAAGAATGCGATAATGCCTGCCTTCATGCATTTGTAATACATGATTTCGGTTTCTGCACGTGTCAGCATGGCACCGGCAAAAGGACCGGCAAAGCCATAACCGGCCCATACACCAAGGAATGTTCCCACAAGCGCACTTCCGATCAGTTTACCCAAAACTTCAGGCGGTTGGTCGATAGAGGCCATGGTTTTAATCACCCCCAAAACGGCAGCCACGATCCCCAAAGCGGGAAGTCCATCAGCCATTGTTTGCATGGCGTGGCCGGGTTGTTGCTCATGATGGGCGATGGTTTCAATTTCCTCATCCATGAGGGCTTCGATCTCATGCGGGTTGTCGTTTCCTAAAGAAATAATGCGTAAGTAATCACAAAGGAAAACAAGCGCATGGTGATTTTGCTTTACAGATGGGAATTGTCCGAATAAATCACTGTCTTCAGGTTGTTCAATATGTTGTTCCAAGGCCAGCCAGCCTTTCGTTCTGGCCAGTTTAAAAAGCGTGAAAAGCAGGCTGAGCATTTCGATATAGCTGTTCTTGTCATGGGCGGCGGGCTTTGACAGGCATTTAAAGGCATTTAATGTTTGTTTGACCAAAGAAACCGGGTTGGCAATCAGGAAAGCGGCGATGGCCACACCGATAATGATCATCACCTCTGCGGGCATGGCCGGGAGCATCACGCCCGTTACCAGATGAATACCGCCCTCCAGTCCGGCGGCTACAATAACTCCACCAAAGGTCATGACAAAAACAAGGACAATGGCGATAAACTTCATGATTCTTCAGTGCTTATGTTGTGGTTATTGTGTCAGCGATACGCATCAGAACAAGGCAGCGCGCCTGAAAAACAGGCACCCACCACTATCGCTTGTTTTGCGCTTTATTTCAAGGAGATATGGCGTGTATGTGATAAATTCTAGCTGTTTTCAAGCCAGTGCGCTGTATCAAGCGCGCTATAGGTCAGGATCAAATCAGCTCCGGCCCGCTTAAAGCAAGTTAGGCTTTCCATCATGGCTTCCTTATAATCAAGCGCTCCAGCCTCGGCGGCGAAGCGGATCATCGCATACTCACCGCTTACCTGATAGGCGGCCAGAGGCAAGTCTGATTTCTGGCGGAGTTGGCTCAGAACATCCAGATAAGGCATGCCGGGCTTGACCATAAGGATATCGGCGCCTTCTTCTTCGTCTAGGAGAGCATCACGGATGGCTTCACGCCCATTGGCCGGGTCCATCTGATAGCTCTTGCGGTGTGTTGGAACGTTGTCGTTTTGCCCCAGTGAACATCCGGCGGCATCACGGAAAGGACCATAAAAGACGGAGGCGAATTTGGCCGCATAGGCCATAATTGGAATATGGGTGAAGCCTGTCACATCAAGCGCGTGGCGAATGGCAGAAATTTGACCGTCCATCATACCCGAAGGCGCAATCATATCCGCACCTGCTTCGGCGGCGGTGACGGCCTGCATGGCGATATTTTCGATGGTGCGGTCATTATCGACGTCCCCCATCGTATTAATGGGGCCGCAATGACCGTGATCGGTGTATTCACAAAAACACGCATCGGCAATGACCATGACCTCGGGAGCGGCTTGTTTCGCGCGGTCAATCATACGCGCCATCAGGCCGTTCGGGTTCATAGAGTCGCTTCCCGTATGGTCCTTATGGTGTGAGACACCAAAAAGCATGACCGATTTCAAGCCGCTTTTTGCGACTTCTTTCATTTTGGCCTCAAGCGATTTTTCGGTTTCTCTCATCACGCCGGGCATGGAATTGATCGGGGCAGGGGTGTCGAGCTCTTCTTCCACAAAAAGAGGATAAATTAAATCGTTCACAGATAGGCTGTTTTCCCGCACCATATCGCGCAAAGCGTCGGTTCTGCGAAGTCTTCGCATTCTCACATGTGGAAAAGCCTTTTGTGTCAGGCTTTTGTGCCGCATTAGCTCCGCATGGCTTTTGGGCTCGTTTAAGTTTTCAGGAAGGAGGGATTTGAGTTTGTCGGTCATAACAGATCATGAACCTCTTGCGCTAAATATTTGAATTTTAATTAAATTTAAAAAGGCTTTAACATTTTATAGAATATTCTACAATGTGGAATATTGATTCCTGAAGGGAAAATATTATGACGACACCATATTATGAAACGATACAAATGATTGAGCGCTTGCACCGCTATTTTCTGGATGTGGTGAAGATGGAGCTGGACCGCAAGGATGTGCAAGACATTAATAACGTGCAGGCGATGATCTTGTATAATATTGGCCATGATGAGATGACGGTGGGGGAGCTGACCCTGCGGGGGTATTATTTGGGCTCTAACGTGTCTTATAACGTCAAGAAGATGGGTGAAAATGACTATATTGAACAGGCAAGATCTGTCCATGATAAGCGTTCTATCCGTGTGAAGCTCACCGATAAGGGCAAAGAGCTCTACGCGCTCCTTAATGAGATGTTCACCCGTCATGAGGAGAAGCTGGAAGGGACGCAGCTCACGCCGGAACGCTTTAAAGATGCGACCGAAACCCTTCAAATGATCGAGCGTTTCTGGAACGCCCAAACCCAGTTCACGGGTCTTGAGAGCTTGGATTAAGTTTTTTACATATTTTTTTATTGACATAACGAGTGCGTTAGTGTTAAATTCGGTGTTGCAAGAGGTTTTTAACTTTTTGCGTGTAAGTTATGGACACAAATTAGTAACACAGGAAACTAAAAAATGAATAAACCTAAAAATGCTTTTGGAACAGATATCACACTAAAGGGTGATGATGTTTACGCACAACTAACAGATGCTGGCCTAACTGAGACGCCTCGTAAACCTGACGTGCGTTTAATTATCAAGAATATCAGTGATGGACCTGTTCAGTTTAAAAATCCAGGTGGTCATTCAGACGACTTGGAAACCATTCCAAATGAAGGTAAAAATGCTGCTATGGTTGTGGGCGATACCTTGAACGAGCAGATGGCAAATGCCGCAATTTTAGAACAAAGATATCAGCTTTCAGCTTATGGATTTGCTACAGATGGGTTTACCTCAACTTTCATTGAAGATATGGAAGCCGGAGAGTTAAATGATTTGGTCCGAGAAGCTTATGGCCCAGCTCCATTTGATGGACAAGTTGAAAATTTGAAAAACGTTGATTGGACAAATGATGATGGTTCTGCCGATAATATTTCGCCCGTAAAAGGTGAGAATGTCGCTTACGGTGCGCGTCCTCCTGGTAAAGAACTAGTGTTTATTGCCCGTGTTCCTGATGATGGTACAGCTATTCATTTGCAAGGCACAGGAACTGTAGCAGAAAAATTTGTTAGCGATGGTAAGGGCCACAAAGTTATGGCCGTTGGTGTTAGCCCTGTTCTTGACGATAATTGGCAACCTACGGGCGAATTTACAACGAAGCCGATTGCCTTGAGCGTTGCCAGAGAATACTATGGCGAACACTTTGCTAAAATTCCTATTGTTGACCTTAACATGGGTGGGCAGGTTCAGAGTGTAAATTTGAATCCAGCTAAGGTGCAAGCAGCATCTAACGCAAGGCCTGAGAACAATATTGCTTAACTTGTAAAAGTGTAGACCAGATGTTTTGTCCTACTTCGCCCCACCTGCATGAAACGCACCAATACCCGTTTGGGCGCGCCCGAGGATGAGGGCGTGGATGTCGTGGGTGCCTTCGTAAGTATTGACGGCCTCCAAATTCATCATGTGACGAATAACGTGATATTCATCGGCAATGCCGTTGCCGCCCAGCATATCGCGGCAGGTGCGCGCAATTTCTAAGGCTTTGCCGCAATTATTGCGCTTGAACATGGAAATGGCCTCCGGCGCGGCGCGGTCTTCACATCTCAGTTGTCCCAAGCGGAAGGCCGCATTTAAGGCGAGCGTAATCTCGGTTTGCATATCGGCTAGCTTCTTTTGGATGAGCTGATGAGAGGCCAAAGGTCCGCCATAGACTTCGCGGTCCATGACATAATCACGTGTGAGGTGCCAGCACTCCTCCGCCGCGCCAACCACGCCCCAGCTAATGCCGTAACGGGCGGAGTTTAAACACATGAGCGGGGCTTTCAGGCTATTGGCAAGAGGGAGCTTGTTTTCCTCCGGTACAAAAACCTCATCCATCATGATGCCGCCGGTGACAGAGGCACGAAGAGAGAATTTTCCTTCAATCTTGGGACCTTCTAAGCCCTCCATACCCTTTTCAAGAATAAGCCCAATAACCTTGCCCTCATCATCCTTGGCCCAGACGACAAACACATCGGCAATGGGGGAATTGGTAATCCATTGCTTGGAACCGGAAACTTTGTATCCACCTTTCGTTGATTTGGCTCGTGTTTTCATGGTGGAAGGATCGGAACCGCCATCAGGTTCGGTGAGGCCAAAGCACCCGATCAACTCACCACTGGCCAAACCGGGCAGGAATTTTTCTTTTTGCGCGTCGGAGCCGAAGCTGTAAATCGGGTACATCACTAGGGAAGATTGAACGGATAACGCGGAGCGATAAGAAGAATCCACGCGCTCCATCTCGCGGGCAATAAGCCCATAGGAAATTTGCGACACACCGGGGCAGCCATATCCCTCAATGGTGGGACCGAGAAGCCCGAGCGCCCCCATCTTTTTCATGATGTCCTGATCAAACACTTCATGCCGGTTGGCCTCGATAATGCCGGGCATCAGCTCCTTTTGTGCAAAATCATGGGCGCTGTCACGGACCATGCGTTCTTCATCGCTCAAGAGTTCGTCAAGGAGGAGGGGGTCTTGCCAGTTAAATTCTGCTCTTTTCACTTCTTTTGTCATGGGTATAGTGTGTAATTTTGTCATAGGGTAGTGTATAGCACATGAAAAAAGGACCACTCAATACAAATAATAGCGCTTTAGCTGGACGGGAAATCATTATCGAATTTTTCCCCGTGGGCCAGTTGGTGAAGGTCTCCGCCATGGATAGCGCGACGCTCACCGAAATCTCCATTCAAGGCCCGGCGAGTGCGGGCGAAGAAGTCTTGCAGCGCAACGCGCTCAAGCGCCTTGAGTATGTGTTGAGAAAGAAGGGAATTATTGGATAGGGCTTGACAGCTAGGGGTTATGTTTATAGTTTTTCCCTAATATATTACAGGGAGAGCAATGATGAGTACGCAAACAGGACAGAAATCAGAGATAGCAAGCGCGGTTGAAGAGGCTTTTACCGATAAAAAAGCAAGCGTGGAAGAGGCGAGAGCAAATAACCGTACAGCATTAAATGCATTGGAAGAGGGCTTGTTTGAAGTCTCGAAACAGGTTGCTGCAAACAGCGAAGGATGTCTGGATATTTATCGCTATGGTGGTGTTAAAACATCAAATCATCAAAGCCATGATGGTTCTTATCACATGACACAGACTTATGTTTTGGCTTTTTCAAAGAAAAGAGGTTGGGGGTATGACCATGTGCTTTTCATTCGCCATTCTTGCGGGCATTTAAATAACGTGAATTTCAAAAAGGTAGATAATAGGCAAGAGTTGGGCCATCCTTATCAATCAATTTCTGTATTTGATTATGTGGATTATGAGCCCGATAAATCAGGTCTCAGATTTGGTTATCCTGAGTTGAAAGATGTCTTGAAACGTTTGGCTGGCGATAAGGTTGAAATTGGAAATGTATTTAACGGGCAGTTGAATAATCCGCAGCAGGCAATACGAACTGTTGTTGTTACCTTGGGTAAATATTATGCGGAACTTATGCAGCCCGATGCAAAGATGTCGGACCTAAATATTCATATTGATTTAGATGACAGGGTTGCCGATGTTATGCTTGAGCATAGTGGCCTCTTGGCGGGCCGTTCGGGTATGACATTTCCGCCGGAGCTGGTTCGTATCAGACCCAAAACTGCTCAAGTTCTAAAAATTCTGTTGGACCGGGTTTTCGGTTCATAAGACTTATATTTCTATTGCTTTTTAGCGCTTAAAACGCCTATAAATCGAAGCATGACAATGAAAGTTGCGATTGCTTGTGATCATGGTGGGGTGGGCTTGAAAGGCTATCTCAAAGATAATATTGAGGCTGAGTGGCTTGATCTGGGAACGGATGGCACCGATTCCGTTGATTACCCTGATTTTGGATATAAGCTGGCTGAAGCGGTGGCCGATGGTGAGGTCGAGTTTGGCATTGCGATTTGCGGTTCTGGAATCGGGATATCTATGGCCTGTAACCGACATCCGAAAATCCGCGCGGCTGTTTGCACCAATACAACGATGGCGCGGCTGACACGGATTGACAATAACGCCAATATTTTATGCTTAGGTGCACGCCTCACGGGTGAGATTTTGGCCAAGGATATCGTGGAGGAATTTTTGAAAACACCGTTTGAGGCGGGCGGGCGCCACGCACGCCGCGTAAATAAATTGGATAAAGTTTTTTAACTATAAATCAATAACGAGGTTAGAGGAAGATATGGTTGAAGCACTAAGGGAAGAAGACATGCAAGACAGTGAATTTTTTACGGCCCATGTCAATGACACCGACCCTGAGATCACACAGGCCATTGAGGATGAGCTTGAGCGCCAGCAAAACTCAATTGAGCTGATCCCGTCTGAAAATATTGTCTCATTGGCGGTGTTACAGGCGCAAGGGTCTATTCTTACCAATAAATATGCCGAAGGGCTGCCGGGTAAGCGTTATTACGGCGGGTGCGAATATGTTGATGTGGCTGAAGAGCTGGCGATCAAACGCGTATGTAAGCTGTTTGATTGTAATTTCGCCAATGTGCAGCCGCATTCCGGCGCACAGGCCAATCAGGCAGTCTATTTGGCGTTGTTGCAACCGGGGGACAAGGTGTTAGGGATGCGTTTGGATCACGGTGGGCATTTGACGCATGGCTCTCCGGTTAATCAGTCAGGTCTGTGGTTTGATTTTGAGAGCTATGGTGTGAGCGATGAGGATCAGCAAATTGATTTTAAGGAGGTGCGGGAGAAGGCGCTTTCTCATAAGCCCAAGATGATTGTCTGCGGCGCGTCGGCTTATTCCCGCGCGATTGACTGGTCAAAATTCCGTGAGATTGCTGATGAGGTCGGGGCGTATTTATTTGTTGATATGGCCCATTATGCGGGGCTTGTCGCGGGTGGGGCTTATCCTTCACCATTGCCGCATGCGGATGTGGTGACAACGACGACCCATAAGACCTTGCGCGGACCTCGCGGTGGTTTGATCCTTTGCAATGATGAAGATATGGCCAAGAAAATCAACAAGGCGGTCTTTCCGGGCTTACAGGGCGGGCCGCTCATGCATGTGATTGCGGCCAAGGCGGTGGCTTTTGGGGAGGCGCTTAAACCCGAATTTAAAGACTACGCCAAGCAGATCGTAGAAAACGCGCAAGCGATGGCGGCAAGCTTGGAGGCGCGGGGGCATAAAATTGTTTCTGGCGGTACGGATTCCCATGTGATGATTGTGGATCTGCGCGGGAAGTCCTTTTTTGGCAAGCATGCGGAGAAATCTTTGGACCGGGCTGGATTGACCTGCAACAAAAATACGGTGCCGAATGACCCGGAAGGGCCGTTTACGACTTCGGGCATTCGTATCGGAACACCGGCCATTACGACCAGAGGCTTTGGTGTGGAGGAATGTAAGCAGGTGGGTGAGATGATTGCCGATGTGTTGGATGCGCTCGAAAAATCTGATGACCCGCAAGAAAATACCGATGTGGAAGAGACCGTGAAGGAACGGGTGGAAGAGCTTTGTGCGGCTTTTCCGATTTATTAATGAAGGTAGAATAGTACTTTATGCGCTGCCCATTTTGTCAAAGCGATGATTCACAAGTAAAGGACTCTCGTCCGACGGAGGATAATTCTTCTATCCGCCGTCGCCGTGTCTGCTCGGCTTGTGGTGGGCGCTTTACAACGTTTGAACGCATTCAACTGCGTGATATGCTCGTGATTAAATCAGACGGGAAGCAGCAGGCTTTTGACCGTGACAAGATTACCCGTTCTATGAGCATCGCACTTCGTAAACGCCCTATAGATATGGAGACAATCGAAAAGGCCACTAATGGCATTGTCAGGCAGCTTGAAAGTACGGGGGAGAGCGAGTTTTCGGCCTCTGAAATCGGGGATCTGGTGATGCAGGCTTTGGTTGAGCTCGATATTGTGGGCTATATCCGTTATGTTTCTGTCTATAAGGATTTCCGCAATCCGGAAGATTTTGATGCCTTTTTGGAAGAGGTTCGGGAGCTTCAAAAGGAACAGACCCACAAAGATGCTCAAAAGAAAAAATCTATCAAAGCGGCGGCTTAAGATAGATAAAATCTATGAAATTGAATGATATCCATCATATGCGCAGCGCCTTGAATCTGGCGCGTCGTGGTTGGGGCCGCGTGTGGCCAAACCCGTCTGTGGGGTGCGTGGTGGTGGATAGTGCCGGACATGTTGTGGGCCGCGCACGAACGGCAGATGGCGGGCGTCCTCATTCGGAAACCCAAGCCCTTAAAATGGCTGGAGAATACGCAAAAGGGGCAACTGCTTATGTCACGTTGGAGCCGTGCGCGCATGTGGGGGAAACGCCCTCTTGTGCAGAAGAATTAGTGAAGGCGGGAGTGGCCCGGGTTGTGATTGCTGCACTTGACCCTGATCCACGTACAAGTGGAGGCGGTGTTGAAATTCTAAAGAAGGCTGGAATTGAGGTTGTTACAGGCGTTTTAGAAGAAGAGGCCAGAGCGCTTAATGCCGGTTTTATGAATCGGTTTCAGTCAGACTCACGGCCTTTTGTCACGCTCAAGACCGCGACAACGCTGGATGGTAAAATCGCGACAAGCACAGGTCAGTCGAAATGGATTACCGGAGAATTGGCGCGAAAGCGCGGTCATTTGCTGAGGTCTCAACATGATGCAATTGCTGTGGGGGTGAATACAATTTTGGAGGATAATCCTGCACTGACAACGCGGATTGAGGGTGTCAATCATGCGCCGGTGCGAATTGTTTTTGATACGAATTTGCGCCTTGCCGGATTAGAGCAGGTTTTTAAAAATATAAGCCAAGCTCCTGTTTGTATTATAACTTCTTGTAATCTAGACAGTCCAAAAGCTGAAGCCTTCATAAAGCGCGGTGCGAAACTCATCACTGTTCCAAAAGGGGGCTACGGGCATGTGGATTTGGAAGTAGCTTTGGCCGAGATTTCAAAATTGGGCATTACCCGTTTGATGGTTGAAGGCGGGGCAGCGCTGCTCACCTCTTTTATCAGGATTGGTGCATTTGACGAGCTTTATTGGTTCAAAGCACCGAGCCTGATCGGTGCGGATGGTTTGTCCAATGTTGGTGTTCTTAATATTCAAAAATTAGATCAGAAGATAAGTCTAACCCCTTTAAAAACCATAAAATTAGGTGAAGATATGCTGGATATTTATGCGGCAAGGGCGTAAAGTCTGATCCATGTTTACGGGAATTATCAAAGATATCGGCATGGTGCAATCTGTGTGCAAGCAAGAGGGCGAAGATTTGCGTCTTCGTATTCAGACCTCCCTTGATTTATCCGGGAGTGAAATTGGTGCGTCTATCGCCTGTGCGGGGTGTTGCCTCACAGTCATTGAGAAGGCGGGCAATAGCTTTGATGTAGAGGTATCAGCAGAAAGCATTTCAAAAACCACAATCGGGGAATGGGAAGTGGGTGCCAAAATCAATCTGGAACCTGCGCTCAAAATGGGGGATGATCTGGGCGGGCACATTGTTTCGGGCCATGTGGACGGTCTGGGGAGTTGCGTTGAGGTGAAGCCGGAAGGTGATTCCCACCGTTTGAAATTTGAGCTGCCGCAAGAGCTTGCAGGTTTTATCGCGCCGAAAGGCTCCATAACCCTTGATGGGATTTCCCTCACAGTGAACGAAGTTGAAGGCAATGTCTTTGGTGTGAATATTATCCCCCATACATGGGAGATGACGACATTGGGAGGCATCAAAGAGGGGCAGCAGGTTCATATTGAGATTGACATGCTGGCGCGCTATGTTGCGCGGCTTTTGGAGGTGCAAAGATATGGGTGATCTTGTGCGTAAAACCGGTGAGGAAAGAATGTCTGATTTATCTTCTATCGAAGATATTATTGCAGATGTCAGGTGCGGTAAACCTGTCATTATTGTTGATGATGAGGACCGGGAGAATGAAGGGGACTTTATCATCGCGGCGCAAATGGCCACACCGGAGAATATTAATTTTATGGCACGTCATGGCCGTGGGCTGATCTGTATGCCGATGGAAGAGGCACATATTGACCGTTTGGGCTTGGAGCTGATGGGGCGGGGGAATAATACCCATCGCCGCACGGCCTTTACCGTCTCGATCGAGGCGAAAGAGGGTGTGACAACGGGGATTTCAGCCGCAGACCGGGCGCATACGATCCAAACCGCGATCCGCGCGGAAAGCGGACCGGAAGATATCGCCACGCCGGGGCATGTTTTCCCCTTGCGCGCCCGCTCAGGCGGGGTGTTGGTGCGCGCTGGGCATACGGAGGCGGCTGTCGATTTGGCGCGGCTTGCCGAGTTTTCAGGTGCTGGTGTGATTTGTGAGATCATGAATGAGGACGGCACAATGGCGCGGCTTGCCGATCTTTTAGACATCGCACAGCACCATGATATCAAGGTGGGAACGATCGCAGATTTGATTGCGCATCGCAGGCGCACGGAAAAGCTCATTGAAAAGATCAATAATTTTGACTTTACAAGCTCTTATGGCGGAAAGTTTAAAGCTCACTTATATGCAAGTAAGGTTCATTATGCGGAGCATGTGGCGCTTGTTAAGGGTGATATTTCGGGGCAAGAACCGGTTTTGGTGCGTATGCATGCGCTCAATATTATGCGCGATGTGTTGGGAGGGGGCGATCCTATTTTAGAATTATCTATGCGCCAAATTGAAGAGGCGGGGCGCGGGGTTTTGGTGCTTTTGCGTCCACCCAATGCGAAGAGCTTGTCACAAAGTTTAAGTGAAGAGCAAAAAGAAAAGCCGGATGCCATCCGTGATTATGGTGTGGGTGCGCAAATTTTGCTGGATTTAGGTGTGAAAAATATGACTTTATTGACCAATAAGCCGAAGGCTGTGATAGGCTTGGAAGGTTATGGGTTAAATATTAGCGGGTATGAACCGATTAAAGGGTAATTCGATGGAAACAGATTATAAAGAAGAGCCGCATGTCTTGATTGTGGAAGCACCATTTTATGAGGATATTGCCGCGATGCTCGCCAAAGGGGCTATTGATGTGCTGGAAGAAGCGGGAGCGAGCTATGACCGGATGAGCGTGCCCGGAGCTTTGGAAATTCCTGCCGCTATCCAGTATGCGGTGAAAAGTCTGGAGTTTTATACCTCCCGCAGGCGCTATGATGCTTTTGTCGCTCTGGGCTGTGTGATCAGGGGGGAAACTTCCCATTATGATATTGTGGCGGGTGAAAGCGCGCGCGGGCTCATGGATTTGTCGGTGCGCCATACATTGGCTATCGGGAATGGCGTTATCACAACTGAAAATAAAGATCAGGCGATTGTGCGCGCAGACCCCAAGCAAAAGAATAAGGGAGGGCTAGCGGCTAAAGCAGCGCTCGATATGCTGAATATCAAAGGCCAATTCGGCATTTTCCCGAGATAAGAAGAGGATAGATCGGCCATGTCCTCAACTTCGCAGGCAAAAGTTCCAAAACCGTCAAAGTCGGCGAAAAATAGCGCGGCGCGCCTTTTGGCGGTGCAGGCGGTGTATCAGATGCTGGGAAGTGAGAATAAAGATAGCCCTGATGATTTAATCAAGGAATTTCTGGCTCACCGCGCCGGTATGGAAATTGATGGGGAGACGATGGTTCCTCCGAATGAAGAGCATTTTGTGGGCGTTGTGAGGGGGGTTTCCGAGCATTCTGAACAACTCATTGATATGGTTGCACAAAACAGGCGTCTGGGGGTTGAGGAAGGTAAAACGGCGACACTGGAACCGCTGTTAAAGGCGATTTTGCTTTGTGGAGCGTTTGAGCTGATGGTGCTGCAGGATATTGATGCGCCGCTCATTATTGCCGAATATATGAAGGTGTCCCACGCCTTTTACGAGGATGGCGAGGCCAAAATGGTCAATGCTGTGCTCGATTCTGTTCGTAAAACCGTGCGCTAGGCTCGTTATTCGATTTTTTTCTATAATTTTATACAATAGTATGCATTTTCAATGGGTTAGCTTCTGTTTTGGGAAGGATTTATTAACCTTTTTGGCGTATCCTTGATAGGGTGGGAATGAAAGATCACTTAAATCTTGATGTGCAAGGTTTAAAGGTCTTTTAAGAGGGCTTTATCGTCATGAAAATACTATTAATGGGATTGATGGCTTTGTTGCTGGTGGGAGCTGGTGCGGCAGGCGGATATTTCTATGTTCAAAAGGCGGCTGTGGCCTCTGCTGGAGCTATGGATGAGCATGCTAGGGGCGCAAAGCTGGCGAAAGAAAAGGCCTCAATGGAAGCTGAAGAGCTTGCGAAAAGCTTGCGCTTTGTGGAACTTGATCCGATTATTCTGCCCATTATTGATGCGCAAGGCGTGACGCAGGTGGTCACGCTGGTGATTTCTATCGAGGTGATAGGAGACGCGAACGCGGAATTTACAAAGCATATGTCTCCGCGTTTGAAAGACGCTTTTATTCAGGATATGTACGGCGTGTTGAACAGGAAGGCCAGCATGGAAGGCGGTGTCGTGCGTGCGGATGATCTGAAGGCACGCCTGTTAAAGGCATCCGGCAAAGTTCTAGGTGAAGACCGCGTCAATGATGTGCTGCTTCAGGTGGTAAGCCAACGCCCGGTTTAAATCCCACAATTTTCTCAAATACATAATGTTTTTTCCGTTTGATTTTGCTTATGGGGAAAACTTTTTCTAACTCCTTGCAATCATTCATATAGTTTTGCACCCTCATGCGGTTATGTAGAGGCCTGCTGGCTTCCTCATGCGTTCGTATATTTCTAACAAATGAAAAATGAGAGAAAATAAGGGGTTTTAATTATGATTGAAGCATACATTATGATTGCCTGCGCGGTTGTGGCCGCTCTTGTTTTCGGTCAGCTTTGGACACGTCAAATCATGTCCTGCGATGCCGGAAACAAGAAAATGCAGGAAATTGCCGGTGCAGTGCAGGAGGGAGCTTCTGCTTACCTGAACAGGCAATATACAACGATTGCCTTTGTTGGCGTTGGGGTGGCAATTTTATTGCACTTCCTTCTTGGCTGGCACGTGGCAGTTGGTTTTGCGATTGGCGCGGTTCTATCTGGCGCTGCCGGTTATGTTGGGATGAACGTTTCCGTTCGTGCCAATGTCAGAACGGCAGAAGCCGCCCGTAACAGTCTTGAAAAAGCGTTAGACGTGTCATTCAAATCTGGTGCTATTACAGGGATGCTTGTGGTTGGTCTGGGCCTAATGGGGGTTGCCGGATATTACTACATTCTGACTGAAGAGCTTGCCATGGATCTACGTCATGCCCTTGAGGGGATGGTTGGGCTTGGCTTTGGTGCGTCTTTGATTTCCATCTTTGCCCGTCTGGGTGGTGGGATCTTTACCAAAGGGGCCGACGTTGGTGCAGACCTTGTTGGTAAGGTGGAAGCCGGAATCCCCGAAGATGATCCACGTAACCCTGCTGTGATTGCGGATAACGTTGGAGACAATGTTGGCGATTGTGCCGGTATGGCTGCCGACCTCTTTGAAACTTACGCCGTGACCATTGTGGCCACCATGCTGATTGCATTTAGTGTGTTTGCCGCAGGCGGTGTTGAGTTCATGATGATGTTGCCACTTATGATTGGTGCACTATGTATTGTCGGTTCCATCGCTGGTGTATTTTTTGTCCGTTTGGGCAAGAAGAAAAATATCATGGGCGCACTTTATAAGGGCTTTATCGCTAGTGCGATTTTCTCCCTGATCTTTATTGCCGGTCTTTTGGGCAATTTTGGTCTGGATATGGAGTTTGCGCTGAAAGCCGGTGACGTTGTGACACTTAAAGATATCCTTTATTGTGTCCTTGTTGGTTTGGGTGTGACGGGCTTGCTTGTCTGGGTAACTGAGTACTACACCGGAACGGATCACCGTCCTGTGCGCTTGGTTGCGAAAGCTTCTGAGACCGGTCACGGTACAAATGTTATTCAAGGTTTGGCGATGTCGATGGAGGCAACAGCTATTCCTGTGATCATCATTTGTGGCGGTATCTTCTTGGCACATGATTTTGCGGGTTTGTTTGGTATCGCGATGGCGGCAACCACGATGCTTTCGATGGCGGGTATGGTTGTAGCGCTCGATGCTTACGGTCCTGTGACGGATAATGCCGGTGGTATTGCCGAAATGGCTGGCCTGCCGAAGAAAGTGCGTGAAACAACAGATGCGCTGGACGCGGTTGGTAACACAACAAAAGCGGTAACCAAAGGCTATGCGATCGGTTCTGCTGGTTTGGCAGCTCTCGTGTTGTTTGCAGCCTTTACCGAAGAGATCAAACATTACCTTCCCGGTATGCCGGATCTTGGGTTTTCGCTTGAAAATCCATATGTGGTGATTGGTTTGTTCATCGGTGGATTATTGCCTTACCTCTTTGGTGCGATGTCAATGACAGCTGTGGGCCGTGCGGCGGCCAGTGTTGTGGTTGAAGTACGTCGTCAGTTCAAAGAGATCAAAGGCATCATGGACGGTAAAGCCAAGCCGGAATACGGCAAGGCGGTTGACCTGCTGACACAGGCCGCGATTAAGGAGATGATTGTTCCTTCATTGCTTCCTGTCTTGGCGCCGGTTGTGCTGTTCATTGTGGTCTACTGGCTGTCCGGTGACATTGTTCCTGCCTTTGAAGCACTTGGTGCGCTTCTCATGGGAACCATCGTAACGGGTCTTTTCGTGGCGATTTCTATGACTGCTGGTGGCGGTGCATGGGACAATGCGAAGAAGTACATCGAAGATGGTAACCATGGTGGGAAGAACTCTGATGCTCACCACGCGGCTGTAACCGGGGACACTGTGGGTGACCCGTACAAGGATACAGCCGGGCCAGCCGTAAACCCACTGATCAAGATTGCTAATATCGTCGCGATCCTGCTGGTGGCGATTGTGGCAGGTTTTGCCGGTTAATCACCGCACATCTTAAAGAATTAAAGAAAAGCCCCGTTCACCGGGGCTTTTTTATTGACATAGTGTGTTTGTAAGGTGATAACCAGATAAGAGGAAGGAAAGTGGGTATGAGATCACAAATGAAAATATTTTTGAAAGGGGCGGCCAATATTGGGGGCGCGCTGGCGGCTCTTGCCGTTGGAGGGTACGCACTTTTTTACCTCACTCCTGAGAGTAGTACCCCACTGGCCAAGAATCCGGAAAGGCTACCGACTGGTTTTCAAAGTATAAACGGTAGTGCCCTACAAAAGGGACGTCTTTTGTCGTCCTATATGGTAGATGGAAATAGAGTTTCGGAAATTGAACTGCCGCGCTTGGGGGCGGATTTTCAAAAAATTTGCGTATCGGTGAATGAAGGAGCACAGGTCTTTTGCCAAAGGGCCATGAATTCGCAAGGGAGTGTGCCGCAAGAGGAGCAACAGGATGAGGGTTCTATCCGTTACAAAATTGGCCCGAGCACGTTGAACGAATTTCAACTTCAATCCCTGCCGTCAACGGCGTGCGTTATTACAAGCGGATACAGTATGCCGGCGATGGATTGTTTTCCGGCGCCGGATCGTGATGGCGACAAAGTGGGAACGTTTCAGGGACAATCAAAATCCGAAATGCTACGTTTCAGGTACTTTCAGCCAGCCCTCAACCCTGATATTCGCTGCATTCATACGATAGGGCGCAATGCCGGCCTTAACTGTTTTTAAGAGGGCCGATGGGGAGCGGAAAGGGGGACGACGGTCTAGTAATTTTTGTACTGACAGAGACAGGTTTCTCTTCTTCAAACTTCTTCACCAATTGGGGGTCATATTGGACAATATCTGCCATTTTTTGCGCAATCACCGGGAGTACCTCATCAAGGGAGTACTCGACTGGTTTTTCATTAGGTTCTGAAAATTCGTAACCACCGCGGACTTTGTGTATGTTCCGAACCTGAATTTTTCTGGTTTTGGAACAGATATGAATTCTAAGTCCTTTTTCTTTGCGCCAGACGTCCAATTCATGGGGAGAGGAGAGGGAATTGATAGTGAATTTATCTTCCAATTGAGAATTAATACCCCCTACCAGTTGTGAGATATCTTGTCTGACCTCGACGACAAAGCCTGTTGTTTGCTCTGTTGCTTTAATGAAAACATCGAGTGCTTTGGCTATAGCTGTTTTATCGCTTTGGGTGCTCATCTTTTTTGTCCTTGTAGTAGGTTGATAAAAAAGGGTTATACAAAACACAACATTTTATGTCAATAAAAAACTTAAAGCCCGCCGCCGGCGGTGCGCGCGGCGCTTCCCGTGGGTTTGTTGAAGCGGCCAATATTGCCCAATAGCTGTTCCATCACGGTGATTTCGTTACCGCCTGTATGGGTTTTGCGGCGCACCTTAGGAACATTTAAACGCTCGGAATCAATTTCCTCTATTGTTTGGACGATGCCTTCTTCATCAAAGGCGACAACAACGACCTTTTCTTCGGTAACCTCGGGGTCAAAAATACCCTTTTTCTCCATCGTTTGGCCGATATAGTACCAGACATTCTCATCAAAGGGCGCTTTGGTGGTCGGGGAACCAAGGGATTTCAGCACATTGGTCTGGGTACTGACACCGGGTGTGATCTCACGCATACGGAAATCCTCTACAATGTTGCCGCGTGTGTTCACCGTTGGGGAGCAGGCGCCGATGAGGACGGCGATCATGATGCTAAGAAAAAGCGTTTTTTGTATTTTCATACTTGCTATATAGCGCCGGAGTGCCTAAAAAATCAAGGATGTTTCACTATTTTCAACAACGCCGTGACCGCAAGAGGCGCGCCGCAGAACTTTATGAGCAGGCGGTGACTCAGGCACGGTTGCCGGTCTTTTATGAGGCGTGGGGTGTTCCTGATAATGTCGATGGCCGGTTCGAGATGATCTCGCTGCACTGCTATCTTTTTATGCGGCATTTGAAGAGGGTGGGAGAAGACAAGCTCGCCCAAGCCCTGTTCGATGTGTTTTTTGTCAATATGGACCGGACCTTGCGCGAAATGGGTGTGGGGGATTTAAGTGTTCCCAAACATATGAAGCGGATGATGAAAGGCTTTAATGGCCGGGCACATCACTATGAGCAGGCCTTACAGGAGCAAAGTGAGAGGGCTTTGCGCGAGGCGGTGGAGCGTAATATTTACGGGACCTTGGAGGTCGCGCCTTCTGAAGGTACGCTCAAAGAGATGGTGAATTATATATTTATAATCAATAAGATGATGGGTGGTATTGATTTAAAAAATCAGGATTTTGAAGGGTTTGATCTGGGAACATCGCAGGAGCGTCGTCATGCCTAACAAAGCCCAATTGATGGAACAGGAATGGTCGCATTTTTTTGATGTGGAGGAGCTGGAGAAAAAGCCGCTCAAAATTCAATTACAGGCATCACCGGAGGAGTGCGCGGATCTATCGAAACGCTTTGGCGTGGAAGAGGTGAAGAGTGCTTCGGCGGATTTAACCGTGACACGGCAAGGGGGGCATATCATTTATGTTTCCGGCACGTTTGAGAGCATGATTGTACAAAATTGTGTGATTACCTTGGAGCCTGTGGAGACCGCGCTTTCCGATCAGGTGGAGGGGTGGTTTGCGGATAAGGAAGCAACCGTCTCCTTTGCGGCGGCCAAGCGGGACAGGGATGTGGTCCAGCAAAAGGGTGAAGTGGAAATTTTGGACGAAAAAGACGATCCGGAAGCCATTATTGATGGGCAAATTGATCTGGGAGAGCTGGTCACGCAGCATATCTCGCTCACCATTCCGGCCTATCCCCGCAAGGAGGGAGCGGAATATGAGCAAGGAGACGCGGGGCTGACGGTGGATGAGAACTCTCCTTTGCGCAAAAACCCCTTCGAAGCGCTCAAAAGCTGGAAGGAAGAGCGGTAGCGGGCCTGTAGTAGTTTTTGAAGTAGTTTTTCCTTGCATAATTCTGGGGTTTTCGTTAAAAGGACGTCTGATTATTAAAAAGAGGGCTAGAAAATGGCTGTACCAAAGAGAAAAACAACAAAATCAAAGCGCAATATGCGCCGTGCACATGATGCGCTGAAGACCACAAACTGGGTCGAGGACGCCAATACGGGTGAGGCGAAGCGCCGTCATCATATTGACCTGAAAACAGGCATGTATAAAGGCCGTCAGGTCATCGAGGCGCAGGATTAAAGCGGCTTGAATTCGTTCGGGGACATCTGTTTTCGATGATTGACTTTAAATTGGCAAACTGCCAGTTTCTTATGCAGGCGATGAGTGCCTGCATTTTTTATATGAGAATTCAACTATGACATACCGCCAGATAATTGCGCTGGATGCGATGGGGGGAGATTTTGGCCCGCAAGTTATGATACCTGCGGCGGCGAATGTTCTTTCCAAAATGGAAAGTACCCGTTTTTTAATCTACGGCGATCAAAAGAAAATCGAGCCGGTTTTGAATGAATATCCGGAGCTGATCCGGCATTCGGAAATTCATCACACAGATATTGTGATTTCCAGTCACGATAAACCTTCTGTGGCGCTGCGCAATGGGAAGGGCTCAAGCATGCGTTTGGCGATTGAGGCGGTGAAGGATGGTACGGCCAATGGTATTGTTTCTGCGGGTAATACCGGGGCTTTGATGGCGATGTCTAAGCTACTGTTGAAATGTTTGCCCGGCATTACAAGACCTGCGATCGCGAGTGTGATGCCTTCGGAAAAGGGCAAGACGGTTGTTCTGGATTTAGGGGCAAATCTGGCTTGTGATGCGGAGGTGCTCACTCAATTTGCCGTTTTGGGCGCGGTTTATGCGCGCGTGGTACGCGGGGTGGGAACGCCTACAGTCGGGCTTTTAAATGTCGGAACGGAAGAGATGAAGGGGCATGAGGAGCTTCGCGCGGCAGCCCGAATTCTATCGAGTGTGAGTTTCCCCGGTAAATATGAAGGCTTTATTGAAGGAGACGACATTACCAAGGGAACCGTTGATGTTGTGGTGACGGATGGTTTTACGGGGAATGTCGCGCTTAAGACGGCTGAGGGTGTTGGTAAGTTATCAAAGCATTTTCTGACAGATGCGTTTAAATCATCCCCTTGGGCGATGTTGGGGTATTTTTTGGCACGCGGCGCAATTAATCGCATGAAAGACAAGGTTGATCCGCGTAAATATAATGGCGGGATGTTTTTGGGGCTCAATGGGGTGTGTGTCAAAAGTCACGGCGGAAGCGATGTGATGGGCACCGAGAATGCTATTTTGATGGCCTATGATTTGGTTCGAAATAATTTTAATCAGCGCGTGGCCGATGAGATTGAGCAGTTGATGAGTCAGGAATCTTTTGTCTCTGCGGTGGGGATGTAAGGGGCAGATCGAATGGGTATACAATCAGTCATTACTGGAACAGGCGCTTATCTGCCGGAAAAAATCCTGACCAATGCCGATTTGGAAAAAATGGTTGATACGAGTGACGAGTGGATTATCCAGCGCAGCGGTATCAAGGAGCGCCGCATTGCCGCGAAAGACGAGACAACCGGAGATATGGCGCTGGCGGCGGCTAAAAAGGCTTTGGAGGCTGGCGGATTAACTCCTCAAGATATTGACGGGGTTGTTGTGGCGACAACGACA
This sequence comes from Alphaproteobacteria bacterium, assembly GCA_022763065.1. GTDB lineage: Bacteria > Pseudomonadota > Alphaproteobacteria > Micavibrionales > Micavibrionaceae. The sequence goes on from JALEGH010000031.1 coordinate 45,205, forward strand.
CCTGATCGGACTTTTCCTTCTGTAGCGGCAAAGGTGCAAGGAGAGCTGGGGATGGCTCCTGGTTTGGCACTGGACGTGCAAGCCGTTTGTACTGGCTTTATCTATGCTTTAAGTGTTGCGGATAACTTTATCCGTCTTGGTCAGGCAAAGCGTTTGCTGGTGATCGGGGCGGAGAAAATGTCCTCTATTGTGGATTGGAAAGACCGGGGGACGTGCGTGTTGTTTGCTGATGGCGCAGGCGCGGTTATTTTGGAGGGACAGGAAAATGATAAGGGGCTGGAGGGAAGTGGCATTCACTCGACCCATTTGTACGCCAACGGGACGCAGCGTGATCTGTTGAAAACTTCCGATGGAACGTCCATGAGCGGTGATGCAGGCGTGATCGAAATGCAAGGGCGCGAGGTGTTCAAATATGCCGTGAGCTATATGGCCGATGTGGTGGAGGAGACTTTGGCACATAATAACATTGGGCCGGATGCGATTGACTGGCTTGTGCCGCATCAGGCCAATATCCGCATTATTGAATCAACAGCCAAGAAGCTGGGCATGTCGATGGATAAGGTCGTTGTCACGGTGGATCGTCACGGTAATACCTCGGCGGCTTCTGTACCGCTTGCGCTGGATGAAGCTATATGCGATGGCCGGATTAAACGCGGAGATATGCTGCTCCTTGAGGCAATGGGCGGCGGATTAACATGGGGGGCTGCACTTGTCAGATACTAATAATAAAAATTTATCTCACGTCAATTTGGCGAACCGCCGGGCCATCATTTGGGATTTTGATGGTGTGTTTTACGATTTTGATCAGGTGCCTGAGGGAGCTCCCAGTTTTTATGATTTGTGCGATGAGGCCAACGCGGTGACCATGTGCCGTTTGTTGAAGGGGCTTGATTATGAGGAGGCGAGAAGACTCGCCCGTAGTTCATTCGATACATATAATGACCCCGTGACGGGGCTTTTACCCTTGGCAAAAGAATATGGTTATAGCGAGGAGGATTTTACACGCGAGACCTATTACGGCTTTAACGACATGCTGTCTCAGTTGGTTGAAAAGCATTGTCCGGATTTGTTTAAACCTTGCGTGCAGACGATTAGAGCTTTTCTTGGTGGAGCGGGATATGTGCGTCATGGCATTCTAACTCATTCCTGCAGGCATCGCTGGGCCAAGCCTGTTTTGAATATGATGCGCAAGACAGATTTTTTTGACCCCGACCATGTGATGGGATTTGAAGATTTTGATTTTAAGCCCAAAGGGCAAGGCGTTGAGGGATTGAACGAGCTTTTGGGGCGTCTTAACGCAAGGGCAGATCAGACCATTTTCGTGGAAGATACGCTGGGGCACTTGCAGGTGGCCAAAGCAGCCTATC
>JALEGH010000032.1 GCA_022763065.1 Alphaproteobacteria bacterium
ATCTCCGCACCAGAATCTGTGACCAGCCCTGCAATTTCGCCATCTTCGAGAATGAGGTCTTCCGCACCCGCTTCAATCAAGGTGAGGTTCGGATGGTCATTTAATATGGCCTGCATGCCCTCACGATAAAGCTTACGGTCGGCCTGCGCCCTTGGCCCCCGCACCGCTGGACCTTTGGAGGCATTGAGCATCCGGAACTGAATACCCGCCTGGTCAATCACACGGCCCATCAGACCATCCAGCGCGTCAATCTCGCGCACCAAATGCCCCTTGCCCAAACCGCCAATCGCCGGATTGCAAGACATAACGCCAATCGTGTCCAAGCGGTGGGTCAGGAGCGCCGTTTTCGCTCCCATACGCGCGGAAGCGCTTGCCGCCTCACAGCCCGCATGCCCTCCACCAACAACAATGACATCAAAAGAATTTTCCATGAGGCGCTTTATACCTAATATGCATAAAAAATGCGACTCTTTTTGATACAAGGAGAGAACTTCCCATATCTTGTTTCACGTGAAACAAGATATGCAAAAAGGCCGGAACAGCTACTTCCCGATACAAAAATCTTTGAAAATCACATCCAGAAGGTCTTCAACATCAACGCGGCCTGTGATCCGACCCAAAGAATTTACCGCAAAACGAAGCTCCTGCGCCATAAATTCAGGCTGCGCCTGTTCCAAAGCGTTTTCAAGAAATTGAGCCGATTCATTCAAATTCATCCGGTGGCGCTGGCGCGTGAGAGAGGGCGTTTCACGTGAAACTTGCATCATTTTGGCAATACGGGCGCTCAAAACATCTAAAAATTCATCCAACCCTTGCCCTGTGATTGTAGAGATCGCCAGCGGAGTTTCGCCTGATATATCCCCGATATCGTCTTCAAATAAATCCTGCTTGTTCATGAGCGCCAAAGAATTTTCATCGACCAAATTCAGGGTATGCTGATCTGGTTTTTCTGCCGCCCCATCAAAAACCAGCAATTTGAGGTCCGCTTGCTGCGCATATTCAAGGGCGCGCTTGATCCCTTCCGATTCGATGGCCTCCTGCCCCGTGTCACCAGTGATTTGATCAGGCCGCAAACCCGCCGTATCGGCGATAATCACCGGATAACCACCCAGATTTAAGTGAACTTCGATCACGTCACGGGTCGTGCCGGCCATATCGGAAACAATCGCGACATCACGCTGCGCCAGCGCATTGACAAGCGAAGACTTTCCCGCATTCGGCACACCAATCACCGCAATTTGAAGCCCGTTGCGCAAGCGCTCCCCGCGCCGGTTATCATCCAAATGATCCCTTATTTCACGTGAAACAGCCTCAATCTCAGGCAAGGCTTTTTTGGTTTCGCTGTCAGGTACATCCTCATCAGGAAAATCAATAATCGCCTCAATATAGGCCAGCGATCTGGTCAGACGTTCCGCCCAGCCGTGATAAAGAGCGGACAAAACCCCACCCATTTGCGCCAAAGCTTGATCCTTTTGCGCACGGGTTTCGGCATCAATGAGATCAGCAATTGCTTCAGCTTCGGTCAAATCGAGCTTGCCATTTTCGAAAGCTCGGCGGGTGAACTCCCCATGTTCCGCCATTCTACAGCCTTCAATAGATCCCAGCGCCTCAAACATTTCTTCGATAATAGCTGGCGAGCCATGACAGTGATATTCGACCACATCCTCGCCCGTAAAGCTTTTGGGAGCCCGAAACCCGACCACAAACGCCTTATCGATATGCTTTACATATCTTGTTTCACGTGAAACAAGATATGACAAATTGAGTAATTTCGCCTCATTTGGCACCAGTTTATTTGCCGTAGTATCTGAATTGGTTAAAATATTAACACTTTTCCAGCCCAAAGGACCAGATACACGAATCACGGCCACACCGGCCTTACCCGGCGCACTGGAAAGCGCAAAAATCGTGTCCTGTGTACTCATACATGCTTTTTAACGTGATACGCCCAAGAAACGAAGCAGAAAATATCGTGTTAAGCCGCGCCGCTTGGCGGGCTAGGGCAGATATGATAGCGTAGGGCCGCTATTTTCAACCTAAAAGCACAGGAGGTTTTCATGTCCAACCTTACAATTGCAGCCAAAGATGGTGGCTCTTTCAGCTCTTACATCGCCCTGCCGGAAAATGTTACACAAGAAGGGAAAACGGCACCCTGCGTGATCGTTATTCAGGAAATTTTCGGCATTAATGAAGGATTACGCGCAAAATGCGACTGGCTGGCCTCCGAAGGCTTTATCGCCTGCGCACCTGATTTGTTCTGGCGTATTGAGCCAGGTATCGAACTTTCCGACCAAGTGCCCGAAGAGCTGGAACGTGCCTTCGAACTTTTTGGATTGTTTGATATTGAAAAAGGTATCGAAGACCTAAAATCCACAAAACATGCCCTGACCGGTCACGCAAACTCTAACGGCAAAGTCGGGTGCTTAGGGTATTGCCTTGGCGGAAAGCTGGCTTACCTAATGGCATGTGAGAATGATGTCAGCGCCTCTATCGGCTATTACGGAGTTGGCATTGAGGAACTATTGGATAGTGCCAACAATATATCAGGAAAGCTCATGCTTCACATTGCCGGAGAAGACGGCTTTGTTCCCAAAGAGGCCCAAGCAAAAATCCACGCCGCATTCGATGGGCATGCGCAGATTACCCTGCATGATTATGCCGGTATGGATCACGCCTTCACCCGCGTTGGCGGAGACAATTATGACGAGGCACAAGCCCAAATTGCCGACGAACGCAGCATCACATTTTTACAAGAAAATCTGATGGCTTAAATCTCCCCCCTCGCGCCTGCCATATTGATGAACTTATCCCCTTATGCATAACAATCCTGAATATCTGAAACAGCTTCCTAAGCGGGCCTTGAAGACGATCCGGATGCTCGCCAAAGGGAACGGGGCGGAAAAGGATTCGATCCAGATCAAGCAGGCAGGCGGTGAAGTTTTAAATTGTGAAGCCATCACGCATTTGGAGCTCCATCACGAAATCCAGTCCGAAAGCAAAAAAGGCGCACATGAGATCGGCCAGCCTTTAAAATCTCCGGACGAAATCACACAAGCCATTGAAGAAGCCAGCAGCAGCGCCCTTAAAAATGACGAGGTACGCCGCGCTATGGCCAATATTTTGTTGGAGCGCCCTGACAAAGGTTTTTCGCTCCATGCGGAGTATTTTGACATTCCCGCCTTAAACCGTGATTACAGCTATGTTGAGCCATGCGGCACCTGTCACGGTGAAGGGCAAATGATTTGCCAGCGTTGTGGCGGAAAGCGGCGGGAGGTTTGCACCCAGTGTCATGGCCGGACTATGGTCCCTTGCAAATTTTGCCACGGCTCAGGCATGATGCAAAGCGCAGACGGCAAACAAATACAATGTAATAGATGTCACGGGCAGCGCCAAGTCGCTTGCCCTTTGTGCCAAAAAACCGGAACAGTGCAATGCCGACAATGCAAGGGCAGCGCGAAACATGAATGCACCCAGTGCGGCGGCGCGGCCTTCACCACCCATATCGCGCATCTGATTTTCAAGATTAAAACCCTTTTTGAATTTGACCGGACCATTTTGCCACCACCAGTTGTCAAAGTCTTTGAAGATGCCGGTCACAAAATGGTTTCCGGCAAGCATATCAAGCTGAGCGCGGAGCAAGTCAAGCGCAATGATGGCGGACTGGCGATCCAATATAATGCGCAATTCCCCTATGGCGATATAGAGTTTACCATCAACGGAAAGCCGCTTCGCACACATCTTTTCGGCTATCGCGGTAAAATGCTCAAACTGCCGAACTTTTTGGAAGATCTAACCCAGCGCGCCTATCAAAGGCTGGAAGAAGCAGCGCAAGGCACAGGAAATACAGCCGGCCTGATCAAAAAGGCCAGCAACAAGCGTCTAATAGCACAGGCTTTGACGCTGAGCGCAACTGCTCCCCCCAAACAGGCGGTGATTGCGCTTAAAAAACAATACCCGATGGGCATTAGCAATCAGACAATCAAGGAACTGATTAAACTATCCCATAAGGCCATCCAAAACCTGACTCGCAAGAACCGTTGGAGCGGGCTAGCGCTTGCAGCTGGCCTTATTGGCACGGTCAATATGGTTTATTTCCTCCCTGCCGTTCGCGGTCAGTTGGCGGACCTGCTGCCACAAGAAAATATCATTCTGGTGCTTGATCTCTTGCTTATTCCCCTTGGCGCCTTTGCCGCACAATTTATTGTCAGCAAAATTTCAACCGGTCCGGTTAAAAAAGCTTTAGGTCCGCTTTTATCCGACCAACAACGTGCAAAATTCTCGCCTAAAAACATTGCACCATTATGGCAGAGTGCGTTATTGGGCCTGATGGTTTTTATTGCTTCTCTTGCTCTAGCGAGGTATTTAGACCTCTCCGTGCCCGCATGGCTACCTTTTTAAATTAAGTTTTAGAACCCGCAAATGGAACCCTTTGTCCCGACATTAGAACAAGCCGAAAGAATAATAACCCAAACCGGCCAGACACCTATATATGTCACAGACAAACAAAATCTGTCTCACAAGGCCCGGTTATTCCGTGATGCTTTTGGACCGGGGGTTAAAATATTTTACGCGCTCAAGGCCAATTATAATCCGGCCATTGTTCTGGCATTAAAAGAAGCAGGCATAGACGGGCTGGATACGGTGTCGCCTTATGAAGTGCTTTTGGGTAAGAAGCTCGGCTTTACAAGCGAAGAACTTCTTTTTACCGGCAATGGATGTTCGAATGACGAGCTTCGACAAATCCACGAACAGGGGGTTATCTCCAATCTCGGCTCCTTGTCCGAACTTAAACGATTTGGCGATATGTTTCCGGATGCGCCCTGTGCCATCCGGCTCAATGTTGATGTTGGGGACGGGGAATGCGCCTTCGTCGTAACAGGCGGGGAAGACACAAAATTCGGCATTAGTGATTGTGACATCGGCACCGCAAAAGATTTGATCGCGAAATATAACCTCACCCTTATCGGCATTCATGGACATATTGGCTCAGGCTTTTACCAAAAGGAAAGCTTTGTTGCCGGAGTGGAAGGGATTTTGGGACGTGCCAAAGGCTTTGATGCGCCGCTTAAATTCATTGATTTTGGTGGCGGCTTTGGTATCCGCTATCACTTGCAAAAAGAAGCGATTAATCTCAAAAACTGGGCCGGTGCAGTGCAACATAAGCTCGATGATTTTGCCAAAACCATGCCAGAAGACTTCCATTACCGCCTTGAGCCCGGAAAATTTCTGGTAGGGGAAAGCACATGCTTGCTCGCCCGTGTTACAATGGTCAAGCCGGAGCGCAAAACCACCTTCGTTGGCATTGATACAGGGTTCAATCACCTGATCCGCCCCACGCTTTATGGCTCCTACCATCAAATTATAAACCTATCGGCTACGCGGGAAAAAAGAGGAGAAAAACAAGTAACAGTTGTCGGCAATGTCTGTGAAAGTGGCGATATCTTCGGCGATAATATCATCCTGCCAAACCCTGAGGAAGGTGACATTCTGGCTATTTTATCTGCCGGTGCCTATTGCCAGAGCATGAGCTCCCTCTATCAACTCCGCCCGCCCGCTAGCGAAGTGATGGTTGATGGAAACAATATCAACATCATCAGAGCGCCTATGTCGTTTGAGAACTTAGCCGAATTTATCGCCTCATAAAAAAATACCCCCCTGTCTTTAAAGGGGGAGAAAAAAGACAGGGGGAAAGTGGCGAGGGGAAATAAAAGGGTCTAGACCCAAATAAAAAACTATTGAGCTGTTTTCAAAAATTGTTCACTTTTGCATTTGCGGTAAGCTGCAATTGCCAGAGCTTGTCTCGATGTTGGTCCACCGTTAAAGCGCAGCTCCGGTCCGACCTGAACACGCGAGCCTCGTGAGACAATCACATTTGACCCAAGCGCAATACGTACGCCGAAAACAAATCCTACACCTATAGAGTTTTTGGCGGAGCTTCCGGCAGAATTTTTAAAAGAGCCACCGGAAAGTTCAAAAGGGCGCTCCGACACAAGAAATGAGAGACAGGAATCTTGTGATTTAGCCATTTGCGATTTGTATTGGCCAGAGCGGAAAAGGGGGCGAGAAGGGGATTGTGAATAATGCGGCGCGATACTATCAATACTTAAAGCCGATGCCTTTGTTGTTTCCAAGGCATTCGCCAAAGAAGATAAAAGAAAGACAATAAAAAACACGACAAAAAAGATGAGTGAAGCAAAAGCATCCTCATATTGGAAACGGCACCCTAAAAACTGCCGGATTTGGTTGTAAATCCTACCCATCATACCCATTTCGTCATTGTTGTTATTTTTTCTGCTTTTATTCGTTTTCGTTAAAAACGCTTGCAGATTTTTATATTTTAAGGCCGCACGAAGCATGTAGATACCCGCAAGGCACATCATTCATTAAACCACGAATTTTACATTATGGCAAATGTTATCGATTCGAATTTATTTCTGATTTATCAAGTATTTAACGGGAATTTGAGGTGAATTTTGGGTGCTTTTTTCTTAAATAAACATCAAAACAAACCATCATTATATTTGACATAATGATTAAATTGTTGTACAAGTGTGGGCTGTTTTTAAACGGGAGTCCGGTTCAAACTCGGCAACTGAGGGGTCCAACTAAATTTTAATTGGAATAACTGTAGAGTAAACGAAAAAGATATGCGTAATCCTAAGAAAAAGCATCTCACAACCTCCAAAATGGCCATACAATTTGCCGCTGCCTGCGCTATCACGGGTGGTGTCCTCTCAACAGATATCAAAGCAGGTGAAGTGGCAAATATCGAAGCCTCTACAGATATAATCACCACGAACGCCGAACCCGTTAAATGTGATGTTAAGGCCGCTCAAATCTTCATAGAAAGAGAGCAAGCTTCTTATGACCGGCACGGAACCGCCGCGTTGGAAATTTTAAAATCAAACTTACCGCCATGCCCCAATGTTCGTTCTATTAATTATGGTGAGCTTTCAAACCGACAAGACGTTGTTGTGGAATCTTTTATCACGACTCGTCCGGCAGGGCGTCCTGCCCAATTACTAGTGTTCGAAATGGAGAACCTAAGACAGATCCAGAACAATACCTTACTTAGAACAATTGAAAACCATAGGCATAATACACACGGTCTTGTCTTCCAGGGTGCAGGTAATAACGGGGGACAAGCAACCCAAGCCATCCCCTATGATATTGATGAGCATTTTCTGGACCCTTTGGCCTTTAATATTTGCTCTAACTCATATCGGCGAGGTATGAGCAAATACTGCACCCCGCGTGGTGAGTTTAGCACTATGGAAGGTATGAAAGATCTGGATATAGTGCAAACCTCCTATTACCCAAACGCGAAAGAGCTCGCACAATTCATAAGACAGGATTCTGACATCACTCCGTCTGATATATCGCTCATTAACGAGTGGATTAGAGCCTATTTGCAAAACTCCACCCTTTCTGATGCCTATGTTTCAATTCTTGATAAATTGCTCAGCAGCGATCTTAATACAAAACCTGAAGAAAAAAAGACCATGGTCATAGCCCATATCAATGATCTGGCTGCTAAAAACGCTCGAATTAACAAACCCAACAAAGAGGTAAGCGGGACAAGTTTTGCTGCACCCGAAGCAGGCAATATCTTCATCAACGCCATGATCGCCGCACAAAATAACAGTCATAATCCTCATTGCGGCCAACAACTCACCGACCTTGATTATGTTTTTCTTGCCGCAGCAAGCACAGAACCAACAGATGACTTAAGATGGTATAGAAATCCTCTGGACCGTGCGGAAAGTGCCGGGGGTGCTTTCAGATTTAATTTGATGAGCGGCGGATATGGATGGGTACGAGCGGGTCGTTTAACGCATTTGGTGAATGCGGCCTGTAATGCTCTAAAAGACAATCCTGATCTCCAAACGCAGCAAGCACAAATTCAGCAAAGGATCATCAAACTCGGTTCCCAAAACAAAACTGTTTTTGGCATAAGGGCTTCGGAAACAGATAAAAAGCATGAAAGCCTGCTATTCCAACGCGCCATCATGTTCAAGTTTGAGGGAGACACGCCAAAATTTGCTCATGTTAGCTTTAATGGGGCGGATTACCGCCTGCCCGTTCATGCCGCCCCGCCACAAGACGGAAAGCCCGGTGTTGGTATCGTTGTCATGAAAGGTCTTATCGGCGCCCGCTCGAGCGGCTATATGTGGATTGGTATTCGGGACAAACACGGCAATAAACCGAAGAACTTCACCCTAAGCGGAAAATCTGTAGAGGTTGTAGATGTTGGTGTCAAACGCGGAAAACTCTGGAGCCACATGATGGCCGGCCTCAAAGATGGAAGCATCGTACAAGCACCTAAATGTAGCACAATCAGACACGCCGCATTTGTAAAGGCGTTTAATAAACGCAGACCACGACCCGATGGTAAAAAAATTGCCAGACTTTGTAGATAAAGTAGGCCTTATTGATTCATCCCGTTAAAGAACTCATCATTGGACTTGGTTTCTTTCATCTTGCCAAGAAGGAATTCCACCGCATCGACGGTACCCATTGGATTAAGAATACGACGAAGCACCCACATCTTTTGCAGCGTATCTTTATCAACCAAGAGCTCTTCTTTCCTTGTACCGGATTTTTGAATATCAATCGCCGGGAAGACGCGCTTATCCGCAATTTTTCGGTCCATGACAATTTCGGCGTTACCGGTTCCTTTAAATTCTTCAAAGATCACCTCATCCATACGCGAGCCCGTATCAATCAAGGCTGTAGCAATAATAGTCAGTGAGCCGCCTTGTTCAATATTACGCGCCGCACCAAAGAAACGCTTGGGGCGTTGCAGCGCATTGGCATCCACACCCCCGGTCAAAACCTTACCGGATGAGGGCACCACCGTGTTATAAGCCCGCGCCAAACGGGTAATGGAATCGAGCAGAATTACCACATCGCGTTTATGCTCAACCAACCTTTTGGCCTTTTCCAAAACCATTTCGGCCACCTGTACGTGCCGGGAAGCAGGCTCATCAAATGTCGAGGAGATGACTTCCCCGCGTACGGAGCGCGCCATATCTGTCACTTCTTCCGGACGTTCATCAATCAAAAGCACCAGCAAATAGGCATCCGGATGGTTCGCCGCAATGGAGGTGGCAATATTTTGCAGCATCACCGTCTTACCGGTACGCGGCGGCGCGACCAGCAAGGCACGCTGCCCGAAGCCAAGCGGGGAGGTGAGCTCGATCACACGCTGGGTATTATCATTTTTGGTTTTATCCTCCAGCTCAAGCGTAATTTTGCGGTCCGGATAAAGCGGTGTTAAATTATCAAAGTTAATACGGTGGCGAATTTTTTCCGGCGCTTCGCCATTGATGGAACTCACCTTGACCAGCGCAAAATAGCGCTCCGATTCCTTGGGCGCACGGATTTCGCCATCAACAATATCTCCGGTACGCAAACCAAAACGACGCACCTGTGACGGCGACACATAAATATCATCAGGACCCGGCAGGTAATTTTCCTCAGGCGATCTTAAAAATCCAAACCCGTCTTGAAGAACCTCCAAAACACCGCCACCGGCAATCGGCGCACCTTGTTCGGCCAGCACCTTCAAAATCGCAAACATCATATCCTGCTTACGCATGGTCGAGCAATTTTCGATCTCTAATTCTTCGGCCAGCGCCAAAAGCTCTGCGGGTGATCTGGTTTTCAGTTCTTTTAAATCCATGGGATTTACCTTTTTTAATTCTGTTAGAAAGTTGGAAAATTAAGAGAGAGGCCGAAACGGCTTTTATTTATTTGGAAATGGTTTCAATGAAACCTAAAAATTTTGTCCTTATAACTTTGTTTGTGTAACTTGTTTGTTAATTTAAATGTTAAAAATGGAAAATTTCTTAAAATATTTTGCAAAATACGTAACTACCGCGATTTTTGCTATCCATTACTTCCGGGATTTTTTAGTTCCGCCGGTCACAATCTTCAAAAATGTTGTGAAATCTCTTTAAGATAGGGGCTTTATAATGAAATAAGTGGTGCAAGTCAAGCGTTTCTTCAAAATATGGGAATTTCATAAAAATCTTTCTGTTTTAAGTTGATTTTCAACCTGAAACATCGTATTATATTTACATAATTAATTATAATTCGTGGGAGTTGTTTTAATGGTTGATACAATCACGCAGGAGTGCAAAAGAAAATTCGAAGCACACGAAACTTTTCTCAAAAAAAGTTGCGAGATATGGAGGAACCTGCTTACCAATCAGTATGGAATATCTAATCTGCACCTAGAAAGCGGTTTTCTCTACGATGAGGAGGCGAAAGACTACAAACCTACTTTCGAATTTATCGTTCTTGGAGAAAAAGACCGGGAAAATTTTGAACGTTTCCGAAAAGATTTGGAAAATAGCGGATTCAATCTCTACGATAAAAATCTCGGCACAATAGCACTCAGCGATCTTGATGAAGTGGTTTACATCATGCAATTGATGCGTCAGGCCGGTTTTTCTATTCCACTGGCTCCTTATGAGGGAACCGTTAATTTCACGCAACCGCCCAGTGAAGGTGGCGGACTCCAACATGGCACGACGATTCAAGACCTGGCCATAGAATTACAGCCTGCCAGTACGGGAGGCGTTGCTGTGGAAAGAAGACAAAATATCATTTCGAGGCAACTTCATTAAAATCTAAAATGGTTCTGCTACGGCCATAATCACGATGATGATCATCAAAATCGTCGGTACTTCGTTCCAGATTTTATAAAATTTTGCGCTGTACTTATTTTTATCTGCCAGAAAATCTTTACGCCACAGCGCATAAAGGTGATGCACAACCGTTATGAGAATAATGCCCGTAAGCTTCGCATGCATCCACGGCATTTGAAATAGGCCCGGATTGGCCCAGAGCATAAGGGCGCCCAGAATCCACGTTACAATCATCGCCGGATTCATGATGAAACGCAGCAAACGCTGCTCCATTGTCTTTAAAGTTTCAGAGAGTTCTCCGCCTGCTTTGGCCTCTACATGATAGACAAAAAGCCTAGGTAAATATAAAAGCCCCGCTATCCACGCCATCACGGCAATGATATGAAACGCTTTTATCCAAGTATAATATTGTCCGAGTATATCAATCATGTTCGTACCTTTTTACTTTCGTAATTTTATTATTTGCGCGCGCAACATTCTTTGAACCCTTCAGGGCATAAATCCGACCCTTCGTGGGAAAGTGTTTTGAGCGCGCCTTGATGTTTTACCACCTGCTCTGCCAAGCCTTCGATAAAATATGGTGATACCCCGACCGTCGGCACACGGTAAAAATCATGAAGCCCCATTTTTTCAGCCAGCTCGCGGTACTCAATTTCAATCTCGACCAGTGTTTCCACATGTTCCTGTGTAAAAGCATGCGGCAAAATAACAACCGGCACCTGATCTGCAGCTGCCTTTTCCAACGCCTCTTCCGTTGAAGGGCCGATCCATTTTAACGGTCCCACACGGCTCTGATAACAAATTTGCCAATCCAGATTTTCAATACCTGTGGCCAGTGCAATTGCCTCTGCCGATTGCTCACATTGCCACTGATAAGGATCTCCATCTTTGACAACTTTTTCCGGCAGGCCGTGCGCCGAAAATAAAACCCGGGGAAGCTTACCGGTTTCCTTTTTTGCAAGAGAATAAACCTCGCGAATATGATCGGCGCTGGAACGGATAAATCCTTCCTCCCAGGGATAACAACAAATGGACGTGGTTGGTTTATCGAATTTGATTTTTTGACAAGCCTTGTCCCAATTTTGAAAAGACGAGCGCGTCGTGGTGGTTGAAAATTGCGGATATAGGGGAAGACGAATAATTTCCTCAGGATCAAAATCCTGGACTTTCGCAATAATTTCCGGTGCCATTGGGTGCCAGTAACGCATACACACGAATACCCGATAGGTCATATCTTTTGCTTTTTCATTAAGTACGTTTTCAAGCGCTCTTGCTTGGTCTAACGAATTTTCAAGCAAAGGCGATTTATCCCCTAATTCCGCGTAGCTATCGCCTGCTTCACGCTTGGAACGGCGAATGGAAATCAACTTGGCTAAAAAGAAACGAACGAACAAAGGCAGGCGAATAATATTTTTATCCATAAAGAAATTAAATAGAAATGGCTTGATGCTCTCCTTCCTATCCGGCCCGCCCAGATTAAATAATATAACGGCGATCTTTTTGCTCATTTTTTTATGCCTTAAATTCACGAATAATCTCACAAAGCTCTTCTACACATTCAGGCGCTGTATCCTTGATCACACCATGACCCAGATTAAAAATAAAAGGATTTTTGCCGGTAGAAAAAACCTCCAAAATATGGGTAGCAGATTTTTTAAGGGTATCTCCTCCCGCAAGCAAAGCCACAGGGTCCAAATTCCCCTGCACCGGCTTATGAATTTGAATATGATCCCGCACCCATTCAGGCGGCATGCTATAATCAATGCCAATCGCATCGACACCAGACCCAAGCGCATAATCCTCAAGCTTTACCCCAGCTTCGCGCGCAAAACCAATCACCGGAATATCAGGATGGCGTTTTTTAAGCGCATCCACTATTGATTTTGTCGGCTCAATCACCCAGCGCGCAAAATTTTCAGAATTCAAAATACCCGACCAACTGTCAAAAATCTGGATAGCCTCGGCTCCCGCTTCAATCTGACGCGAAAGATAATGAAGCGTCGCACCGGAAATAATATTAATCAGCTCCGAAAAGCTTTCTGGATGACGATAAGCCCAATATTTTGTTGCCTCAAAAACCTTGCTGCCTCCCCCTTCAATCATATAACAAGCCACCGTCCAAGGGCTGCCGGCAAAACCGATCATCGCCGTATCGTCAAACCCTTCCGCTTTCAACCCATGAACTACATTTGAGACCGTCTCATAAATTGGCTCCAGCGTCCTATCAATCCGCTCAACATTCAGTTTTTTGAAATCTTCAGCTATCAAAATCGGCGATAATTTCGGCCCTTCTCCCGCTTCAAATGTCACAGGCTGTCCCAGCGCATGGGGGATAACCAGAATATCTGAAAATAAAATCGCCCCATTCATCCCAAAGCGCCGGATGGGCTGCATTGTCACCTCAGCCGCCTTTTTTGGATCATAAACCAAATCCAAAAACCCGCCTGTAGAGCTGCGCAATTTCCGGTATTCCGGCAAGTACCGCCCTGCTTGCCGCATCAACCAAAAAGGAACTGCGTTCCCTCTACGTCCTTTCAGACATTCGAGCAAAGTCTTGGTATTTTCTTTTTCGCAATTTTCTTCCATAGCGAAGCATCAAAGCCTAAATACAAAAATAAATAAAGTATTTTTAAAAAGGTTTTTGATAGTAATTATCCATGTGTGAATCGGGGATAACCAGTTACTCAGAGTCTTATACACAAAACTGAAAACTCTCAAATCGGGATAATCATTTGGATTCGCATTTTTTCTTCCCCATTATCATTGGATAAAAATTTTATTCTTTTCACAAGACAAATAACTTTTTAAAAAAAATCTCAAACAGGGGGTAAAACTCAAAGTTTTTTTATCCGAAATTTCACACAGGATTTGCACACAGGACCATACATGGAACTTTTACCGAACAAGGAAGAACATGGCTTTTTCGGGATTTCAAAAAAAGGTAAAAAAATTGTCTCTTGCGAATCGATTCGAATTCACCCAGACTTGACAGTATGATGTTTGAAAACTCATTTCACGAGATTGAAATCCCGAAAGCGGGAGATATTTTGGATAAGCTCAATCCGGAGCTGGATGGTGCGCAATTTGATCTCTCAACGGCGCGGCTTATTGCAACGGATCTTGCCTTTTATAATGGTTATCAGCTCATGGAAGTTCGTGACCATGATACAGAGCCACCGCGCAATATTTCTTTTATATATGAGGGAGAGGGCCGCGCGGTTCATATATTAAATGGTACCAATGATGCTATATATGCTTTGAACAGATTAGTTCCTATTGCTTTGGATGATCAGACGATTAAGGATTATGTGCGGTTCTTTTTTCATTATGTGCAAGGACGTCACGGACGTTTTGTAATTGTAGAAGGGACGGAAGAGATTAACTGGCGGGAAGAGCCAACCCTTTCGGCCAAGCGTGCTTTGGGGAAAATGATTGAACCTCTGGAGGTTCAAGATATATCAGAGGAAGGCGTCTATACCCTTAAGGCGTCTATTATTTTCAAAGATACTTTGTTTGAATCATTGATTAGTGTGAATAAAGAAGGCTTAGTAAATCTTCATAATCAGGAATTACTGGTCGAAGATATCCCTGTGGTTGATGAACAATTTATGACTTGAGGACTTCAAATCCTATCGCATGGCGCTGATGGAAAGAATAGCCTGAGCGCAGAGGGTTTGAACCGGTGATCCGGTCATTTTTGTCTGAGCTTCCAGTTCGCTTAATTTTCCAAGAACAAGATTGAGCTTGGGCAATTTCCATTTAGTGACTTGCCCCTTAAATGCGTTTTCAAATTTGAAAAAAATTGGTGGTTGTAGGGCTTTGACGGCCTGATCTACGGATTGTCCTTCGCTCATCTGGCTATGCGTATAATGAAGCCGTCTGAAATGATTTTGCAAAGTACGCAAAATCACAATTTCCGGTACGCCTTCGGCGATCAGGCGGTGAAAGGAATTCATCGCCTTACCTGTATCTGCACCGGCAACGGCATAGGTGAGATCATCAAGCGAAACGGCACCAGCCTCCCCGCAGCAGCTTTGCACATCTTCCAGCCTTATCGTGCTGCCGGCATTTTCCGGTTTTGGTCCAATATAGGTAATGAGCTTTTCAATCTCTCCGCGCGCTTTTGCCCGGTCTCCGGTGATATTGGCCGCCAGCCAATGGGTGGCATCTGCGTCAATACGATATCCGGCATCACGTACCATGTCACGAATAAGATTGGAAACACTGCGTTCATCTTCAACATAGCAGGGCAGCGCCGCCGCATTTTTGGCCGCTTCACAAGCTTTACGCAAAGAAGAACGGGGACCCAATTCTCCGGCTTCTATAATGACAAGATTTTCCGCACTCGGGTCTTCCAGATATTCTTTTATTAAAGCTGTGAGCTTATCTCCGCCGGATTCAATACGGATCAAACGCCCGCCGCCCATCATTGACATGGCTTTGGCCTCATCGCTCAGCCGTGCCGGGTCGTCATTTAAAATATCAGCACCCAACGTCACAGCATTAAAAGGATCATTGAGGTCTTCAACGATTGTGAGCCCCATGGTCTTCACCCGCTCGCGCATTAGCCCTGCATCAGGACCATATACCAAAATAACCCGTGCCTTCGGATCAGGTGAGCGCACGAAAGGCTCAATTTGTTTCCATGAGAGCTTCATGGGGGCAGTTTAACGAAAACAAACAGCAGGTAACAGAGGTAAATTACGAGATAGCAGCTTTTTGTGTCGGTTTATTTGAAACATCGCTATTTGCAACGCCGATAATGTCGATATCAACTCCTTCTTTGAGGTCGTGATCGCTGATCCCTAATTCATCCCGCAGGCTTTTGCCCAATATAGCAAGCTCTACAAATTTTCCTTGTTTACAATCTTCCCAGTTGCCTGAAGACCCAAAAGCCATGCCTAAATTTTCTTTATTGCCCGGGTCAAACATACCCTGTTTTAAAACAGCGATATGTGTTTTATCGCCGATTTTGATCTCTACAGGTGTGTTGAACGGAATATCCCGTTCCTTCATATCGGCTTCCCGCAAGGATATTTTTAAGTTCCCATGACAATCGGCACGTAAGACACAAGGGTTTTGTTTAAAGTCTGTAATATGTTCAGGCGATAAAAGCTGATCCGTTTTGACAAAATTGAGCCTTTTTAAATAATCACGGCGCTGCTTAACACTTAAATCCGCCTTCCAGCCTTCCGGATTATATTGCAAATTATTACCGATCATCTGGCTCAGCCAGGGGAAGAAATCACGCGACCTGAACTGACTTCCCTTAATCTGAACGTTGGCGCGGTAAATCTCTAAATCACCTTCTTCAATCAAATCGCGAAACAGGCAAAAACTATCCTCGCTCACAGCCGAGATAATCGTGCCATTGCGCAACATGCCGATATATACACCTTCGCCTTCATTATCTTTTTTCACCCCGCGCTCCTTACGACGTGGGGCGCAGTTTAAAAATACAACATTACCCACCCCGCGTACCGTGTCGCGGGTGATTTGTGCTAGATCAAATGCGCCGGCGCGCCAATCTTGTGACGGGATATCATGGTAGTAAGTTTTGGGTGCGTTATGACCGCTTAAAAAACCCAAAATGGAATTGATATCGGCCAGGCGTTTTTTAATCTCGATTTTTGCTGTATCGGGATATCCGGCATTGTCGCTGATATAATGGACCGTGACACTGAAATCAGGTCTAAAGATCCGTGCAAAACTATTAAATAAATAATCCAGCCGCGACTTCCAATTCGGTTTGGCCTTTTGCAATTCCTGAATAACGTCATAGCCGATAAATTCAGGATTAAGTAGTTTTTGTACGCTCATTCTTTTTAGGTCCTTAAATTGATTTACGATGAAAAATAAATAGCCAATTGCCGTTCAATCTGGCGGGCAAGATCATTGAGCGCATCTTCCCGCGCGCTTTGCTCGGTCACCAGTGTTGAAAACTCGCTCTCCAAAATATTGTGAGAGCTAATCGCTGTTAAAGCGCGGGAAAATAATTTTTCCCCGCTTTGCTTGTTAATGAGCTCCATTACTGTCGAGAGTTTGAGCTGCTGACGTGTGGCCTCGGAGGCAACAGTGACGTCAAAATCAAAAATCTTTTCTTCAATCTTTTTAATATGAAGACGGTAACGTGGGTGTGCCGGTAGGCCACTTTGATAAAATCGGTCTATGAGCGCATTGCGCAAGTACTGTCCCTCCCGGTCGGGAATTAGAGCGATATCAATTTGGTTTAGTTGGGTGGAAAAGGAACCGCCAGCATGCTGCGCGCGATTGTAATCGCCATAGATCGGCGAAAACCCGCAGGCGCTTGCGGTAAGAGCTGTTATGACGAAGAGCAAGCAAGAGAGGCTTTTCATTAACCCGCCACCACATTCACAATACGTCCGGGGACGTAAATGACTTTACGCACTTGCTTGCCCTCAATGGCGCGTTGAACCCCTTCTTGGGCGAGCGCGGTCTTTTCGGCTTCTTTTTGGTCACACGCCGCGCCAAGTGTGATGGTGGCACGCATTTTGCCGTTCACCTGCACACCTATGGTAACTTCATCGGCGGCGAGCAAGCTTTCATCATGTTCCGGCCATGATGTGTCGGCTAGAATAGTGATATGACCGATTATGGACCATAGCTCTTCGGCCAGATGGGGCATCATCGGGTTAAATAAACGGATGAGCGCCTCATACCCCTCGCGCAAGGCCCATTTATCGGCGTCATTGGCAGGCTTAAAGCTAGAAAGCGCATTGGAAAGTTCGCGGATTTGGGCGACAGCTTTATTCATGTGAAAATCTTCGATCTTTTCAGCCACACCGGCAATGGCCTGATGGGTGTGACGGCGCAGCTCCATCGCGCTATCGGAAAATTCTTTGGGTTGCGGGGTATCAATAGGACAAAGTTGGTCTAAGCCATCATTTATCATCCGGTGGAGCTTATTGATAAAGCGCCATGCGCCTTCAATACCGCCTTCGGTCCATTCCAAATCGCGCTCTGGCGGGCTGTCGGACAGGATGAATAAACGCGCTGCATCCGCGCCGTAAGTATCGAGAATATCTTCCGGATCAACGACATTTTTCTTGGATTTAGACATTTTTGTGACTGCGCCAGCGGTAACGGCAGAGCCATCATCTATTTTGACCCACTTGCCGTCTTTTTGTTCTACTTCAGTTGGCAGGAGCCATTTACCGTCCGCGTCCTGATAGGTTTGATGCGTGACCATTCCTTGGGTAAAAAGCCCGGCAAACGGCTCGTCCGGGACGCTATAGCCACATTTTTTAAGCGCACGGGTAAAGAAGCGCGAATAGAGCAAATGCAAAACGGCATGCTCCACCCCACCGATATATTGATCCACCGGCATCCAGTAATTTGACGCGGCAGAAGAAAACGCCTCGCTCTCATTTTTAGGGTCCAGATAACGCAAGAAATACCAGCTGCTTTCAAAGAAAGTATCGCACGTATCAGTTTCACGAATGGCAGGCTCCCCCGTTTCCGGACAGGTTGTGTATTTCCAAGTCGGGTGACGGTCAAGCGGATTACCGGGCGCGTCATAGTCAATGTCTTTGGGAAGTTCTACAGGCAGCTGATCATCAGGTACAGGAATGCATGCCCCATCGCTTTCGCGGTACACAACCGGAATAGGGCAGCCCCAGTAACGTTGACGGCTGACGCCCCAATCACGCAGGCGGTAGTTTGTTATTGTGACACCCTTGCCTTCATCTTCAAATTTTTTAATAACGGCTTGTTTGGCTTCTTCGACATTCATGCCATTCATGAAACCGGATTGGTAATGTTTTCCGGGACCGGTATAGGCCTCATCGGTGATGGTGAAATCTTCTGCGGCGATGTTTTCTGGTTTAATAACCGGCGTGACCGGCAAATTATATTTCCGTGCAAAATCAAGGTCGCGTTGATCATGAGCGGGACACCCAAACACCGCACCTGTCCCGTAATCCATGAGGACAAAATTACCAATGAAAACAGGTAGCTTTTTATCGGGAATAAGGGGATGCTGAACAAAAGCACCTGTATCAAAACCAATTTTTTCTGCCTTTTCAATAGCAGCCTCGGATGTTCCTGTGGATTGGCATTGCTTGATGAATTCATCAAAGCCTTTTTTCTCACCTGCCAATTCTTTGCTAAGTGGGTGGTCAGGTGCTAGCGCCATAAAGGAAGCGCCAAACATCGTATCTGGTCGTGTTGAAAAACATTCAATAGATTGGTCCGAGCCAACTACGTCAAAACGTACTCGAACACCCCGTGACTTCCCGATCCAGTTTGTTTGCATGGTGCGGACTTTTTCCGGCCAACGCTCTAGCGTTTCAATGCCTTCCAATAGCTCATCTGCAAATTCAGTGATCTTGAAAAACCATTGATGGAGCTTACGGCGTTCCACAGTTGCGCCGGAGCGCCAACCCTTCCCGTCCACAACTTGTTCATTGGCAAGGACTGTGTTCTCTACAGGGTCCCAGTTCACAACAGATTCTTTACGGTAGGCCAGATCATTCTTGTAAAAATCGAGGAACATTTTTTGTTCATGCTTGTAATAAGACGCATCACATGTGGCGACCTCACGGGACCAGTCGATGGCTAGGCCCATCGACAAGAGCTGTTCTTTCATTTGGGCAATATTCTCATAGGTCCAGTCTGCCGGATGGACACCTCGCTCAAGCGCCGCATTTTCCGCCGGTAAACCCAAAGCGTCCCAGCCCATCGGGTTCAAGACATTAAAGCCCTTGGCCTTTTTATACCGTGCCACCACATCGGTGAGCGTATAATTGCGCACATGACCGACATGAATCCGCCCCGAAGGATAAGGCAACATGGCCAAAACATAGGATTTCGGCTTGTCGGGGTCTTCGCTCACCTCAAAGGATTTCCGGTCTTCCCAGACTTTACGCCATTTGGTCTCGGTTTCTTTGATATTGTAGCGCTCTGACATCTCGTTTTGCTCTTGTAAATGGTGTTAAATCAGGCATTTATAAAAACATGAAGCGTACGCCCGCGCAATGACATATTTGGATTGGGATATATTTTATTTGGCATAAAGGAATTCGGGCTATATGATCTCGGCCAAGGTAAAAATGAAATGGAGTATATAGGTAATGAGTAGATATATGAGCTTGTTAGGCGTTGAGGTTGACCCGCATGGAGATGCAGCGGAAAGGCTTAAAACATTTCCAACGCGTTTTTGGAATTCTCCTGATATGTTGACAGGCGTTTTTGCTCTTGCGGCGTGTGCAACGGCTGCGCCGGTTATAGGGGTGCCAAGCGCAGCAGTTGTACTTGTTGGCGGTTTGGCTTTGGTTGGGAACGAATATTTGAAGAATATTTTTGCAAAAGCGGCGGTTATAAGCATGACTAACAACAAAAATGCGGATTACGTGATTGATACAATGCCTGAGCTGATGAGCGATGATCAGGTTAGAACCGCATTACCCGTTCATAAGGCGCAAAAATATGCAAAGGCGGATAATTTTGCATCCAGTTTGGGTGCGTTGGGCGTGTTATTGATGTTTTCTCCCTTTGGAGGTGTGCCGGTATTTGCCAGAAATTATATGGCTTATGCCCGAACCAACCATAATTTAAGCGAAGGTAAATGGGCGCTCGTCCCAAAGCAGCATATGTATGATTAGTGGGTTGTTAGAGTTGGAATGTATTGTTTTTCGGCCTACTTAAGGCGTTTTTACCAAAAGCCCAGTCGCCCAATTTGTTCGCTGCTTTATAAGCAAAGTAAATTCCACCACCAAGTGTTGCGGCACAAGTGAAGCTTGCCATAACGGCCAAATTATCACCATTTTGAATAGCAGCAGGTGTGTGCAAGATTACGTTTGCGGTTTGGTTAAACACTTCGACAGTAGATTTGAGAATGTTTTCAACTGAGTAATCTCTAGTTGTTGTAAATAGAGTGCTATTTGTTAGTGGTTTCATTATCTGATCTATGCTGAATGTCTCCGCAGCACTTTTTGAGAACAAAGAAGACAAAGAAAGACCAGCAAAAGAGGTCAATGCTGCACTTGGGACACCAATAACGATGCGCGCAACGTTTTTGGTCATTTCTTTCGCGCCATAACGAATTCCTGCGCCTTTTGTAAAAATGGTTTCACCAAGTGTAAGGAGTGGTCGCCCGATAGCCCACCTGCCCATAAAATATCCACCAACACCTACGGTAAAAGGGTTGGTTCCCGCTTTAGATAGTGCTTCGGTAAGTGTTACGAAATTATTTAGAGAAAATAGATTGTTAAAGTCTGGCGGAGGGACCTTCAGGAGGTATAATGTTAAGGCCACTCCTGTCAATCCTGCAATCTGCATAAACCCAAAAGTGAGGCTTCTTTTTACACTCCATTCGGTGAGTGCCGTCGAACCCTTCAAAATTGATTTAAAGCTGTTATTCATAATTTGTAGTCCGCTTTTGAGTTGTTATTGGTTCATGATAGCTAAAAACAGCGTTCTGTCAATACATTTACGGAAAATTTTTAGAGTGTTCTATTCCTCATTCTTGCCGATCTTTTCAACGCGGAGCTGACGGGCGCGGGTAAGGATGGCATCTTCCATCTGGCGATTGGTGGCCTCGGCCACTTGCGTATCTTTCCATCCACCGCTTTGTTTGATCTGTTTGAAGACCTTGGCTTTGACACCAGTGGAGGTGAGGTGCTTGTCTAATATGAAGACATTGACTTTAAAACGCTCATTGGGTTTTTCAGCCGAAGAATACCAATCCGTGATAATGACACCGCCAAAGGGGTCTGCGCTGGCCAAAGGCATAAAGGAAACCGTGTCCAAAGAGGCGCGCCAGAGAAAGCTATTGACGCCGATGCCGGTAGAGCCATCATCGGCCTCCTTCTTCTTGCCGCCAAAGATGGCCAAGCCGTCTGTACCAAAGATACTTTCCTTTTCGCCGTAAATGTCATCACCGGTTGTGGAGCGGTCTAATCCAGTTGGATATTTGGCCTCACGATTTTCAACCATAGAGCAGGCGCCAAGCGCCAAAAGCACGGCAAATAAAGATAATGATAAAATATAAGTTTTTGGCGTGGATGATGACATATCTATATATTTCTCGAACTTGTTAAATTAATCACGTCTTTTAGCATGCCCCTATACATGCCTCAAGAGATTATCGCACTATTATGGGTATATACAGTATGTTGCAAAAATACAACAGGCAGTAAAAAATGTGATATTTTTGTCGAAATCGCGTTGACCATGACTCCGTTATAAGGCAAAAATTGTTTCGTTGCCCGGGTTCACGGGTGGCTCTTATAAAATAATCATACACGAAAATATAATCATTTTATGAGATTTTACTTATGTTCAATATTGGAGGAAATACAATGAACAAATATCTACTAGGAACGGCTGCGATTGCTGGTCTCCTTTTGGCTTCTGCTCCTGCACAAGCGCAAATGGAACTTACAATCGGTGGTCACACTAAAAACTATATTGGTTGGTTAGACCAAGATACAACAGCTGCTACGGAAGAGCGTAACTTCGATATGCAACGTGAAACAGAAATTCACTTCAACGGTGAATCTACGTTGGATAACGGACTCACTTTCGGTTTCCAAGTTGAAACAGAAGCAGACTCAAACGATGACGCGAACACAATCGAAGAATCATACATTTACTTCTCAGGTACTTGGGGTCGTGTAAATCTTGGTTCTGAGAACGGTGCAAACTACCTATTGCAGGTTGCCGCTCCTTCTGCTGATTCAAACATTGATGGTATCCGTCAATACATCAACCCTGTAAACTACGGTATCACAGCATTTGGTGCTCTACCTGGTTGGTCAGGTGGCGTACCAGGAAACACAGCTGATTCTGATGGTTTCGACTATGATAACGATGTCACAGGTGTTTCTGAAAAGATCACATACTTGTCACCAAACATGAATGGTTTCCAAGTTGGTGCTTCTTATACACCTGAAGTTGGTGATGCAGGTAGTACAACACCTATCACAAGCGGTTTCAGCGCAGATGACACAGTTGGTGACTACGGTCATGCATACGAAGTTGCTGCACGTTATGAAGGTGTGTTCAGCAACTTTGGTTATGCTGTTGGTGCTGGTTTCACACATGTGAGCCTTGAGGAAACAGGTACTGCTGCCGGTGCTGCGAATGATGACCTACAAGAGTGGAACGTTGGTCTTGACGTTGACTCTGGTCCGTTCGGTGTTGGTGTTGTTTATACAGAAGGTGAGCAAAGCCAGGTAGGATTTAACGATGACAATGTTGAAACATTCGTTGTTGGTGTTGACTACACATCCGGTCCTTTCAAATTCGGTGCATCATACTTCACACAGGATGATGAAACTGCGTTTGCGGCTACTGACCTAGAAACAGACCGTTACACAGCTGGTGTTGTTTACACAGCTGGCCCAGGTCTATCTTTCCGTGGTTCTGTAAGCACAATCGAACATGACTCAACAGGTACAGATGCCGATGCGACATCTATCCTAGGTGGTGTTCAAATCAACTTCTAATTTGAAGTCCATATAAGAATTTTTAAAGCGCCCCTTTTTAGGGGCGTTTTTTTGTTTATCTGAATTTATTTGCGGTTTAAAAAAACATATGAGTCAAATTCAACAAAATCTCGAACAAGTTCGCGAAAAAATTACAAAAACTGCGCAGAGTCATAGATATTTGGCGGATGATATTCATTTAATTGCGGTGAGTAAGAAGCAACCGCAAGAGCGCATTGATGCGGCCTTGAAGGCAGGTCATCGGATTTTCGGTGAAAATCGTGTTCAAGAGGCGGTAGAGAGGTGGATCACGCGCAAAAAACAATATCCGGATCTGGAATTACATCTGATCGGACCACTTCAAACCAATAAGGTGAAAGAAGCGGTGGCGTTATTTGATGTGATTCAAACAATTGATCGGTCAAAGCTGGTAGATGCGCTTGCAAAAGAAATGTCAAAGCAGGGTAAGAAACCGCGCTGCTTTATTCAGGTTAATACAGGGGAAGAAGAGCAAAAATCAGGCATCTCACCGCGGGATCTGCCTAAGCTGTTGGCTTATTGTGAAAAGGCGGGGTTGGAAATTACCGGTTTGATGTGCATTCCCCCTAGCGATGAGCCGTCAGCTCTTCATTTTGCGTTGCTCAAAAAACTGGCGGGGGAGCATAATTTACCGGGGCTTAGTATGGGGATGAGCAATGATTTTGAAAAGGCCATTGCTTTAGGGGCAACTTATGTCCGGATAGGCACAGCCCTTTTTGGTACACGTACAGGTTAAAATATTAATTTTAAGGATATTATTTTATTGGCGTCAGATTGGATATCGGCTAACGTACGTTAAACTCTGGCACTTGAGCGGCCTCATCTACTAGCATTTCTTTTTCATCAGGTTTCGAGCTTGTATTGACGCGCCTTTTAGGCAGAATATTTTTTATAATACGTCGGATGTAACTTTCTTCATAGTTCATGCGCCCTTCAGAGGATGTGAGTGGAGTTGGCAGAAGTGAAAATGCATTTAGTACTTGGTCTACTTCATAAAGGCCTAACGTTCTAAGCCATCGTTGCGTTGATTCACGAGTGTCTCGAATATGGACCCCGCCAAGCTTACAAGTCATGGAATTGGGGTTTGCAAGCGCACCGACGTTGTCTGAAATACTAGCCAAGTAAGACAATACTATAGTCTTGTTGACGAGCTTTTCATTTAAAAGACCCCTTTCTTCCGGATAAATATAGAATAGCAGAAGATTGATGCTTTCACATATCTGATTAATTATTGGTTCATCACTGTCGCTAAATGTAAAGTCGACTGGCGGTATAAGATTATGTGCAAAGATAAAATCAGCGGGCGTTGGTTTTTCTATTTTACTCAATTCGCTGACATGGTTTGCGGAAAGACACCGTATGATAGGTTCCAGTTCATAAACTCGTGCAGATGAGGCATAACCGCCACTTTCAGAAATATTTCTTTCCATATCTTTTATAAGGCTGGGCAGACTTTTATGATAGGGGGGGGAGGAAGCCAAGTTAAAATAGCCTAGATCATCAAAAGTTAAATCTCGATACTAAAATCACTTTGTCTGGGCGGCATCGGGGAGAGATTTACTTGCGTGATTTGCTCGCGTGAGGGTTTGTGGTCTAAATCGATTTTGGGTTCATCATAGCTATGGCCCAAATTGTTTGTGGTTTGATGATAACTGGCTAATTTATGAGGGCTAGCGTGCATTTTACCGGCTGTACGCCCTTGTGCGACGGCTTCGTATGTCTCAATGCCGCGTTTTATTTCACCGCCGAAATCGGCAAAACCAAGCGCAGTTCCGGAAAATCTTTCCAGATTGTTAGATTGATAACTTGCTTGCGCCGCATGGTTAAGCCGCGCTTCGGGATCGCTGGCAAAAACAGATGGGCTTTCCCCATCATCGCTTATTCCCGTTAGGGACAAGGCATATCCGCCCAAATCTTTGCCGGTCTGGATTTGCGAAATTGCATTGACCGTACCCATGACCGCGCCAATCGGTCCGCCGTAAATACCGCCGCCAATAATGCCGGATGCCGGATGCAGCGTATCGCCGGTGAGGCCGCGATAGATATATCCGACAAGAGGCAAATGGTGCAAGGGATTGACGGCATCAATGACGTCGCTAAAAT
Organism: Alphaproteobacteria bacterium; assembly: GCA_022763065.1. Taxonomy (GTDB): domain Bacteria; phylum Pseudomonadota; class Alphaproteobacteria; order Micavibrionales; family Micavibrionaceae. Next base: position 25,247 of record JALEGH010000032.1, read on the forward strand.
CATATCCTGTCCCTGAATTATTTAAGGGGGAAGAGGAGGAATTTTCCGAACCAGTTTCAGATTCTACGACATCCAAATTTGTTGGCGCGTACGCCGCGGCGGTTTCAAGAACACTATCAAAGGTTTTTTGGGCGTGTGATGCTTGTTCAAGATTGGCCAGTATTTCTTTTTGCGCCGGTGTTGCAGATATTGGATCGGGTTGGGGGGCTATTTTTTTACTTTTCCATGCCTGAATCGTTTTCGGGGCGTTATTTGGTGGTCCGCCAGCCGTACGTTCATTTGCGTAAAAAGAAGAAAAATATTCGCTCATACATAAGGGATTTGCAAAGTTTATGCCAAAGAGCTCAAAAAATAATGATTTAAAAACAATAGCTTAAATCGAGTAATTTTCGTGGCTATGACCCAATAGACATGAAAGCTTGTACATATGCGCCGTGCAGGGTAATTTTGTCCCATGTCAACGGACTCTTTGCCATCGGATTTTGCCATTTTTGCGTCCCATCAAACGCATCGGGAGTTTTTTGAGCAGCTCTTTGCAGAATATTTGGAAGTAAATGAAATATTTGCCTTTGAAGAGATGCCGAAATTGGAAGAATTTGTAAAAAACAAAGCCCGATTAACTTTATTTATCCTCTTTAATAACGATTTAACGGCGTCAGACATCGAAAAAGCAGATATTTTGGCAAAAAAACATGATATTTTTGCAGCTTCTGTAGAAAATTTGCCAATAAAATCAGAATATTTGGACGGTTTTTGTCAATTTTGGACGTTTCCGGTGCGTCCAGGAGAAATTGTGACAAGGTTACGCGGTTTTCAGGCACAAAAACAACGTTTTGAGGGTGAAAAACCGGTTAAAATGGGAAAATATAGGCTTGATCCGGCACAAAGCTTATTTCATCTTGAAAATGGTAATCCTGTCCGTCTCACTGATAAAGAGCGGGATATCCTGCTCTTTCTTTATCAAAATAAGCCCCAAGGCCCGGTGAGCAAAGACAGGCTTTTAAAGCATGTATGGGGATATGCCGAAAATGTGGAAAGCAGAACATTGGAAACCCACATTTACCGTTTGCGACAGAAAATTGAAAAAGATTCATCCCGTCCCTGTTTTTTAATAACAAATGATCAGGGTTACTGCCTTGAATTTTAAGGGTTTTTGTATTATTTTGCGCTATTTTTGTAAAAGACGTACGGCCTGTTTCAAGCTTTCAAGGAAGGTGCTTGCTGGTTTGATTTGCAAAATTTGTACGCCTTTATTGGATAAATCATCCAGATCTGTAATAAGTTGATGAATATCGCGCAATTCTTGTGATTGAAGCAAATCGGCGGTTGGTTGGTTTTTTCGGGGATTTGCCTGCGTGGTGGGAGCGGGCGCAACTTCTTGCGATTTTTCAGCCATCGCCTGATAAGCGCGCGCGGCTTTGGCGTCACGTGTACGTGTTGGGCGTGATTTTTCCGGCGGGCGAACTGAGCCTTTACCGGTATTTTGCGCAGCGCTCTTTGTCAGTTCCAAACTTTCCTTCCCGCCCGGCAAGGTTTTGAGAAAATTAACAAGAAAAGCACGCAAGGCCTCAACGCTCACTGTTGTGTTGTCTTCCCATTTTTGACTTTCCGAGGCTTTTTGTTCGTCCTCCTCGCGTTTTTTGCGGCCCTTGTCCCGCTCCTCATGCGGAATTTTTTGACGTGTATCATTCGATTCTGCGTGGCGGAAGGTGGTTTTAAATAAAGGTCCGAGCTGGGAAAACATAAATCCCATTATACAGGGGCTTTATTTTTTTACCAAGAGACGAGCACTGTTGACATAACATTAGACCTCTGGTAGCTTCACTCGTAAATAACCAATAGGAGTTTCAAAATGAAATCATTCGATCCTGCCGATCCTGCTGGAGCGGTTCGTCATCTTAAAGCGGTTGTTCAACACGTAGAGGCAATTTCTCATGCAAATGAGAAGATGGCAAAATCTGAAAATCAAGAAGTTGCGGATAAGTTTGCAAAAAATGCATTAGGAATACAATCATCTCTAGAGGCTCCAGAAATTGATTGGGCCATGTCGAATTTAGAACAAGCGATAAATGATGGGGTAGTCTTTAGCGGTAGCGATGATGTTGCTGGCTTAAAAGAAACGATTGCTGCCTTGCGTAAAGAGCATGGTATCAACGAGGTTAGGCCATTGCGCTCTAGAGCAGAAGTTTTGAAAGAAAAGCCGCGCGGTTGGAGTTAGGGTCAGGACCTAGCTAGAATTTTATTTACTAAAAAGGCCCTGAAGCTTGTTTGTTTCAGGAGGCGTGTAGTCAGTCGCATTATATTCCCACAGAAAATTTCCGCGCTTATCCCATATCTCAAGCGATATAATATCTGTTTTAAAAACCCATTGTTCCATACCATCTATTTTATGAGGGTGCGATAAGTCGCTTTCACGCGGGCGCAAACGGATAATCATGGTGTTTTTTGCCGAAAGGCGAATGCCTTCTTTTATGCGTTTATATTCACTGGGAGTAAGGTTTGGTTTCATGATTTGATCTAACCTATATGGCATAACGGCAATGCGCTCGCCCAGAAAATCGTAAGGAAAATAAAGCGCGTTCGGTGCATTTAAAAATTCAATCGTCATATTATATATATCGTTTCCATCCGCGTCTTTTTGTTTATCAGGCAAAAGCCGGACATAGCTACGCAAAATGATCAAATCACGCCTTGGGTCAAAGCCGTTATATTTATTTTGAAGACGGGTGAGCTCTTTTTCGAGTTTTTCAGGTTTTCTGGCAACCGCAGCGGCGCGGTAATCTTCGCTTTGCCGAACCCAGCGTTCAAAATTGGGAATTATTTTACCGGTCTTGTAAAAGGCAATGGCAACATCTTCGGAGGTCGAAAATCTGGTTATTCCTTGCGCCATTATTGCATCAGATGACAATAACAAGAGCAATAAAAAAAATACTCGAAAGAATTTTCGCATAGGACTAGTATGGCAGAATTTAAAGGGCGCAGGCAACTAAAATGAATGACTCTGAGGAAGATAAGGAAGTTTGGCAATCATACATATCGGATATGAGCGCTTCAGAGCCGCAAGCGGAAGAAAATTTCGAAGCGCTTTTGGAAGGGGAGTATGAGGAGCAGGACGACTCCGAAGAAGAAATAGAAGAACAAAAAAATCTAAAATCTCCTGAGATTAAAAACAAAAAAGATGGTAACATACAACAATCAAAAGAAATTGATAAAAAAACCAAAGACAAGATCCGGAAAGGCCAAATAAAGATTGACCGCAAAATTGATTTGCACGGAATGACGCAAGGGGAGGCTTTTGCGGCCCTCAATGATTTTGTTTCATCGGCAATTGATCGGGGAGATAGGCTTTTGTTGGTGATTACCGGTAAGGGAAAATCCGGGTCAACGGCCAAAGACTGGCTTACACCTGCACAAGGAATCCTAAAAACCTGTGTGCCGGAATGGTTGCGCTCCGGTCCTTATCAAAACTCTATCCTTGAGGTGATACCGGCGGCACCTCAACATGGCGGCAACGGGGCCTATTACGTGTATCTGCGACGACAGAGGTGAGCTTTTAAGGCTTCACTAAAATTGCGGTGGTTTTGGTTTTTTCTAGGGGAGCGCTGTTCTTTGTTTGCGCGGGCCGTGAAATTTTAATACTTCCTGTATAGGCACCTTCAACCAGAGGGTTGGAACGAATTTTGCGGCCCGTATAATAAAATTGACGCGCGCGGGTTTTATCCTGTGTGATGGAGCGCTTGGCAAAAATTTTGTTATTCGGGTCCCGGATTTCGATTGTGATTTCATCACCTTCCCGTGCCCCCAAAATTGTGACCCAGAAGGCCAAAATGTCGGAGCCTGTATTGATATTGTCCGGTGTCGAGGAATCGTGCTCAATTTTATCCAGTTTTGGCACGGTATTTTGAAAGCCGATATCTTGAATGACAAAAGGTTGATATGTGAGCTCTACATCCTCCGCCCAAAATCGGCGTTTAACTTTACCGCAACTATCCGTATTGGTTTGACCGGTAAAGGGGTCGATGATCGCATTTTCCCAGATGACTCCAAAATGTAAGTGGGGAAACTGGGTAAAACCGGACAGGCCGACCTGAGCAATTTTTTCGCCGCGTGTCACTTCCTGTCCTTTTTTCACCACAATAGAATTTTTTTTGAGATGGCAATAGATGGTCTGGCGGGCGCTTCCATGATCAATCAAAACCGCATTGCCACATTCTTTGCGGGCATCTTGAATTTCTTTGAGCTTGGCCTCATCCGCCCATAAATCCGGCTCCCCGTCGCGGATTTTTTGAACTATACCATCGGCTGCAGCCAAAACATCAACCCCTTCTTCCATCGCCTTGGCATCTGGAAGCGCAAAGTCAGTTCCCTTATGGCTATCATAGGTGCGTTCCAGACATTCAGGATCGGTTTTCTTTTCGTCATCCGGACGAAAATCAACATAATTCATGATCCAGCAATCTTCTCCCGGTGTGCAATCTATTGGCAAAGAAAAAGAAAGCGGCTTGATAATTTTGGCGAAACTTTGGCTCTTTTCTTGGGCGTATGAAGAAAGAGAAAAAAGGCTAAAAAGCAGTAGTATTAAAAATAGTTGGTATGATCTAACCATTGGAATGATTATAGAATAAATTTGCCAAGGTCGGCATTTTCGGCCAGCTCCGCGAGCGTGTCTTTGACGTCTTTGCTATCAATTACGACATGTTCGCCGCCCATGTCAGAGGCATTAAATGAAATCTCATCGAGCAATTTTTCCATGACGGTCATAAGCCGCCGTGCGCCGATATTTTCAATGGTTTCATTGACCTCAAAGGCAATTTTGGCGATCTCGTTAATGGCATCATCGGTGAATGTCAGCTCCACTTCCTCAGTTCCTATAAGGGCCTGATATTGTTTGATTAGGCAGTTCTCGGTCTCGGTCAGGATGCGCACAAAATCTTCTTCGGTGAGTGCACGTAGCTCCACACGGATGGGCAAGCGCCCCTGTAATTCCGCCAGAAGGTCGGAGGGCTTGGCGTAGTGAAAGGCCCCACTGGCGATGAATAGAATATGATCGGTTTTGACAGGCCCGTGCTTGGTATTCACCGTTGTCCCTTCGATTAAAGGGAGCAAGTCGCGCTGCACCCCTTCGCGGGAGACATCACCGCGACCAGAATCTGCGCGCACGGCAATTTTATCAACCTCGTCCAAAAAGACGATACTGTTTTGTTGTACGAGGTCTAATGCCGTCGAGACAACCTTGTCTTCATCAAGAAGCTTGTCGGCTTCTTCGGCCATCAAGACATCATAGGATTCCCCAACCTTCATTTTCTTGCGCTTGGTTTTACCGCCCATGCCTTTGCCGAACATGTCACCAATGCTCATCATGCTGACGCTGGCACCGGGCATGCCGGGGATATCAAACATATTACCCAAAGGGTTAGAGTTATCCTGTAAGTCCAGCTCAATTTCCTTGTCATTCATCTCCCCTTTGCGGAGCTTTTCACGAAAAGTTTCACGGGTGCTGTTGCCTGCGCCTTCGCCGACTAAAGCATCGAGCACGCGTTCCTCGGCATAAATTTCGGCCTGCGCGGTCACGGTTTCACGCATTTTATCACGCACCATGTGGATCGCAATTTCAACCAGATCGCGGATGATAGATTCGACATCTTTGCCAACATAGCCGACCTCGGTAAATTTTGTCGCTTCCACTTTCACAAAAGGTGCTTGAACGAGCTTGGCCAGACGCCTGGCAATTTCGGTCTTCCCCACACCTGTAGGTCCTATCATCAGGATGTTTTTAGGATAGACCTCTTCTTGCATCTCAGGATCGAGCTGCATCCGCCGCCAACGATTTCGAAGTGCAATGGCTACGGCGCGCTTGGCATCGCTCTGGCCGATAATATTGCGGTCCAGCTCATGCACGATTTCGCGCGGGGTAAAGGAAAGCGCGGCAAAGCTGTCGTCCGCTGGCTTTGTGCCATTTTCGGGTTTGTTTGTCATCACGGGCTCAATTTTTTCTGCGCTATCATTCATGAGGCTATAATTTCTCCACCACGATATTGCCGTTAGTATAAACACAGATATCACCAGCAATTTTGAGGCCTTTTTGGGCGATCTCTTCGGCGCTTAGGTTCTTTTGATCCATAAGCGCACGGGCCGCAGCGAGCGCATAATTTCCGCCTGAACCGATGCCGATGATGCCGTCTTCCGGCTCAACTACATCGCCGGTGCCTGATAAGATTAAGGATGTGCTTTTATCGCATACGGCCATCAAGGCCTCCAACCGGCGCAAGTATTTATCCGTACGCCAGTCCTTGGCCAGCTCCACACAGGCGCGGGTGAGCTGCCCCGGATGGGCTTCCAACTTAGCCTCCAGCCGTTCAAAAAGTGTGAAGGCATCGGCGGTAGCACCGGCAAAGCCGGCAATGATCTGCCCGTCTTTGCCCAAGCGCCGCACTTTACGCGCATTGGATTTCAAAACAGTATCACCGAGGGAGACTTGTCCGTCCCCGGCAACAACAATGTCATCATCTTTGCGTATTGCAAGTATTGTGGTCATCTTTAGCTATAGCGCTCCATTAAATATTCCTTCGTAGACATGCCAAGGTAGGGCGGTTTCGTCAAGTATTTTTATTTCACGGATTAAACCTAACATCATGAAAAATAATAATTTTTTCTTCTCTTCTTATTTTATTCATCTTTTTATGGTTGAATCATAAGATACGGGAAATTATGGTGGGACGGCCTTGAACGAGTCGTATTTTTTGCGGCGATTGGCAAAAAGGGGAAAGATATGAGTGATCAATCACAGCCTAAGTCCGAACCGACGCGCGGCGTTGATTATGTGGAAGAGCAACTTTCTGCAGGTGACCTCCATGATTTATGTGATGCAACAGATGCGGCCATTGAAGCCGGCGGGGGTTTTGGCTGGGTTGAGCTACCATCGCGTGAAATTTTAGAAAATTATTGGCGCGGTGTGGTGACGGCCCCGACAAGGCAGCTTTTTGTCGCGCGGCTGGATAACGTTATATGTGGTACGACGCAACTTGTTTTACCTCCCAAGAATAATGAAGCGCAAGGCCATGTTGTCAATTTGACAACCAATTTTGTTGCACCTTGGGCGCGCGGATATGGGCTAGCGCGTATGTTGCTGGAATCTGTGGAGGCGCAGGCCAAGAAAGAGGGCTATGCTGTGATTAATCTAGATGTACGCGAAACTATGGATGATGCGATCCGGCTTTATGAAGGAATGGGGTATGAGCAGTTTGGCTTGCATCCTTATTCTGTACGCGTAAAAGGCGAAACAGTTCAAAGTAGATACTACTATAAAGTTATTGATCCGGAATTTTTCGAATAGTTTTTCGATGTTTTTTGTCTGTTTACGCAACTTAAAAACAAAAAACCGGATTCCCGCTATATCTTGTTCCCAGATAAAGGCGGGAAGGGAGAGGAAAATCCGGTTTTATATAAGTTTTAAAACCTAAGTTTTTTGGCGCTTGTTACTTGATCAATATTGGCAATCTCGCCAAGAAGATCATCGCTAAGCTCTGTATCAAGTGATACCAGACAAATCGCCCGGTCGCCTGAGGGCTTACGGCCCAAATGGAAATTTCCGATATTCTGACCGGCACTTCCAAGCATTGTTCCCACCTGACCAATAAGGCCCGGCTTATCTTCATTACGAATGAAGAGCATATTGGAGCTTAAACCTGCTTCGATCCGCACCCCTTCAATGTCGACGATACGTGGCTCTTTTCCGGTAAAGAGAGTTCCAGATACGCTGCGCTCTTTCCCACCTGTTTTCACAGTAACGGTCATCACGCTGCGCCAGTCTTTGGAAGAACCCGTTTTGGTTTCCGATACTTCAATACCCCGGCTTTTTGCTACGCTGGCCGCATTCACCATGTTGACCGTGTCCAGTTGTGTGCTTAGCAAGGTGGCCAGCAACATTGATGTGATCGGCCCGGTCTTAACTTCAGAAACTGTTCCTTCATATGAAATATTTACCTCTTCAATGGCGTCTTCGGTGATTTGTCCGGCGAAGCTGCCAAGTTGTTCGGCTAGCTTCATATAGGGCTTCAAGCGCGGCGCATCTTCGGCAGAAATGGAAGGCATGTTGAGCGCATTGGTCACCGCGCCACTGATCAGATAATCTGCCATTTGTTCGGCGACCTGAATGGCTACATTTACCTGCGCTTCTGTGGTTGCCGCGCCCAAATGCGGTGTACAAATTACTTTCTCATGACCAAATAAAATATTTTCTTTGGCTGGCTCTTCTTCAAATACATCCAGCGCCGCACCGGAAATATGACCGGAATCGAGTGCTTCTTTCAGATCCGCTTCATTGACAATACCGCCGCGCGCGCAATTGATTATTCTCACGCCCTCTTTCATTTGCGCAATCGTATCTTTATTGATCAAATTGAGCGTCTTTTCATTCTTTGGCACGTGAATGGAAATAAAATCCGCACGGCTTAAAAGCTCATCCAGCTCTACCTTCTCGACACCCATTTCAATCGCGCGCTCTTCCGTCAAGAAAGGGTCATAGGCAATGACATTCATCTTCAAACCAATAGCACGATCAGCAAATATGCCGCCAATATTACCGCAACCAATGACGCCCATGGTTTTGGAGAAAAGCTCGGTCCCCATAAATTTTTTCTTCTCCCACTTGCCTGCGTGCGTAGAAGAGTTCGCCTGAGGAATTTGACGTGCCAAGGCAAACATCATCGCCACTGCGTGTTCGGCTGTGGTGATTGAGTTTCCAAAGGGCGTATTCATCACGATCACACCGCTATTTGTTGCGCAAGCCACATCAATATTATCAACGCCAATTCCGGCGCGCCCGATCACCTTAAGGTTTTTGGCTGCCGTTAAAACTTCCGGTGTCACAGTTGTCGATGAGCGTATGGCTAGCCCGTCATAATTTGAGATTTCGGCGATCAGTTCCTCCGGGCTCATCCCGAATTTTTCCGTCACGTCACACCCTTTTTTGGTAAAAATTTCCCCCGCCAACGGGTTCATTTTATCAGATATGAGAACTTTAGGTTTGCTTGTCATGATATATCTCCTATTTTTGTCTTGTTTAGGCAAACAGGCCTCCTTCATAACACCCTTGATGTGTTACGCAACAGATAAAAATGGAAATAGATAAGTTTTATGCCGCTTGTTTTTGTGCACCGGATTTGGTCTGTGCATAGGCCCACTCCACCCAAGGCATCAGCTTTTCAATATCTGAAGCTTCAACGGTTGAGCCTCCCCAAATGCGGATGCCCGCAGGCGCCGCGCGGTAGCCCTTAATGTCATAGGCCACTTGCTCTTCTTCCAGCATTTTGCACATTTTTGCAATGGCTGCGACGCGGTCTTCTTCCGGCATGCCCTCAAACCATGGGTCGGTGATTTTAATGCAAAGCGATGTCTTGGAAATTGTCGCCGGATCATTGGCTAAAAATTCCGCCCACTCCGTTTTTTCTACCCACTCTTTAACGGCTTGTAAATTTGCATCTGCGTGTTTAATCATTCCGGATAAACCTCCGATAGATTTAACCCACTCCAGCGCCTGCAAACAATCTTCTGTGGCCAGCATGGAAGGTGTGTTTAACGTCTCTCCGCGAAATGCGCCTTCGATGAGCTTTCCCTTTTTAGTTAGTCTGAAAATTTTAGGCAAGGGGCGATCAGGCGTGAAAGTCTCCAAACGCTCCACCGCGCGCGGCGAAAGCACAATCATGCCGTGTGCGGCCTCTGATCCTAAAACCTTTTGCCAGCTCCATGTGACAACATCCAGTTTATCCCACGGTAGGTCATAGGCGAACACTGCCGACGTCGCATCGCAAATGGTTAGACCTTTCCGGTCATCCTTGATCCAATTTGCATTCGGCACCACCACGCCGGAGGTTGTTCCGTTCCATGTAAACACCACATCGCGGTCGGTATCCACCTTGGAAAAATCAGGAAGCTCGCCGTAATCGGCGCTCATCACTCGCAAATCATCCAGTTTGAGCTGCTCTGTTGCATCCTTACACCAATCAAGACCGAAGCTCTCCCAGCCCAGCACATCCACACCGCGCTCCCCAAGTAGATTCCACATCGCCATTTCAACCGCGCCGGTATCGGAGGCCGGTACAATCGCGCATCTATAGCCTTCAGGAATGCCTAAAAGCTCCACATGTTGGTCAATCACTTGCTTGAGCTTGGCCTTTCCACCGCCCGCACGGTGAGAGCGGCTGTACCATCCCTCTTTTAATTCATCCAGATTCCATCCCGGATGCTTGGCCGCAGGGCCAGAGGAAAAATTCGGGTTATTCGGTTTTTCAGTTGGTTTTTGCATGAGATCAAGGTCCTTTGTCATTTGAGAATCTTCCGCTTGTATAATTTATTCATAAAGCAAAGAAAAGCCTTATTATACTTACCACAAATACGCGCTAATAAACGTCAATCTTTTGTATAAATTCGTGTGCATTTGCGGCCTTTGTGGTTAATAATAATGACATGACCAATTTATCCGTAAATTTAAATAAAGTGGCTTTGCTGCGAAATCAGCGTGATGTCGGCTACCCTGATGTGGCCGAACACGGGCAGATGATTTTGGATGCCGGCGCGCAAGGATTAACCGTTCACCCCAGACCGGATGAGCGCCATATTCGCAAAAGCGATGTTCCTATTTTAGCCGCGCTCATCGAAAAGTGGAACGCAGATGATAAAAACCGCCCTGTCGAATTTAATATTGAAGGTTATCCCAGCGATGATTTTATTGATCTCGTGACCACTCACCCCTGTCATCAGGTGACTTTGGTCCCCGATGACCCAAATCAACGCACCTCCGATCATGGTTGGGATGTCGTGATGCATCGGGAGCGACTTAAAGAAGTCATTTCTCATCTCAAATCACATGGTCGCCGCGTTAGCATATTTTTAGATCCTGTCCTCGAATTATTAAATCATGCAGCAGAAACCGGAGCCGATCATATTGAGCTTTATACTGGTCCGTATGCGGAAAAAGAAGTGCCTCTTGAAACATATGCCGCTTGCGCCCAAAAAGCCGAAGAATTGGGTATTGGTGTGAATGCAGGTCATGATTTATCTCTTGATAATCTGGCCCCTTTTATTGCCGCGCTTCCCACTTGCGCGGAAGTTTCGATCGGTCAGGCTATCACTGCAGACGCCCTTAAAATGGGGTGGAATGCGGCTATTATTGCTTATCTGACAGCGATTGAATATGGCCATAAATCCTCCAAAGAAACGGACATGCTTACGACCAAAGCCAAAGTTAATTCAGGGACATGATGGATTATCAGATCACGCTTTTTGCCTCCAGTACTCCGCTTAGCGCGGGGCACCTAGCAATGCTGGAGCGTTTTTTGGAAGAGTGCGGTATTCTTGTGACAGCACCGCCGGAATGGCTTGAGCCCCATAAAGCGGCTTTTCTTCTTGTCGCTGAAACCTTGACCATTACCCAAATGAAAGCTCTGCGTCGTCACCTCAAAGAGGGTCGGATTGACGTGTTTTGTACGCCTGTACGCGATAAATCTTACGGGCTGTTTATGGCCGATATGGATTCCACCATTGTTACCAGTGAGACACTTGATGAGCTTGCTGCCGAGGCGGGTATTAAAGACAAAATTGCCGAGATTACCGCCCGCGCCATGCGCGGAGAGCTAGATTTTCATGCAGCCCTCAAGGAACGTGTCGGGCTTTTGACGGGGCTGGATGAAGATGCTTTAACACGTACATTTGAGACTACAGAGATTTCAAAAGGTGCGGCGGAACTTCTCAAGGCTTTAAAAAAATCGGGGACACGATGTGTGTTGGTTTCTGGCGGTTTCACCTACTTTACCAGCAAAATCGCGGGCCAGCTTGGCTTTGATGCTCATCACGGCAATATTTTAGACATCGAAAATGGCCAGCTCACCGGCACCGTGAGCGCGCCGATTTTGGATAAAGACTCCAAACTCGCCTTTCTCAGGCAATATGTACAAGAACTGGGCATTGATATGGGCGATTCTATTGCCCTTGGTGACGGCGCGAATGATCTTCCTATGCTCAGTAAAGCTGGATTAGGGATTGGTTACCGTCCTAAGCCCCTTTTGGCCGATAATCTGCTCAATTGCCTGTTTTATGCAGATCTTTCGGTACTTTGGTATCTTTTATAATCTTTGCGCTTTTTTAACCTTTTCGCGTACAATATAGGGGTATCAAACGCCGCATTTCCGGCTTTTCACGTTATAAATAACTTAAGAATAAAAATGGCCAGTCAGGACAAAAAATATAATTTCAAAATTCCGCAGGATGTTTTAGACGACCTGCTGGCCAAATATTGCCGCAATTATACCTCTATGGCGCGGGAGGGGCGCTTTGATCCAATCATCGGACGGGATGAGGAAATTGATCAGGTCATGCTGATCCTGCTGCAACGCAACCGGAAAAATGCCTGTATGCTGGCTCCTGCGGGTGTGGGTAAAACCGCTCTTGTTGCCGGTTTGGCACAAGCTGTCGTTGCCGGGCGGGTGCCGGAATATCTGAAAGATGCGCAAGTGATTGAGCTGGATATGTCTGCTATGGCGGCCGGGACCAACAGCCCCGGTGAATTTCAGGCGCGCTTTATTCCCATTTGTAAGGGGCTAGCGGAGCGTTACCATCACCCGGAATTACCGCGCTATATCATGTTTATTGATGAAATTCACACCATCATGCCAACCGTCACGGGATCGGCTTACGCCGGATTATCGGAGGTGATGAAGCCCTATATGACCGTTGGGGATTTACACATTTTGGGGGCCACAACGCTGGATGAATTTCGTATGTATGTGGCGATTGACCCCGCGCTTGATCGTCGTTTTCAAAAGGTGCATTTGCGCATGCCAAGTGCAGAAGAAACACTCACCATCCTCAAAGGTGTACGTCCTAGTTATGAACGTCATCACAAGCTCAAAGTTTCCGATGAATGCTTAGAGCTGGTCGTTAAGCTCACTGAAGAGCATATGCGTAAAAGAACCCAGCCGGATAAATCCATCATCACCATGGATGCGGCCTGTGGCTGGCATAATATGTTTAGGAGTGAGGACCGCGAGCTTTCTTTAGATGCCATCTATATGATGGTAGCCAAGGAAACGGGGCTTCATCCTGGCGCCTTGTCTGATGGTAAAATTAATCGCGGTGAAATTTATGATCCGACCAAAAACAAAGTCGATGTTGGCGCCAAAAATTTTCAGGATACTGATGGTGATAAGCGCTTTGAAGACCAGGATCAAAAAGAAAAAGCGGAGTAGCTTATTTTGACTGCGTTATTAGAAGCGCTTCACTATTTTCAAACTGTGCATTTATGAAATCCGGCAGGGTTTCAAACGGGTCATCGTAATGCATATAAACGGTTCTAAGGCCTACTTGATACGCCATTTCGAGATTCCGGTCCAAATCATCCACCATCACGACATTGCTTGCAGAAAAGCCTAAAATTTCCAAAGCCTTTTGGAACCCTTTCTCGGTTGCGGCTTTGGGTTCGAAACCCACATCTTCAATCGGAATAATATGCGCATCAGGAAATAAGTGGCGCAGACCAATATGTTGTAACGCCCGCTCCGCCCAGCACCGTGAGGCATTTGTTAAAATGACTTGGGGTAGAGATAAATCCTCCAATAATACGGGCAGGGCCGTGAAAGGACGAATAATGCTCTCATCAATATGACGGTGAAATGGAATATGGAGATCAGCAACGGAAAGACCGTGATCGGTAATATAAGCATGCATGGACATGCCGTGTTCGCTTTCTGATCGCTCGGCCAAATGAAGGGCCGCCTCAAAAGGGAGGTCAAGTCCGGCTTCTAAGGCCGCTTTTGCCGCCGCTACATTGCAAGATTGTCGGAACTCACCACTAAAACGGTAAAGCGTATTATCCAAATCCCAAATAACACCTTTTATTTGGGAAAAGTCGAATGAGGCTCCGCTCATGTTTAGTCCCATACTTAATCCAGATAAAAATGCACAGTTGAGACTACGCGCACCGTTTTATTCTTCTGCTGCGCCTCGGCAACAGTATAGCTCTGGTCGCGCGGTAAGATTTGGAATATGCCTTGGGAAGCACGTTTGATACCACCCACTTTCTGTCCGGAGTTCTGAGCGAACTCTTTAGCAGCTTTTCTGGCATTTTGAATGGCCTCCGCCAGCATATCCGGCTTAATTTCATTTAACTTTGTAAATAAGTAAGTGGGCGCCGTTGATCCACTCTGGGAAAAGGCCACGCCCTGACGGATCAGCTCGCCGATTTTTTTGGCCGCCTGATCAACGGCGTTGATATTATGCGTTCGCACCAGATAAGTTTGCGTCAGAATATAACGGTTTTGATCGACATTATGATTGCGGTAGGATTGTGCCAAGAGGTCTTGCACTTGAACTTGTTGCAGCTCAACTTCCTCTTCCCCAATGCCATGTTTGGATAAAAAGGACAAAATAAGCTCCCCTCGTAAATCCATCAAATCCTGCAAGGCCGCAAGATCATTTCCTGTCTCGGTATAAGCAATTGGCCAGAGCGCCAAATCTGCGACCACATCACGTTGCGCCAAGCCTTTCACCTGTACGCTGCGATCAAAGCTTTTGAAATTTATCAAACCTTCGTGGATTTGGACACCGGCAAACCCAACGCCAAAAGCCAGAATAATCATAGCCAAAATCAACCCCATTTTATGGTGGTAAGGACATGTTTTGGGTTCTTCTTGTTTAGGGGCCTTTTTTGTAGACATCGATATTTCCTTTTATTTCTGTGCTTCAAATACTTTAAAGCTATATTTTTCGACCACCTTTATAACATCCTTGAATGTGTTTTTCAAAACATCCTCATAGGGCAGATGCGCATTTGCCACCATATAGAGCGTGCCCCTATTTTTAAGAGCCACATAAGCAGATTTTATGAAATCAAGTCCGATATCACTATCTGTTTGTTTCCCCGCATGAAAGGGAGGATTCATGATAATAAAATCGAGAGGTTTCATATTTTCTGGCGCCTTTCTGAGGTCTTGCCACAAATATTCAACCTCATATTCCTTCAAATTTTTTTGTGCCGCTTGTAACGCGCGATTATCCGCATCAATTGCATATAGTTTTTGAATATCATGATCCGCTCCCTTTAAAATCTGCATGGAAAGATAGCCATATCCGCAGCCAAAATCAGCCGCCCTGCCGGATAGATTTTCGGGTAAATTTTGAATCAATAATTCCGAGCCTTTATCAGTTTTATTCCAACCATAAATGCCGGGCCTAGTATAAAATTTTTCCTCTCCTATTGTTATCTCGACATTCTTATTATAGGAATCCCATTCCTTTAATATATCCTCCCTAACGCTTTCTTGAGAGGCCCAGACAATGCGGCATTTATTTTTGGACAGGCTCCCGGTTTTTAGACCTATCTCATCCATCCATTTTTGAATCCGACCGCCGCCTGCATCATTGGCCGCTATAACGACAAGAATGCCGTTTTTTTTCAAGGCTTTCAGACAGGTGGCAATCTGTCCCTTTGCGGCTTCTTTTTGTTGTGTGATATGGCATAAGGCAAAATCATATGCGTGCCTGTCCTCAACTTCACATTGCGGGTCATATCCGGCACGGCTCCAGCTTTCAGCCTGCATTTTAAAAGGGGAGACAGGTGTTATATTTTGGATATTAGAAAAAACATCTATATAGCCGGCTCCAAAAATCAAAACCGATTCTTGTTTTTCCGGCCATTCCAGATTTTCTTTTTCAAACGGATAGAGAAGAAGAGAGCTGATATTTTGCATCGTTAAAACCGGATGTGATCCCACTCTTTAACCGGTTCTCCCAATAACTTTTCCAGCTTTTGCACTTCATCTCCCAGATGTTGTTGCAAGAATTTCGAATCTTCTTTCGGGATGTTATTTTTACCGGCATCGGGCCGCTCTTTGCCAAAAATAAGGCGTTTAACGCCGATTTTCTTGGCAAAATTAATGACAACGTACAGCTTATAATACCTCAAAAAATCCGCAAATTTCTGGGCCATTAAGGCCAATGGCCCGTATTTGGAAAAGGTTGTGATGTTATAGCGCCCCCGTGCCTCTTTGGAAGGTTCTTGAAAGGGAATGCCGAGTCCTGTACACAGATCTTCTATAAATTTTGCTTCATCTTTTTCGAGTTGCTCTTGATAGATAATTTTTACATTTTCTTTCCCAAATAAATCAAACCATCTTTTTAAATGTGTCGCATAATGACTGCTGGTTAAAATTTGCGGCACCTGCCGGGCCGCTTCTTCCAAAGAGCCTGTCGCAATGCCGTATCTCAAATAATGCAGATAAAGCGAATAAGAACGGATAATCGGATGGCGCAAGGGGCAAATAAGCCGTATATCTTTGCCGAAATGCTCATAAACCCGTTTAGGAGCTTCCGGGCAATCAAAAGATGTGGCTGTAATTTCGCTGATAATTTTGTGGGCAGGCTCCGGATAAAAGTGGCTTTTATAAAATTTAGCTCCGCGTTTATAATTCCGGTCAAAATAAAAGACTTCTTTGACATCGCGCGGCAGGCATACATCCCCGCGTGATCTTAAATACCGGTCTACCCATGCCGTGCCGGAACGCTGCGGCCCCATCAAAAGGGCGAACGGAAAGCGAAAGAGAGAGGATGACGGTGTGCTCATGAAAACTGAAAATATAGTCTTCTAAATTTGCGCTTGGACATCGTCATATCATTCCTAAAATAGGTAACTCTATTCGTCGTCACTCATTCCTTGTCCAAACACAAATTTATGTGACTATAAAGCTGATAAGGTTTTGTAACGGGATTAAACCACGAAGAAGAAGTGTATAGGCTCCCGCCCTTAAGCGCAACGCTACAATCTGGCGGAATATGTATAACGTTTTTGTGCAAATTCTCAAAATGGGCTTAAGGATGAGAGCTCTGATGTGCCTAGATAGTCTTGGTTCGAGCATTGTAACGGTCATAGCTTATCCCTTTGCGGCATAAAGAGGCAATCTCGGGTGCCTCCAGCTTCTTACATAGAGAAACGATCTCTTCCGTCTTTGCTTTCTCGGGCAATGCCTCAATCAAGGCTTGCTCTCCAAATGCACGTCTGAGGATAGGAAGCGCTGCCTGATTATATCTTGCCAGTCTTTTTAATCTCGTTTCCGGGTTAAAACCTACCCTTCGGCTTTGTTGAAAACGAATATTGCGCCATATAACCTTTGCCATCTCAAAAAATGTTGCACTTTTTTTATATTTGGCAAGGGCGTCTCCTTCAAAATTACGGATAACATTGCGGCTAAACTCTTCAGATATTGATGAAAGAAGCCCCACTTTTTCTAAAGAGTTTTTCATGACTATTTTCTTCTTATATAAAGTTTGGCTGGTTGTTATTAGACGTCTTCATACGTGGCTTTGATGGACAGGACATTTCTTTTATAACCTCTCCTTCCGGTGTTACGCTTTTAAGAACAACACGATGCCCCCAAACAGAGTAAAGATGGCGCAAAACCAAATCGGCATCTTTTTCATCAAGAGGCTGGCGATCTTTTATTCTGTGATGAATAACCAAACGACGATCCGTACTTTCATAAAATCTTTCCACCGTCAAATTTGGAACAAAACTGCTCAAACGGTGATTATTTGCCAAAACTTCGCGTATTTTTTGATATCCCTTGGGGGTGTGAATGGCGCTAATTTCGATATAATCATTTTCATCATCATCATTAACCGCAAAGAGCTTAAAATCACGAATAACCTTGGGTGACAAATATTGAAGAAAGAACGTATCGTCTTTGAAATTTTCCATCGCGTGTTTCAAAACGCTCACCCAATCCTGCGATCCTGCAATGTCGGGAAATTTCTCATAGTCTTCTTCTGTTGGTTCCTCACAAATACGTTTAATATCCTCAAACATTGCAAAACCCATTGTATAAGGATTAATCCCATTATAAATAGATCTGGTCTTCGGCTTCCCGTCAGGTCCTATAACGGGCTTACCTTCCTTATCCAAAACATAAACGGCTGCATCAAAATCAGGCTGAAACAATACTTGCGCGTGCGCGGCAAAAAATTCCTGCATCATACCGGCGTCAATAAGATCCAGATCTGACATATCATGAAGAAGTGTATAATGCCAAAAGCTTGCCCACCCCTCATTCATCACTTTGGTTTGGGCCTGCGGATAAAAATATTGCCGTGTATAGGCAACTTTTCTCATGATGTCCCGCTTCCAATCAGGAAGGTGAGGGGCGTTATCGGCAATATAGGTTAAAAGATTGCTTTCTGAATCGACAATAATCGGTTTTTCCGGATCATCCTTATCAACAGATTGTTCGAACTGATCCTGAAGTGTCCGGGTTCTACCCTTATTTTTCTTAGTATAATGATCAACCGCATGCATACCCACCGCATGACACATATCCAATAATTTTTCGACCTCTTCCAGCCCGTATTTTTCACCACATTCTTGAACAGTTTTACGCAAATCACGAATACGCCACCGGATATTATCAGCCTCCGTAAATTGCTTGAACATACAATTTTCTTTAAAAAAGTTATTGTGCCCAATACTGGCATGCGCGATCACCAACATTTGCATAAGCGGTGTATTACTTTTCATACAATAGGCAATGGCCGGATCTGTATTGATAACAATTTCAAAAGCGAGTCCGCCGCCTTGTTGTTTATATTTTTGTTCTTCGACAATACGCCGTTTACCAAAAGACCAATGTTCATAGCTTTCCGGCATGCCGACAGATGCATAAGAATCAAGCATTTGATTGGCGGTGATAATTTCAATATGGTTGTGATAGGTCTCAAGCCCATATTTTTCTTCGGCCAATATACGAAAAACAGTTTCGACCAAATCCAGCCAATTATCCGGTAATGTAGGATCGTCTTTGGCATGCTCTTTTTTATTAACCGGATAATCCCACTTGTTGGCTTTGGCTGCATTTTTAAAAATGTCCCGGCCCTCTTCATAGTTATTTAAGAGAGCGTCAATTTTTTCTTTTGCCCGTTGATGATTTTTTTCGAGTAATTTTGTCATCTGTAATCTTTATTTATTATTTCTTCTTACTTTTCTTAGGCTGCCAATTTGGGCGCAAATAACGCATTTAAAGATGTTTGGGTGTGGTTTTTCTTGCCAAAAAACTCTCTAAATACCGGCCAAATATCTGACTTCTGGTCGATTTCTCCCATAAAAAACTGGCCTTTATATTTTTCAACCAATGGCTCGTAAGCCTCCCACAAGACTTGCCGGCTATGTACACCCATATGATGCTGTGACGTAGGTGATTTCACTTCTGTATAAAAATAGGCCTGAATATCCTGTAACAATTCTTCAATCAAGCTGACACAATAATTGCTATCTTCACGACCCCAGTTTTCACCATCTGAAGCTTGCGCCCCATATATGTTCCATTCATTTAATGGATAACGCTCAAGCATAATTTCTTTCATTTTTTCAATGGCCGTTGACACGACGGTTCCGCCGGACTGGCGGTCGTAGAAAAAAGTTTCTTCATCAACTTCTTCTGCTACCTCTGTATGGCGGATAAAAACAATGTCGACCTCTTCGTAATTTTGCTTCAAGAAACGATAAAGAAGCATATAAAAAAGCTTTGCATTTGCTTTACGATGTTCATCCATTGATCCGGACACATCCATCATACAAAACATAACGGCCTGTGAAATAGGGACGGGTTTTTCCTCGTAGTAACGATACCTTAAATCCATTTCATTCCATTTTGGAATGTTGTCTGCACGCCCTTGCAAGGCTGCGATTTTCTCGTCCAATTCTTGTACTTTTTCAACATCTTCAGGAGAGGCCGCATCAGCAAACTCGGCTTTTAAAGAACCAACAATTTCATCCAGTTTTTTTAGTCTCGGATTGAGTTTCAATCCTTTCAAAGAACCTTCTAAGTCGTCTTGCTCTTTTGCTATATCAGAATCTTTATACGGAACTAAAATATTCCATTGCTCCCGCAGGGCCTGAATAATTTTTTTATTATAGTTTTTATTCATTCCCCCCATGCGGGCAATTTGGTGTTGCTTTGATCTTTGAAAGTCGATTTGACTATCGCGCCCCTGCTTGGCAAAGCCTTCACGTTGAAACTCGGTAATTTTTGAACTTTGTCCTTTTTTCTTGTCCATATTTGGCAGGGCCAGATCACTATAGAGATATTGTAAAAACTCCTCTTCCGTCAGGGTAAAGATAAACTCGTCTTCTCCCTCCCCGTCATTCGAAGGGTCCCCCGGTCCCGGCTGCCCTTGTCCGCCACCACCGGGAGGGCGTTGAAACCGATCATTTTGTTTGAATGTTTTATTGCCGGGCCTGACATCTTCTTTCTTACCGCCACGCCCATGATGAAAGGTTGGCTCATAGATGCTGTCTTCTGGCAAAGAAATATCAATATCACCCGAGCCAATATCTTTGATACCGCTATTGGCAATTTGTTTATCAATTGCCTTTTTTATCTTCTTTTTATTTTTTTCTAAAAAGCGCTGACGCGAGCTTGTAAAACGCTCATTACCTTCTTGCGTCCTATCAATGACTGTAGCCATTTATCTACACTATCCCTGTTTGTTATATTGTATTGGGCCCTGCCTTAAAAAAAGCAAGGCCGGTGGGTCTTATTACCCAATCATGGCTGCGTGGCGCTGTACCATCGTGCGGGTGTAACCCTTTTTCTCAAGCCTCTTGATAAAGTCGCTTTGCTTTTTCTTTTCTTTATCCGTTTTAGCTGTATCAAAAGAAAGCAGAGGTTTAATGTCTTCAAACTTCACACGAAGTTTTTGACGAATAACATTTGCCAATGGCTCATAAGAGTTCCACTTTACCTTTTCCCCTTTGCGCTCTTGTCTGAAAACGTAACGCGTGACCTCGTTTCTAAATGATTCCGGGTTGCCGATACCTGCGGGCCCTTCCATCTCTTTTAGTTTTTGATCAAGCTGTTGCTTATCCAGCATTTCACCGCTAAAGCCCTTATCATTGAAGTCATCTCCCTCAATCCAGGCATCCGCCAAGGCGATGTAGCGGTCAAACATGTTCTGGCACATCTCGTCGCTGGCATCTGTAAAGGCATCAATGAAAATCTCTTCCACAC
This sequence comes from Alphaproteobacteria bacterium, assembly GCA_022763065.1. Classification (GTDB taxonomy): domain Bacteria; phylum Pseudomonadota; class Alphaproteobacteria; order Micavibrionales; family Micavibrionaceae. The sequence continues at coordinate 46,291 of JALEGH010000032.1, forward strand.
GCTCCTTATAATCATCTTTAAGCATATTGAGATAACCTTTATATTTCTCTTTCTGTTCATCAGAGAAGCGCTTTTCCTCCATAATGGCATCTTTTAGCGTATCCATAATGAGAACAGGGTCCGCTTCACGATAGCCTTCTATCGCTTTAGCATTAAAGGTTTTGGCCAAAACACCAAAAGCAAAACGCGTTGATGACCCTTCCATCCCCTGACGCAAAGAAGTCTCGTCTTTAATGGTTTTCATGTCCGGAACTTCAGTAGCGCTTTCGGGCGGTTTTTCACCGTTTAAAACCTTAACACGGTTTAAAGGACTAAACTTGTCAAGCACTGTACCGTCTTCAAGACGTGTCATGGTGCTCCACTGTGCCAATATCTCTTTTGTTCCCGGAGCTATGGGGTATTTTGATAGACCTGTGCGATCAATTTCCTTTTGATAAATTTTTGCCTCATCATCATAGCTCATGACATATGGCACATCGATCTGGTTGGTTCGGTCAAGCATGGCTTCATTCGTATCTTTCTTTAGATACTCTTTCCATTCCGCCTCATTGGTATGCGCGATGACAGCGCCATAGAACGGCATATTTCCAACATTTTCGGCCGCAGTATAGCTTTGTGATTCCAATGCCTGAATAAGAGGCTTTTGCATATCACCACTCGCTTTTTGGGCCTCCTCAAATTCAAAAATTCCCTGATTTCCTTTTTGAAGCGCACCACTATGTTGATAAGTATCAATGTCATCTTGTGGTAACTCATCACCCATCGCGCTCAAATCTGTTTTTCCAACAAGCTGAGAGATATCTTGTGTCATCACATCCCCTGCCATGAGATGTGAAAACGCAATTTGCCTTGGCAAAGACGGATAAGTTTTGACAACTTCAAACGCTTTATCAAATTCACCGCCTGCTTCATCAAGACGTTTTTGCGCCCAAGGAGATAGCTCCAGATTCAAATAACGTTTCGGTATGCCATATTTTTCAGCCACAAAATTTTTCTGTGCATCATCCTGAAACAAAGATAGCGGGCTATCAAAATTTGGCGATAAATCTCCATCTTTTGCTTTCAAAACATAGATGGGGTTTTGTTCAAGCAGTTTTTTAAGCTGATTTACTATGGTGTTTTTACCACCACCGGGAGGCCCCATAAGCAACATCATTTTCTTTTTAAACTGACCGCCTTCTGCGGCACTTTCGATATGTTCTACAACTTTCTTAAGGACATTTTCCATCCCGTAAAGATTGGAGAATGCCGGATAGCGTACAATCACTTCTCCGGCAAATTTATTTTTCAACTTTCCGGTATCTTCGGCAGTATTTATTTTTTCGCCCTCACCAAGCGCTTCTAATAATCTTTCAGAAACGGTAGCGTAAGCCATGGGGTATTTAAGTTCACCCGATTTAACTGCTTCGGAATCTCTTTTACATAGGTCAAAATATGTCTCAAGAGACATCGTTTCAGTCTCTTTTTCTTTCGTAACACTTTTGAGATCTTCAAATAAAGATGCACCTGTAGCATCAGTCAAATCGGACATAATTCACGCTCCCTGTTAAAATATAGTTATTAATTTTTTATTAATTTGTTCTAGAATAGATTAAAATTTAATTTCACTTTGTCAACTATTTATTTGGCTGCTACCAAGTTTTCATATTTTATTATTTATAATTTTCATATTTTTTAAGCTTGGCATTTAGTAAATAAGTCTTATAAAAGATGATAAGGGCAGTTCATATTTTCGTAATGAAATTATAGACATTTCTATAAAAACGTTGGTATAGGACATATTTATTTTGGGAGCGATTGGGGGATTTAAATATCGGTAATATTATTGCGCAAATTATGTCTTTTTTAAAGATGTTGAATTTTGGTTTTTGGCTAGAAAAAATAAACTAAAGACGTCTCTACGGGCCTTTTTCTTGACTTTTGTAATTTTCCATATATTATACCGTTCATGCAAAAGGTCGAAAAACAGTCTCGCCCCATCAAACACCGGTTAAAATCATTATTTAACCTGCGCAGTGCTGCGGGAATAACCTTTTTGGCTGGAGACCTCATCCTCGCTTTTGGGGGTGCTGTCAATGAAAACTGGGCGAATGCTGCCTCAGGCGCGCTTTTGGTTGCAGCCTCTGTATGTGTTGTATTATCCAGCAAAAACCCCCGTTGGCTTTATGTTGTGGGCAGTAATATAGTTGCTTCACAAGCTCTTATTGCTTGGGCGGCAGAAGGTAGTGGACAACTGGCTCAGCGTTTGGGGACGATCGCTCCTGTACTTAACGGGTTGTTGGTATTACGTGGTGCATGGCAAGCAACTCAAGGAATAAGTAAAAAATTCAAGTCCAAAACAATTTTTTCCAAACCATTGGAGGTGGTAGACCGCTATCCACTTTTTGCGGGGTCCTCTATTGAATTGCCGGGCGCTGTTGCAATTTCTGCGGGCGCTGCGATGAGTGGGAATGTACCCCTTGCCACAGCGGCAGCATTATGGGTTTTGGGATTGGGGTTATTGGCCGCTTCTGATCCGAACTCAAGGCGCGCATGTATCGAGCTAAGACACCAAGCCAGAAAACTTGGTAACTACCTCACATAATTTTTTTATGATGAACGCAATTTCCGGATGAGAAGATGATCCAAAGATAATTTTCCGGCACCTTTGATGAAAATCATCCCGAGCAAGAAAGCCCACAGAATATGATCTGTTGAATGCAGGTAGGTAAATTCAATGGTTGCCGTCATGACGAGCAGTCCGGCAGCAGCAAAGCGACCAAACAGCCCCAGCACCAAAAGGACGGGTAAAATAAGCTCTCCCCCTGTGGCCATCACCGCCGCGATCTCACCGGGGATGCCGGGGACCGGATGCTCTTCGCTGAATAAAAAAATCTGATCTTCCCACGTCCCGTTCAGGAAGCTGTCAAAACGGCTTTGGCCTGATTTAAAAAAGATAAGACCAACATAAGCTCTAGCCAACAGGTCAAACAAAGGCGAGCCAACACAGTTTGCGATTTTTCGCAAAGGTTCTAATTTCCGGTCAATTTTTTTTGCAAGGGCAATCATTTATTGTCTCCATCTTTTAATTCACATGACTATATTTATTTCGCTACAACTTCCGCAAAAGTTTCAAGGCCAATATAATTTTGTAAAAAACCCGCAAAATCAAAGGTAGGAAAATCGTACATAACCTCTCCCAGACATTCGCCAAGCGCTCTTTCCTGCTTTAGTCCCAAGAGCAATTGATATTCACTTTTTTCGAGTTTGAAAATTTTGGGGTCCCATCCTAATCTTGTCACCAGAATATATGTTTTGCCGTGATCCGTCTGCGCGTCGATATCCAGTGTTTCGCTCTCTTCTGACTTCTCTTCACAAAAGCGGTAAATCACATCTAGTGGATAAGCGGATTCCAGTAATCTCACAGATTTTTTCACTTTAAAAACAGAGCTTTCCAAATTGTCCGGATTAATTTGCGCAAGGTCTTGCGCTTTAAGTGTTTCATCTTGTTTGGCGGTGCGGGATTCATTCATGGCCCAGTCCAGCCGCGCCATATCGCCCAAGTACGGCAGATGCGCGGCATGTTCATATTCGGCCAAAAATGCCGGGAAATCTTGACCATAGCGATCAAGGCACGCTTCTCGCGGCGGGTGGTCAAATAAATAAAACTTGGCGGCTGTTTTTAAAAAATCCTCACCGGTTAAAATTTCCACCATTGGAAAATTCATCACCAGAACGTCTGATAATGTGGTGATGATGTGATTGCGGTAAATTTTAAGCCGCGTGTCCAGTGCAATATTGCCAACATCAAAAAGTGCTGCAAATTTTTCTTCAGGAACCTCAACCGCTTCTATGGTTGCAAACATATGCTCTTTAAAAGCGCGCTGCATTTTATCCAGTTGCATGTTCTTGCTCCTGTGCGTGCTTCGCTTCCGATGAAAGCGGGAATTGCCGGAAAATCTCATCTCTGGCCTTATGTGCCTCAGCGACCAGTACGGAAAGCTCTGGAATATCAGAATCCCATTCGATTAAAGTTGGACGGCTGCCCAGCTTTGAGATCGCAAATTCATAAAGCTTCCAGACTTCGTCCCTGACATGGTCGCCGTGGGTGTCAATCAGCACACTTTGGTCCGAGCCTTCAAAGCTTTTCTCCATATGACCGGCCAAATGCAGCTCCCCCACATAATCCGGATTAATCGTGGCCACATATTCATACGGGTTATTGCCGTGATTATGGGCCTGCACATATATATTGTTAATATCGAGCAAAATGCCGCAGCCTGTTTTTCTGGCTGCCTCATTCATAAATTCCTGCTCGCTCATTTCGTTGTCACGAAAGGCGATATAGGTGGACGGGTTTTCAACCAAAATTTGCTGCCCGAAAAATTCCTGCGTCTTATTGATATTGCGGCACAAAGTTTCGAGCGTCTCTTGTGTATAGGGAAGCGGCATCAGGTCATTTAAATGTGCATTTCCACTCGCACTCCATGAGGCATGGTCGGAGACCTGAAAGGGCTCGTAAATATCAATCAGCTCTTTCATCTCGCGCAAGTGATGGTCGCTGACCTCTTCGCTGGAGCCCAAAGACAATCCCACGGCATGAAGGCTTAAAGGATAAAACTCGCGCGCTTTTTCAAGATAATGGCGGGGCTTACCGCCTGTAAAATAATTCTCGGGATGAACTTCAATCCATCCAATATCGGGTTTTTGCGCCAGCAAATCTTCATGATGTTTGAAGCGGTACCCTATTCCTACTGGAGCCGAATCACTCGGCTCCAGTGGTTTGTTATGATTTTGCAACATATCAGATCAAATAAAAAACGGTCTAACCGTGGTCACAACCGTTTTTTTCCTTACCGCATCCATTTTTGTCTTTGTCGCAACCATTCTTGTCACAAGAATGTGCACCGCCTTCACCTGAAACCAAAGACCCGCCGACAAGCTTGTCACACACGCCTTTTGGTAGATAAATCCATTCTTGTGGATCACCATCAACCTCGGCCTGCGCCGCGCAAGAGTGCTTACCGTCGGCACGTCCACACATGTTTTTACCGGCCTTGACAACGCCGTAACATTTTTCCTTTTGCTCTTTATGCTTGTCCGCATGTGCGTTTGAGGCCGCACCGGCAATGGTCACAGCCACAGCACCGGCAATAATTGTATTTAAAGCTACTTTAGATGCATTCATAATGATCTTTCTCCATGATTTAAGTTATTAAAAAAACAGGATTATTCCCATATGCGAGTCTTGTTCGACCCGCACACAAGAATGGTTACAAAAGATCACAAAATAAAGAAAAAAATTTAAAAACAGGAGTTTTGTTACAATAGTGTTGCATCCGTGACCAGCTGGCCTGAAGAGAGCAAATCGTTTACGCTAAAGCCTGCAAAATCGGAGCCTTTGATCTCGGCGGCCTTGGTCCAGCCACCACCAACACCGTCGGCATTAATATAAAGATTAGTCTGATTGGCATTTTTATAATCCAGCACAACAAAATCATTTATATCGTCCACTCCGCTATCAAAGCCAACCAAAATATCGGTGATATTTAGAGAATCACGTTGCGGGCCCTCAAGGGTGAAATCTTTGATCCGGTCAAAGCTAAGTGAGGTGAAGCCAAACACATCGTTTCCGCTTTCGCCATACAAGACATCAACGCCCGCACCACCAATGAGCGTGTCATTGCCATCGCCACCATAGAGGAAATCTTTACCCGTCCCGCCATTCAGTATGTCATTACCCGTCCCCCCTTTGAGGAGGTCGTTATTTCCGTCCCCGTTTAGCTCGTCATTGCCGCCGCCGCCGGTAATCGTATCATTGCCATCGCCGCCGCTTAAGATATCGTCATCATCGGCCGCATTTTCAAATTGGAAATCACCAAATATTGTATCGGAGCCACTTCCCCCTTGAATATTATCCTGCCCTTCATGGCCATAGAGCACATCATGACCTGAGCCGCCATCAATCGTATCATTCCCTGCACGGCCATTAACGCGGTCATTTCCGGCTTCGCCAAAGATCACGTCATCTCCACCATAAGAACTCCCCCAGCCGCCATCACCAAAAATCACATCGGACCAGCCACCACCATAAATCGTGTCATTGCCTTCTTGTCCGTAAATGGTATCGGCGCCATTTTCACCGTAAATCCGGTCATCTCCTGCCAGCCCTTTTAAGATCTCGCTTTGGTTATTGCCGGTGATTTGATCACGGTCTGCTGTTCCTGTTGTCACTGTACTGCCGACGTCGGCATTGACCTGATTAAGTCCGTAAGCATCTTCCAATTCCGCAAACGTAAAATTGGAATCAGAGAAAAAGAAATTTTCAATCGCGATTATGGTGTCGGTAAATACTTGCGCAATATGCGTTAAAGCTACGGTCACAGAATCAATAAAGTTGAAGGAAAAGTCATCGACGCTGTAGCTGTAATGAACGCTGTCATCTCCATCTTCCCCGTTTAGTGTGTCGTCACCTAAACTGGCGTAGAGGTTATCAGCGCCAGCACCCCCTAAAATCACATTATCGGCATCATTGCCGTAAATACTGTCATTGCCGGACCCGCCAACCGCATTTTCAATCACCGCGCCATAGGCAATCACAATGTTATTGGTCATGTAGCCCGCGCTACTGAAATCGCCTTCGGTTAGATAAAGCGTACTGGCGGTGGAATAGCCGGATAAATCTATGGTATCGGTGCCGCCACCATCCCAAATCGCAATAGGCAGTTCAGTGAGCGAAAAATCATACTGGTCGTGGCCGGCCGTAGAGTTAAAACCGTATGTCGTATCACCGCTACGTGTTGTGTAATCCGCGCCGTAGATATTTTGAACGGCCAGTATATCTATCAACATCGGGGTGGAAGAATATTGCCACGCATTGCTGCTATCTCTGTGGTCGCTACCAACATTTTGATCGCCGAAATAAGACATCACCGTTGTCTGGTGCGTGTCATTGGTCCATTGCGCGTCGTTATTATATGAGGCACTTCCGTTATAATTTCCGGTATGGCCAAGTCCTAAAGAATGACCAATTTCATGCAACACGGTCATTTGGGCGTAATTCCCCAGATCGTTATAATGTTGCCAACCCACGATATTGGCATCAATGGAAATGGTGGAGCTGGATATCGTCGTGCCAAAAGTTGAAGAACTGGAAAAAGCGCGGCCATCATCGCCTTCCACAAAGGTCAGGTCCGCACCGCTTGCTACTTCGGTGAAGCTGATATCGGCGACATCAGCCCATAGATCAAGCCCGTGCCGGATCCCTTCTTTTTGATCGGCGCTAAATTCATTGGAAATGCTAAAGGTGATATTATCCTGCGACCAGGAGCGATTATTGCTCCCCTTATCCTGCCAAAAACCGTGGGTGAGATAATCGGCAAATTCGTTCGGGTCTGCGACACCGGAGGGTGCGTCCAAACCGCCACCTCCACCGCCGCCGGAATAAACAGATTCGTAATTTGGATCCATCACATCAGCAGGCGGATGACCGCTTTGACAGGCCGCGCAGCCGCAACCGACTGTATTGCTTGAATCCAATGTGGAACTGATATCACCCATAGATCTTAAAAAACCCTTAAAATTCCCCAACCATACTATTGTAGCCAAAGAGAATTAAGATGGTTTTTAATTTGCCTAAAATTTTATCTATTTTTGGTAATTATTTGAATTTAAGTGAAAATTTTAAGATGGTTTGCGCATAGGATGCTGAATCTGGGCCCTTTTAGATACTGTTGAATCCAATTCACGTACCATCTGGGAGAGGCTATCTGCTAAGCTCTCCATTCTACGTTTTTGAGCTTTTTTATCCAGAAGGTTTTTCACATCCCCTGTATTGGTTACAAAGCCTAATTCAAGCAAGACGGCTGGAATGTCTTTTAAATTTTTACTGATGCCTCTTAAAACTGCAAAATTTGCCTTTTTAAGTCGTGTTGACCGACCACTGATTGAATAATTAGCCTGTATAGTTTCCGCCAATTGAGCAGAAGGATGATCTTTCTTCAAACCACGTCTGGTGAAAATTCGGCTTCCGCTTGCTCCTGCTCGTCTTGCCCAATCGGCGTGAATAGAAATAAAGATGACACGCTTGGCACCTGTTACTTTTTTCAAAGCCTTTGCAAAATCCGGGCGGGAGCTCAAACGGCTTACGCCGCTCCGGTAACGGTGACCGGGGTCACGTGTAAACACTGCAGGAAGGCCCTTTTCATGTAGTGCTGTTGCCAGTGCGCTGGCAGAAATGTCAATCAGTCCCGTTTCTGGAATGTTGTTATCGCTGAGCGCACCCATATCGGACTTCCACCCATGTCCTGGATCAAAAACAAAAATTGTTTGGCCATCCAATTCTTTGGTTTTAGGGGGTGCGATATTTACGCCAGAACCGGAAACTTTGCTCCAAGCCGCCAGTATTGATCTATTCGAAATCCCAAACCCATTGTCTCCTTCCACGTGATCCGCCTTTGGTGGTTTCAAAGCATAAGGCGACGGCCCCACCTCTTTTCCTACACAGGCCTTAATCGCTCTTTTTGTTGCCGGTCCTACCTTGCCGTCAATTTTACCCGGATCGCAGCCCAAAAATTTCAAAGATCCTTGAAGATCTTTAATTTGACTGCTGTTCAGGCTATGCAACTGCGATACGTAGGTCTCAACCTTCTGACGAAGAGCATTTTTGGTTGCTCCGCCTTTCTTTAACCCGCTTAGCGCCGCCTCATGTTTCGCAAGGATCTCACGAAGCTTCTTTCCATACCCGTTATTAAGCAGATGACGCTTATAAGAATAGCTCATACCGATAACGGCATCCGGGTATTCTTGCAAAAATTTTATAATAGCACCGGCCGTTTTGTGTCCCATGCGACCATCCACCGCACGTCTGGAATTTTTTAAAAACTCTTTTTGGACCAATAGGCGCTGGAGCTTTTTCAACGGCGGACCGCTTGTTCTGTTATCCTCTAGGGCATCAGCAATATCTTCTTGCCAGTCTAATGGTTGCGATTTTAATCCCTTACCAAAGATGAGAGAGAGGGGGGACGAAGAAGCAAGCTCGTCAAAAGCTTCTTGCGCGTGCACAGGCTCAGCGCTCTTTACAGCGATACCAAAAGTCGTCGCTAAAGAAACAAAAATCCCTGCTATTTTATTACTGGTACTTCTCACGATACCCATGCTCTCCTCTTTACACGAAAAGCGGACCATACGCAAATATTTCCATAAAGTCAATAAAAATATGGTAATTGGGTTGGGTGGGTGAAAATATGCGGTAGTCGTACTGTGGCTGCTTACAGATATGAAGTTAACGGGAGAAATTTTGGGAAATGGCGGACAGAGCGGGATTCGAACCCCTCATGCCGTGCTTGCACGGGCATGAGCTTTATAAAAAACGCGGGTACACCTCATCGCACCTGCGGGTACTGTTCCTCCGATAAGAAATTTTGGGAAATGGCGGACAGAGCGGGATTCGAACCCGCGTAGGGGGTGAACCCTAACACGCTTTCCAAGCGTGCGCCTTAAGCCACTCGGCCACCTGTCCTTGCTTGTTTTTTTCAAGCCGTCATCCGTCGCTTTTTTGTGTGAAGTCATCATCCGTCACTTCGTTCCGTCGAGTTTCACAAAAGCTCCGTCGAGTTTGAAAATGTTTAACTTTTCTCAAGCCCGCAACCCCGGCTTCGCCGTGTCGGGTTTGAAAACGTCAAAATCCCGCGCACCATAGCGATAAACATACCTCTATTCAAGCTTTTCGCCTGATAAATTCGACAAAATACCGTTTTCGCGGACCCAAGGTCCGGTGGAAGATATGTTTTTGCGCTTTGTACAAGGCCACAGAACTGATAAGCTAGGCTTGTTATTATGTGTGCGGCATTCTGCTGCGTGGTTTCATCATGTCTCAAAGCTTGAAAAATTTTCTTTTTGTCCTGCTTGTCCCCTTTTTCTTCGCTGTGGGGCATGATGTCTATGTGAATTACTTTTCAACAGATGAAAAAATTGCAGAAATAAAGGCTCTGCGCGCTAACCCGCAGGATTTTCTGGTGAGTGATCTGGGCTGGGTCTGGAGTGAATATTCTCCCGCTACGATGCGGGGGGCCCGTGATGCCATAACTCATGAAGCTTGGCGCGCGCAGATTGATCCGATATTACGGCTTCCGACCATGGTTGTGGCCTCTTTCCCCTTCTTTTTAGGGAGTGTTTATAGTTTGATGGCCTTTGTTTTAGGCGTATGGCCCTTTGCTAGACATTCGAAAATAGGATCTCACAAATCGGATGAATATGCCGTGTACAGGCATGCCAAGTCCAGCAACATGAAGTTCAAGAAAAAATAGCTCTTACACCACTCTAAAGTTTTTTAATCACATCACACAAAACGGCGAGGTCTTCGGGTGTTGACAGGCTGTGATCGCCTTCTGCGCGGTAGATAATCTCAATATTTGTCGAGCTCAGCGCTTCTTTGATCTTTTCTGCCGTTTGCCACGGCACGGCGGTATCTTTTTTGCCCTGAATAAGGCGTACAGGAATATTGAGCTTGATCTCACCATTTAACAAAGAATGATCCCGCCCGTCATCCAGCAATTTTTGCGTGATTTTATAAGGCTCATCATAATCATTGGGCAGATCGAAAAAGCCCTGATCTTTGAGCTGTACATATTGTTGCGTGGTCATATCACGCTCCATCCAGCTCGTAAAATCAGGCGCGGCGGCGATACCGATCAAAGCCTGAATAATTTCAGATTGCTTAAGCGCCAATAGCAAGGAAATCCACCCTCCCATAGAAGAGCCGATCAAAATCACGGGTGTTTTTGTTGCTTCTCCTGTTTCCGGGTCCCTTTTAACACAATGATCCAAGATATCCTGTGCATCCTGTATCCATTCACTGATACAGCTTTCTTCAAATGCGCCGCCTGACTTCCCATGTCCGCGATAATCAAAGCGAATATAGCCATATCCTTCAATTTCACACCATTTTTCCAGATAAGTTGCTTTGGTACCTTCCATATCGGAGCGAAAACCGCCCAAAAACATGATTGTTGGCTTGTCCTTATTTTCTCCTTCAACATGCATATAGGCAAGTTTTGGAGCGTTTTCGCGGATGAGAAACTGTGTCATCTTTACGCAAGTATCCTTTTTTTCGGTTTGTTTTGGGTTTTTTACCTTAAATATGCTAAATCTTTGGTTGAATTTTTTCCAGTCATTAATGATAAGCAAATATGAGCCAAATTCCACAAAGCCCTGTCATCATGCAAATCATCCCTTCCCTTGGAGCTGGTGGAGCGGAGCAGGGCTGTATTGATGTTGCTGCAGAGATTATGCGTGGCGGTGCCAAGGCCATTGTAGTTTCCAACGCAGGCAGCCGCGTGCACGAGCTGGCCCGTGTCGGTGCCACCCATATTGATCTACCGGTTCACAGCAAAAACCCCGTGACAATGTGGCGCAATATCAAACGGTTACGCAAAATTATTAATGAGCATAATGTTGATATCGTGCATGTGAGGAGCCGCGCACCCGCATGGTCGGCTTTGCGCGCTTGTCACGGAACGCAGGCACGTTTCATGACAACTTGTCATGCGCCATATAATATTTCAGGCAAAGCAAAACGTTTTTACAACTCGGCTATTGCCAAAGGGGAGCGTGTCATTGCGATTTCCCGTTATGTGGCTGATTATCTGCTTGAAAATTATAAGATTGACCGGCGCAATATCCGCCTTATCCACCGCGGTATTGCGCTTGAGCGTTTTCATCCCAATGTCGTTACGCCGGCGCAAATGATCAAACTTTCAACCCAGTGGCGCTTGCCGGATGAGGCCAGTATTATTCTCATGCCCGGACGTTTAACGCGCTGGAAAGGGCATCATGTTTTGATTGAAGCCATGGCGCGTTTGGGACGACCAGATGTTTTTTGCGTTATAATCGGCTCAGACCAAGGTCGGGAAAGTTACCGCAATGAATTGGAAGATCAGGTGCGTGCTCTTGGGTTGGAAAAGCAGGTACGTATTGTCGATCATTGCGACGACATGCCTGCGGCCTATATGTTGTCTACCGTTGTAGTATCGGCCTCTACCGATCCGGAAGGGTTTGGCCGCGTCCCTGTGGAGGCGCAAGCAATGGGCAAACCCGTTATTGCCACTGATCACGGTGGTGCGAAAGAGACGGTTTTGCGCAATGAAACCGGTTGGCTGATCCCGCCGGAGGATCCGGAAAGTTTGGTCCAATGTATTCATCAGGCTCTTGATTTAACACCGTCGCAGCGCAGCATTCTGGCTACACAGGCGATGAACCATGTCGTCCAGAATTTTACGCGCGAAAAGATGATGGATAAGACCATGAATGTTTATGCCGAAATTTTGCAGGAAAAATATGATGCCAAGCCTTTTTCTGCTTCCCAAGGGCAAACAACCAACAAAGCAGCATAGATGGAGCGCGTGTAAAGGACAGATGAAACATATTCTGGTCATTAAATTAGGTGCTTTGGGGGATTTTATTCAGGCGCTTGGGGCCATGAGAGCCATCCGTGAGTATCATCCGAATTCGAAAATTACGCTTTTGACGACTAAGCCTTATGCCGCTCTAGCTGAAAAATCCGGCTATATTGATCATATCTGGATTGATGAGCTCCCTAAATGGTTTCAGCCTTATAAATGGTTGGCACAACGTAATAAATTAAATGACGGCAATTTTTCCCGCATTTATGATTTGCAAAATAACGATCGCACGGGACTTTATTTTAAACTTTTTTCTTCTAAACCTGAATGGGTTGGCATTGCCAAAGGGGCTTCACACCGGAACACTTCACCGGAACGCACCGCCGGTCTGGCTTTTGAGGGCCATGTCCAGACATTGGGCCTGGCGGGTATTAAAAATATCGGAATTGATGATCTTGGCTGGCTCATATCAGATATTGCGCACTTTTCTTTGCCTGAAAATTACGCGCTTATTGTTCCCGGAAGTGCGCCTAAGCGGCCTGAAAAACGCTGGCCTGCGCGGCATTACGCCGCGCTATGTCGAGACTTGTATGAAAAAAAGATCATGCCCGTTTTAATCGGAACAGATGCCGAAAAAGATGTGATGGAACATATTAAAAGAGGCTGTCCCCATGTCACTGACCTGTCCGGCCAAACAAAACTGGAAGATTTACCTGCACTTGCGCGGCACACACAATTCGCCATTGGTAACGATACCGGCCCCATGCACATGATAGGCCCTACCGGGTGCAAGACCTTCGTGCTGTTTTCTGCTCATAGCAAACCGCACCGCCATGCGCCCTTGGGGGAGAATGTACAAACCATTCAGAAATCAAATTTGGAAAATCTATCGGTAGAACGGGTTTTGGGCTTACTGCCCAAATGAACTTTTTTCCGGTGTATCTTTTAATATGATCTGCGCGAGCCAGTCCGGCAGCATCCCGATCAAACCGACAATTCCGTACATTACCCAAGGAAAGGCAATACGGCTTTTATTCTTAGCGAGTCCTGCGGCAATAATTCGCGCCGCGCGCTCGGCGCTTATCTTAAAAGGCATGGGAAAGTCGTTCACATCCGTCATCGGGCTGGTTACAAATCCGGGGCAAATAACATTCACCGCAATATTTGGATAATGTTTGAGGCTCCCGCGCAAAGCTTCCCCGTACATGCGCACTGCTCCCTTGGAGGCACTATAGGAAGGTGCGCTGGGCCAACCGCGAAACCCCGCCAAAGAAGCCATAACTGCAATTTGTCCGCCCTTTTGTCCATTTTGCGGGTACTGTTTCATTTTCTCTAAAGCCGGTTCCACCGTGTTGAGGACACCATATAAATTTACATCAAAAATCCGGCGCGCTTCACTGAGCGGCTCTCCTTCTTTACGTCCCGATGTCCCGCCCGAGATACCGGCATTGGCAATCACCAGATCGAGCCCAGCGCTTTTATCAAAAGCTGCCTCAACCCACTCCCGTATCACTTGTGCATCACAAACATCCACCAATTCGAAAGTAACGATGGCGCCTCTTTTTTCGCACAGCTTGGCTACCTCTTCCAGACGCTCGGCATTTCTTCCCCCCAATGCCAAAAACACACCCGGCGCGGCATAGTGAAGCGCTAAGGCTTTGCCAATCCCGCTGGAAGCGCCTGTTATCAGAATAGATTTCGGATCTTTCATAATATTTATCATATAGACATGTCGATAAGGCGTAAACAGCCCTTGTGGAGTGGATGAATGTCGTTAAAATAGGTGGCATGACAGAGGTTCAAGAACTCAAACGACGGGGCTTGATGTATGTTTTATCTTCTCCTTCGGGTGCAGGAAAGACGACGATCAGCCGCGCGCTTTTGAAACAAAACGATAATCTTGTTGTATCGGTTTCTGCGACGACGAGGCCGCGCCGCGCAGGTGAAGTGCAGGGTCAGGATTATTATTTTGTCGATACGGCAGAATTTAACCGCATGGTTGATGACGGGGAAATGTTGGAACATGCTAAGGTTTTTGGCCATTATTACGGCACCCCGCGCGCGCCTGTTGAAAAAGCACTTGAGGCCGGTAAGGATGTTATTTTCGACATTGACTGGCAAGGGACCCAGCAACTCTCCGAAATGGCGCGTGATGATCTGGTTACGGTTTTCATTTTGCCGCCTAGCGCAAAGGAGCTTGAAAATCGCTTGCGGAACCGCTCCAAGGACACGCTTGAAACAGATACCCAAATCCGTGACCGCATGGCCAAGGCCAATGACGAAATGACCCATTATTCGGAATATGATTATGTGTTGATTAACCGCGATATTGACGAGGCGATCAAGCGGACACAAATGATTTTGGATGCGGAGCGCCTCAAACGTCACCGCCGTGTTGGCCTGTCCGATTTTGTTCGCGGACTTACCGAAGGTCTTTAGGTTTTTTTAAATTTATTTGGCTGTAGAAACGATGTGGGCGAGCTCCACAAACTGCTCTACGCTTATTTCTTCGGCGCGCATCGTTTCTTCCAAACCTACGTCACCGAAAAATTTCCGGTAAGGTTTTAGAGATTGCCGGACCATTTTCCGTCGTTGACCAAAGGCTTGAGCGGTTATTTTCTCAACCGCTTCTATATCCGGCACATTTTCAGACAGCTCTTTGGGCCTAAAACACACGACGCTGGAAGTTACCTTTGGCGGCGGTGTAAAAGCCTGCGGCGGTAAATCAAAAAGGATTTTTACATCACAAAGCCACTGAGATAAAACGCTCAAGCGTCCATAATGTTTATCTCCCAATTTGGCTGCAATGCGTTGTCCTACCTCCTTTTGAAACATAAGTGTCATGGAACGGTAAGCATTTCGGTTTTGGTAAATATCTTTCAGCCATTTGATCAAAAGCGGCGTCGCTACATTATAAGGTAAGTTGGCCACAATGGCCCTTGGTGATTGCGGTGCTAAAGCGATCAAATCTACTTCCAGTGCGTCAGCTTCCACAATCTCAAACTTATCACCGGCTGCTTTTTTTAAGTCCTCAAGAGCCGCAACTGCTCGCGGATCAATTTCAAGCGCAACGAGTTTTGAGATATCCTCTTGTGATAGAAGCGCGCGGGTTAGACCGCCCGGACCCGGACCAACTTCAAAAATTGTGCAATCCGATAAATCACCAGCGCTACGGGCAATTTTATCGGTAATGTTTAAATCCAGCAAAAAGTTCTGGCCGAATTTTTTTTCCGCGCGTAAATCGTGATTGCGAATAACATCACGTAAAGGAGGTAATCGGGAAAGAGTTTCTTTTACGTCACGCGTCACTTTATCAATCACGATATTTGATAAAGGCGGCAGATTTTAAATCTTCCAAATAGCGTTTTTGCAAACGGGTTAGGCGTTCTAGCCCAATGGTGTTGAGCACGTCATCGGGCTGTGGCATGGTGCTTTCATCAGCAGTGCGGCGTTCACTCACTGTAAGAATATAGTATCCTGACAACCCCTTGATAGGCGGACTGATCTGCCCGTCACTTAAACTTGTGACCACCCGGTCCAGCTCCTTGGGCAAATCTCCAGCCTTGATCCAGCCAAGATCGCCGCCACGCGCGGCACTTTCGCTTCTTGAAAATTGCGCCGCCGCCACCTTAAAAGGCGCACGGCCTGATTTAATCTCGGCAATAATTTTATCTGCCAATGCTTTGATTTCGGCTTCGCTTGTTCCCGGCTCTCCTCCCACGGGTAAGAAAATTTCACCTGCCAGATATTCGGTTTGCCCCAAATCATCACGGATACGCTCCATACGCGCATTAATATCACTTTCACTCACATCAATTTCAGGCCGCAGAACAGAGGTCACCACTTTACTCCACGCAATTTGTGATTTCACCTGATGCAATAGCGTCGATTTGGGAATGCCCTGATGCGTCATGACTTGCTCAAACTGCTCCGCGCTTAAATTATTTTGTTGCGCCAATGCTGAAAACCCTCTTGCAACGTCTTCTTCGGTCACATTGATATTTTGCCTTTTGGCCTCTTGCAGTTTGATTTGTTCTTCAATCAGGCTGTCTATTGCTTGTTGTCTAAATTTCCCGGTATTGGCTGAAGTTGGTTTAACGCCGCCAGAAGCCATCATCAGTTTCATTCGGTCTTTGACATCGCTTTCGGAGATAGCATCTTCATTCACACTCACGGCAATAGAAAAGTTCTGGGCAGCCGCACTTTGCCCGCCACTCGTTCCGTTGCCAGTCAGGCAGAACACAAAAAGAAGTAAAATAAAAATACGCATCTTCATAAAAATAAACTCATCTACAATTGTGTCAAAATGACGTTATTTTTTCACCACTAAAAGGGCCGCCACGCTTATAGCACGACAAATATTCCGGCAAAACACTTTCCATTGCGCTGGGGGCAATCCCTAAATCATCAAATGTTAGCGCCTTATCTGATACCACATTATCGCTTTGAAGGGATGTAACCTGATCTCTGGTCAAAAGCGGTTTTGGCATAAGGCTTAAAATGGCGCCTTGAAACTTGGCCACACCCCAAGGAATAGAAATTAGCGCACGGGGACGGTTTGTTTGTTCAAACAGCCGTCCGTAAATCTCTTTAAAACTCACAATTTCCGGTCCACCGAGTTCATAAATTTTGTCCTGATAATCCTGTTTTCCTTGCGCACCAGCCCGCACAATTTTGGCAATGGCATGGGCTATATCATCGGCATAGACAGTCTGAAATTTCGTTTCCCCACCACCAATAAGCGGCAGCACAGGTAAAAAACAGGAAAGCTTTGCAAATAGGTTAAAAAATCCATCTCCGGGACCAAAAATAACGCTGGGGCGTAGAATTGTGGTTTTCGGGAATGCCTTGGATACCGCTTCCTCTCCCGCTAATTTTGACTTCGCATATTTGGAATGTGCCTTATCTATCCCGAGCGCCGAAACATGAACAAAGCTTTTTACTTCGTGCTTCGCGCAGGCCTTGGCGATACGCTCCGGTACATCAATATGGATGCGGGCGAAATTATTTTTGCCCTTCTCATATAAAATCCCGATCAAATTAATAACGGCGTCACACCCCTTCACCAGATCATCTACATCGCCGCCTTCCCTGTAATCACAGGCCACAGGCACAATCTGACCGACATCGCCGTATGTTTTAAGCTCATAAGCACTTTCGGGGTAGCGCGTGGCTATTTTGATGCGATATCCGGCGCGGGCGAGCTCCTGGGTTACATATTTGCCCAAAAATCCCGTACCGCCAAAAATACAGATTATTTTGCTCATCTATCGTCTCTTTTGATGTCTCTTTATTAATTGGAATGACTATACTGTGCAAAAAGTAAAATGTCGATATAGCCTAAACTTTACTGACAAAACTCTCCATGAGGCGTTTATGCCCCTCTTCTTCGAACTCGATATCCAGTTTTTGCCCATCAATATGGATGATTGTGCCTGTGCCAAATTTGTCATGAAAAACCCGGTCACCGGTTTTAAGCGCCCCATCAGCTGTAGATTTTTCGGTGCTATATGTATGCGTACGTACGTTTTGTGTCGTACTCGTCCCTGAGGAGTCCCCCGAAGAATCCCAATGCGATGATCTGCCCGGTGCATATAATCCGTTTTCGGCGCGCACGTTGATATGCTCTGGCGGCAATTCCTCGACAAAGCGCGAGGGCAAAGCATTTACCCAGTGGCCATACATATAGCGGTTGGCCACATAGGAGATGTACGCTTTTTTGCGCGCTCTTGTAATGCCGACATAGGCCAGCCTTCGCTCCTCCTCCAGACCTTTTAGGCCGCTTTCATCCATAGAGCGCTGGGAGGGGAACAGCCCGTCTTCCCAGCCCGTCAAAAACACCGTATCAAATTCCAGCCCCTTGGCCGCGTGCAAGGTCATGAGGGTAATGGAATCGGCCGTCTCGCCCTCCTTGCTTTCCATGACAAGGGCAATATGCTCCAAAAATTCCTGTAAGCTCTCAAATTCATCCATCGCCGCGCTAAGTTCTTTTAAGTTCTCAACCCGCCCCGGCGCATCTGGCGCTTTATCCGCCTGCCACATGGCGACATAGCCGGATTCGTCCAAAATTTGCTGGGCCAGCTCTGCATGATGGGTTGTGTCTATAAGCGATTTCCAGCGCTCAAAATCATCTATGAGCTTCATAAGCGTTGTTTTGACCTTCGGGCGTAGTTCGCCCGTTTGGGTGAGGTCTATAATGGCTTGATAGAGGCTGATATTTCGTGCCCGAGCATGGATATTGAGGGTTTGCACCGTCGCATCACCGATTCCCCGTTTGGGTACATTGATAATACGCTGCAATGCCAAATCGTCATGGGATTGCATCACCACCCGCAGATAAGCCAGCGCATCACGGATCTCCCGGCGCTCATAAAAGCGCGGCCCCCCAATCACCCGGTAGGGCAGCCCTAGCTGAATAAAGCGCTCTTCAAATTCGCGCATTTGAAATCCGGCACGTACAAGCACGGCCATATCAGATAATTTCTGACCTTTGCCCTGCAACGCTTCAACCTCTTCGCCGAGCCACCGCGCTTCCGCGCCGCCGTCCCATAAGGCGTGTACGTTTATTTTCTCACCTTGCTCACCGCTTGTGAAAAGCTCCTTGCCTAGTCTGGCGCTATTGCCCGCAATCACACCATTGGCCGCAGCCAGAATATGACCGGTAGAGCGGTAATTTTCTTCAAGACGTACAGTCTTTGCCCCCGGAAAATCCTTTTCAAAGCGCAAGATATTATCCACCTCCGCCCCGCGCCAGCCGTAAATCGACTGGTCATCATCCCCGACACAACAAATATTGCTGGCCCCGTTTTTGCCGGTACCTTGCGCCAATAGACGCAGCCACAAATATTGCGCCACATTGGTATCTTGATATTCATCGACCAGCAAATATTTAAACCGTCTGTGATAATCGGCCAGAATATCGGCATGTTTCGGGTCTTTTAAAATCGTAATCACATGAAGCAATAAATCCCCGAAATCACACGCATTTAAGGTTTTTAAGCGCTCCTGATAGGCGGCGTAAATCTCCAGCGCTTTGCCATTTGCCAGATCTCCGACTTCTTCCGGTGCAACAGCTGCCGGAATTTTTCCCTTGTCTTTCCATGAGCTGATTTTATCCGCCACCGCCTTGGGAGGTGATTTTTTGGTGTCCAGCCCTCGATCTTCCATGAGCTGCTTGACCAGCCGCACCTGATCATCGGCATCCAAAATTGTGTAATCACTGCCAAGCCCTACCAGCTCGCCGTGACGGCGCAGCATACGTGCGGCCAAGGAATGGAATGTCCCGATCCACCACCCCTCAATCGGCGTGCCGCCGAGCAAAGCGCTGACCCGCTCTTTCATTTCCTGCGCGGCCTTGTTGGTAAATGTCACGGCCAGAATTTGCCCCGGAAAGGCTTGGCCGGATTGAATCAAATAAGCCAAACGCGTGGTTAGTACGCGGGTCTTGCCTGTTCCGGCTCCTGCCAGCACCAAAACGGGACCTTGCGTTTGTAAAACTGCTTCGCGCTGCGCCGGATTAAGCTCCGCCATCAGGGGCGAATCTTGAGGCGAGGTTTGGAGCGCTTGTTGCTCCGCACGTGGGTCATAATCAATCGTGAAATTCATGCTCTATTGGTATCGCGGGAAATGCGTATGTGCAAGAGTAGGTGCTATCAATCTTGCATTTCGTGAGGGGTAGGGGCCGTAGATACCTGATTGCGGCCTTTATTTTTGGATGCATACAATGCTTTGTCCGCCCGGCGGATCAGGTCCTCTGGCTCTTCATTGCCGTAAAATTGTGCCACGCCCATAGAAATGGTGATTTGTCCTAAATTCTCACCCGTAGACCTATTGAAGACTTCTTTTTTCTCAACCGCCTTGCGCAAATTATCTGCTACCACCTTACCGGCATTCGCATTGGTACCGGGTAGTAAAATCGCAAATTCCTCCCCACCATAGCGGGCCACCATATCCTGTCCCTTTACCTCATTCACCAAGGTCATGGCAACAAGGCGCAACACCTGATCTCCTACCTGATGACCGTACGTATCATTGAAGCCTTTAAAATGGTCAATATCGCCCATGACCAAAGAGAATATCTGGCCGCTTTTTTCCGATTCACGGCATAAACGCCCAATTTGCTCATCAAAGGCTTTACGGTTGGCAAGGCCCGTGAGCCCATCTGTCACCGCCTCACGCCGGATACGCTCCATATCACGTTTGAGCTCAAACATCATATTCGAGGATTGCTCGAGACGTTTTTCAAGCTCCTCGTTATATTTGATCATCATCTCCGTTTCTTTGGCGATTGAATTGATCAGGGTTTGTAGCTCATCCGGAATTATAATATCCGTAAATTTCTCTGTAGCCCCTTTGAGCTTGCCGGTAAATTGCACTGTCGTTGTTTTGACACCTTGCATTAGGCTCGAAACATCATGAAGCGTTGCATTGATCTGATCACCGGCTCGCTGGTAGGTTTCGCGTTCAACGCCGAAATTAAAATATTTCTCGTAAAGGTCTTTGCAATCCCGCTCGCTCAATTTTTCCTGCCCAAGGAG
>JALEGH010000033.1 GCA_022763065.1 Alphaproteobacteria bacterium
ATAAAGCGGGTGGGTGGAATTACTGAATTTGCTCATTTTTTTGCTGTGTCTGAAATTCATGTGTATGAAGCGGGTTTGGGCGCTCTGGGGCAATTGACGAGGGGGCTTAACCCATGATATCCCATATATATCCATGAATTTCCATTTCTGTGGGATTCAGGCTATTCTCAAGAGGTGTTTTAAGGGGCGTGAATGCCATTATTTTTATCAACATATGTGAATAAAATAGACAAGAAGGGGCGGGTGTCCGTGCCTTCGTCTTTTCGCAGTGAAATGGCAGGGCAGTCTTTTCAGGGTGTCGTCTTGTTTCGTTCCAATAATCACGATTGCTTGGAAGGATTTTCCCGCTCGACGATGCAAGAGATCGGTGAACGGTTGGATGAATTTGATTTGTTTTCTGCCGAGCAGGATGATTTGGCAACATCTGTTTTTGGAGAGGCGCAACAGCTCCCGATGGATGGAGAGGGACGCATTATTTTACCCACCTCTCTGATTGATTTTGCAAAGTTGGAGGATCAGGCTTGCTTTGTTGGGTTGGGTGCCAAGTTTCATATCTGGAATCCGGCATTGTATGAAGCACGGCGCGAGGCGGCGCGGGAAAATGTGCGCGCAGAAGGGTTGACCATTCCTAAAGTTCAAAACAATAAAACTCAAAACGGGGGAGGTGTGGCATGAGCGAACATTTTCCTGTGATGCTGGATGAGGTTTTGTCTGCTCTTTCTCCCCGTGATGGGGAGGTTTATGTGGATGGCACTTTTGGCGCGGGTGGTTACACATCGGCCTTTTTGGAAGCGGCAGATTGCACCGTGATTGCAATTGACCGTGATCCACAGGCTTTAAAATATGTAGAAATTTTGCGCGAAAAATTCGGGGAGCGTTTTGTCTTTATTCAAGGGGAATTTGGTAACGCGCTTGAGCTGGTCAGGGGGGCTGGTTTTGAGTATATAGATGGCTTTGTGCTTGATGTGGGCGTGTCCTCTATGCAGTTTGATCAGGCGCAGCGCGGGTTTTCTTTCCGCTTTGACGGTCCGCTTGATATGCGTATGGACAATAAAGGCGAAGGACATACCGCAGCAGATTTGGTGAATAAACTGCCCGAAGAAGAGCTAGCCAATCTTATCTATCAATATGGAGAAGAGCATCGTTCAAGACGTATCGCCAAGGCGATTGTAAAAGCGCGTAGTGTTGCGGATATTGAAACAACTTTTCAATTAAGAGACGCTGTTCATAGTGCGGTACCTCCTTCGCCGAAGGATAAAATCGATCCGGCGACCAAAACATTTCAGGCGCTTCGCATTGCTGTGAATGATGAGTTGGGCCAACTTGAAAGTGGCCTGAGTGCAGCGGAATCTCTTTTATTTGAAGGGGGGCGCTTGGTGGTTGTGTCCTTTCATTCTCTCGAGGATGGTATCGTCAAAGCCTTTCTTTATAACCGTGGCGGCTATCACACTAATGCGTCCCGTCATGTGCCGCAGGTCGTAGAAACTCACTTCATGCCAAGTTTTACCCTTCCTTCCCGTAAGGCTATTCAGCCGAATCATGCTGAGATCCAGCAAAATTCCCGTTCCCGTTCTGCCAAAATGCGCGTTGCTGTGCGCACTCAACATCCAGTTCAGCAGGAGGGCGTATGATCAGGTTATCAGGTCTTTTCTTTCTTGTGTTGGCGGTTGCGTTGGGTGCGGTTTTGTTTTGGACGAGCCAGTCGGTTCAGCGTTTGGATGTAAGTTTGTATCAGGCCAATCAAAATGTGAGCGATGAAAAAGAAAATATTCGGCTGTTATCGGCGGAGTGGGAATATTTAAACAGACCCGAGAGGTTAGAGCTTTTGGCGGAAAAATATTCGCGTTCCCGTCCCCATTCTGGTTCTATGACAGGGAGTGTTTTGATTTCTAACTCTTTACCGGAAAATATTGTTCCGCCGACACCTGCCCCCAAGCCCACTAGAAAATTTTTGAGGTCGGGTGATCGGACTACAGATGATCAAACTAGAGATCAGATGGAAGGGCTTATAAACCGCACATTGGCAGAAGGGTTGTGATGAATCAAATGACAACCCAGAAGAAAAAAATATATTTTGTCGGGATGCATGAAAGTGCGCTTGAGATGGCGCGTGGACGACTTGTTTTTCTTGGCGGGTTGTTTGTGATTTGCTTTATCGTTGTTCTGGCGAGGTCTATAGACCTTGCGGTTATTCAAGGGAACTCATACCAGATACAAAAAGATTACATGCAGATATCACAAAAAAGTGATGTTTTGCGTGGAGATATTGTCGACCGGAACGGTGTTTTAATCGGTAGGTCATTGTCGTTTTTATCGCTTTATGCCGATCCAAAACTGGTGCGTGAACCACGTGAGCTGACAAGAGATATTAAAAATATCTTTCCCGCTCTTTTAGAAGAAGAGGCATTAAAAAAACTGCAAAGCAATAAGCGTTTTGTCTGGGTTAAACGGAATATAACTCCGCAACAACAAGAAGAAGTTTTGAAATTGGGACATCCTGCTATTGGGTTTAAGAAAGACACAAGGCGCACCTATCCGCATGGAAACCTTTTATCCCATATTGTCGGAGCTTCGGGAAGTGATGGGCAGGGCTTGTCCGGAATAGAAAGCTCGTTTGATGATTTTTTAGCTCAAGGTAAAGACTTAGAGCTCACAATAGATGCGCGTATACAACATGCGCTGAAACGTGAAATTGCTGGAGCCATTGATAAATATGAGGCCGTTGGTGGTGCGGGCATCGTCATGAATGTTCAAAATGGTGAGCTTTTGGCTCTCACATCCTTGCCCGATTATGATCTGCATAGTTATGCGGAGGCGGAAAAAAGTGAAATATTTAACAAGACAAGTTTAGGTGTTTATGAGCTTGGCTCAATCTTTAAAATTTTCACAACGGCGAAGTATCTGGAAGACCGAAATAACGCGTTATCCGATTCCTTTGACACACGCGAACCTATTAAGGTGGGGCGCTTTCAGATTAAAGATTACCACCCTGAAGACCGGGTTTTAAGTGTTCCGGAGATTTTCATTCATTCCTCTAATATTGGTACGGCCTTGATGGCGCAAAAAATCGGGAGTGAGAAATTTAAAGACTTCTATGATGATTTAGGCTTATTGCAAAAGCCGGATTTTGATTTGCCGGAGGTGGGAAGTCCTCTTATTCCCGATCCCTGGCGGGAGGTGAGTACATTAACTGCATCTTACGGGCACGGCATTGCCGTATCACCGCTTCAACTCGTGCGGGCGGTAGCATCTGTTGTGAATGGTGGAAAGTTGGTAATGCCGACACTTGTGAAACAGATGGTTGAGGGAAAGAGCGCGCTTGATGAAAGGGTTGTATCGAAGGAAACGGCGCACCGTGTCCGTCAGATGATGCGTTTAACCGTTACGCAAGGGACTGGCAGCAAAGCAGAAGTCGAGGGGTTTTTGGTTGGCGGCAAAACAGGTACGGCAGAAAAACCCGGAAAGGGCGGTTATCAGGATCAAAAGCTGATCTCCTCTTTCTTAGGTGTATTTCCGATGAATAAGCCGGAATATGCCGTTTTCATTATGCTGGATGAACCTAAGGGAACAAAGGAAACTTATGGTTATGCAACTGGAGGGTGGGTGGCTGCGCCTGCGGTATCAAAGGTTATCACTTCTATGATTTCGATTATGGGATTAAAGCCGTCGAAAGATACTCATCGTTTTGATCAAGAGGTAGAGGCGCTTTTGCCTCAGGATTCTTTGAAAGATAAACAACAAATTGCACAAGGAATATTGTAAGGGATTTTATAGGAAATTTAAAGGTTGGTAGGAAATGAATGTAGCAGAATTTATTGATGTCATGGAAGGTGTTCCAATTCAAGGAGTGACCTCGGATAGCCGTCAGGTCGGGAAGGGGTATTTATTTGCGGCGCTACCCGGTAACAAGGTGCGGGGGGAGGATTATATTGAAGATGCGATTGCACACGGAGCGCAATATATTCTGCTTTCAAGCGATGTGGGTGGTTTAGAAGAATTTGATGAGGGTGTTGAATTTATAAAATCAGATAATGTCCGGTTTGACTTTGCCAAAATTGTGGCAAAATTTTATAAAATTCAGCCCGAAAATATCGTGGCGGTGACAGGAACAAGCGGCAAGACATCTGTTGTTTCTTTTATTCAGCAGCTCTGGCATTTGTCCGGTACAAAGAAATGCGCCTCTCTTGGCACGCTGGGTATTAGGGGGCCGGGTATCCGCCAAGACGGACGCTTGACAACGCCCGGTACCGAAACATTGCATGCGGAGCTTGCGGATTTAGCCTCTGTTGGTATTAACCATCTGGCGATCGAAGCATCCAGTCACGGATTGGACCAGTACCGCCTGGATGGTTTAAAAGTTAAGTGCGCGGCTTTTACGAATCTTTCCAGAGATCATCTGGATTATCACAAGGATATGCAGTCCTATTTTGAGGCCAAGGCGAGGCTATTTCAAGAGGTTTTGGTTGAGGGTGGCGCGGCGGTCCTCAATGCAGATGATGAATTTTTTGAACAGTTAGAAAAAATCTGTACTGAAAAGGAAATTCAATTCTTATCTTTCGGGCAAAAAGGAGAGGATATCAAGTTGCTGTCCCGTATTCCTAAAGATTATGGCCAAGACATTCATATTTCCGTTGCCGGTGTGGAGCACCATGTGAAGCTTCCTTTGGTGGGAGAATTTCAGGTCATGAATGCCTTATGTGCGCTGGGTTGTGTGTTCGCACTTGATAGCACAACTGAAAAATATGTTCCCTTATTGGAAAAATTACGCGGTGTGGCAGGGCGTTTGGAGCTTGTTTCAGGTCATCCGAAAGGCTCTATCTATGTCGATTATGCGCATAAGCCGGGCGCACTCGAATCTGTTTTAAAAACGTTAAGGCCACACACCTCCGGTCGCTTGATTTGTCTGTTTGGCTGTGGCGGTAACCGTGATGCGGGTAAGCGTCAGATTATGGGAGAAGTTGCGGCGAGTTTAGCCGATCAGGTCATTGTGACGGATGATAACCCCAGATATGAGGAAGCGGAGTCCATTCGTGCCGAAATTTTAAAGGGAGCGCCGGGCGCGGTTGAAATAGCGGACCGGGCGAAAGCTATTCAGCAAACCGTGAGCGAAGTCAACGAAGGTGATGTTCTTGTGGTGGCAGGTAAGGGACATGAAAAAGGGCAGATTATCAATGGTGAGGTGCATCCTTTCAATGATGTGGAAGAAGTGCAAAAGGCGATAGAGGGGCTGTTAAAGGTTTTATAAAGGCGGTTTAGGGAAATGATAAAATCAAATGTAATTTGGACAGCGAAAGAAGCGGGTAAGGCTGTTTCTTGTGAAACCGAGGGGGATTGGAGTGCTACCGGTATTTCAATTGATAGCCGGACGGTTTGCAGTGGTGATTTATTTATTGCGCTCAAAGGCGATTATGGCGACGGGCATGATTATGTTGAAGATGCTTTCAAAAAAGGTGCGGTGGCGGCCATTGTCTCGCGTGAAGTAGAAGGCGTGGAGCCGGACAGGTTATTGATTGTTGAGGACACACTTCAGGCGATGGAAAATCTCGCAAGAGCCTCCAGAAGCAGAAGTTCTGCACAAATTGTTGCCGTCACGGGGAGTTTGGGTAAAACCAGTACAAAAGAAATGCTAGCCAGTGCTTTCGGGGCTATGGGACAGGTTGCGGCGAGCATCAAGAGCTATAACAATCACTGGGGTGTGCCGTACAGCTTGGCTTCCATGCATGCGGGAGCGGATTTCGGGGTTTTTGAAATCGGGATGAATCATGCAGGAGAAATTTCTCCGCTTTCCCAGATGGTGAAGCCAGATGTGGCGATCATTACAACAGTGGCACCTGTGCATATTGAGTTTTTTGAAGACGGGATAGAAGGGATTGCAAAGGCCAAGGCTGAAATTTTTGACGGGGTGAGAGAAGGTGGGAGCGTTATTCTCAACCGTGATAACGCGCAATATGATCTGTTGGAAATGTTGGCGAAAGACAAGGGGTTGAAAGTGTTTTCCTTTGGTAAAAGCGCGCAGGCGGACGCTCATATTATTTCCTGTGTAGAGGCGCAAAATGGCAGCCTTATTAAAGCCAATATTTCGGGGCAGGAAATAGAATATAAGCTGCAAATCCCGGGCCGTCACATGGCGCTAAACTCCTTATCTGTGTTGCTTTGTGCAGATTTGTTCGGGCAAGATGTTAGCAAAGCGGCTGCTCATCTTGCTTTGCTGGAGCCGATGAGTGGGCGCGGCAAAAAAGAATATCTGGATATAGGAGAAAAAGATAATCCCGTGACATTGATTGATGAAAGTTATAATGCTTCACCGGAGGCGATGAAGGCGGCCTTTAAGGTTTTGGCGCTGGTTGATCCGGGGCGTGGCGGTCGGCGTATTGCTGTTTTGGGGGACATGTTGGAACTGGGAAAGCAAAGTGCCAAGTTTCATGAGGAGTTGGCCTTGCCATTGAAGGCGTCAAATATTGATCTGGTTTACACTTGTGGAACCCATATGCAAAATTTGTATGATAAGCTACCTGCCAATCAGCGGGCAGTGCATAAGAACACAAGCGCAGAAATGGCACAAATTGTGCCTGATGTTCTTGTGCCGGGGGATGTGGTGATGGTCAAAGGGTCTTTGGGAAGCAAGATGGGAACAGTGATTGAGGCCTTGCGTGCCCTTCCTGATAAAATAAAAAATAAAAAGAAAGCGAATTAAGTCATGCTCTACCATCTTTTATTTCCACTGGCCGATGAGTTCGGAATATTCAATCTGTTCCAATATATTACCTTCCGCACAGGTGGAGCGATTTTAACGGCACTGATTATCAGCTTTGTTATCGGTCCGGCGATGATTGATTGGCTCAAGAAAAAACAAAAGGAAGGACAGCCCATCCGTCAAGATGGTCCTGAAGGTCATTTTAAAAAGGCGGGAACGCCGACAATGGGCGGCCTCATGATTTTAATCTCGGTTGGAATCTCCGTCTTTTTGTGGGCGGATTTGTCCAATCCTTATATCTGGATTACTGGAGGTGTGTTGTTCGGTTTTGGGCTTGTGGGTGTTGCAGATGATTATATGAAGCTCACGAGCAGGTCGCATCACGGTGTGTCGGGAAAGGTGAGATTATTGATTGAGGCTGTGATCGCTTTTATTGCGGTGAGTGCTTATTTGAATTTTACCTCTTTTGAAATATCAACCGGTTTGGCGATTCCTTTTGTTAAAGATTATCTCTTGCCACTTGGTATCTTGTTCATTCCCTTTTCCATGATTGTGATTGTGGGTGCGTCGAATGCGGTGAATTTGACGGATGGGTTGGATGGGTTGGCGATTGTACCTGTTATGATTGCAGCAAGCTGTTACGGCTTTATCAGCTATATCGTTGGAAATGCGGTTTTTTCGGATTATCTGGCTATTCAATTTGTGCCGGGAAGTGGAGAGCTTGCCATTATGTGCGGGGCGTTAATTGGAGCCGGTATGGGGTTTTTGTGGTTTAATGCGCCGCCTGCGATGGTCTTTATGGGTGATACGGGGTCCTTGTCTATGGGGGCAACGCTTGGGGCGATTGCGATGATTGTCAAGCATGAGCTGGTTTTAATTATCATTGGTGGCTTGTTTGTTCTTGAGACTGTTTCGGTCATTGTTCAGGTGGCTTCGTTTAAACTCACCGGTAAAAGGGTATTTAAGATGGCTCCCATTCATCATCATTTTGAAAAAAAAGGATGGTCTGAGCCAACAGTTGTAATACGTTTTTGGATTATTGCGGTCATTTTGGCCTTGGTCGGGTTGGCCACATTAAAGTTAAGATGACGCATATTTCATGAGTTTTTTATCCAGAACAGATCAATCAATACTGGGCCAATGGTGGTGGACAATTGATCGGAAATTGCTGGTTTGTCTCATCTTTTTGATTGCTGTTGGAGTTGCGCTTGTCACAACGGCAAGCCCGCCTGTAGCAATGCGTATCGGATTGGATCAATATCATTTTGTGTTGCGTCATCTTGTCATTCTCGTCCCTTCTTTTTTGATGATGGTGAGTTTGTCATTTTTAGACCACCGGAGCGTATGGCGGATATCTTCTCTTGTTTTTGTTTTAAGTATTTTTGCGCTTATCTATACATTAATCAATGGCTTGGAGATTAAAGGGGCGAGGAGGTGGATTAGCCTACCTGGCTTTTCATTGCAGCCAAGTGAGTTTATCAAGCCTGCCTTTATTGTTGTCATTTCGTGGTTTATTTCAAAAGCAAAAAGCAAATCTGAAAGTTGGGGAGTAAAAATTTCCTTAGGGTTATATGCGCTTGTTGTGAGTTTGCTTATCTTGCAGCCTGATATTGGCATGACCTTTGTGGTGACATGTAGCCTGATTATCGTTTTTGTGTTGGCGGGCTTACCACTTCGTTTTTTGTTTTTATCGGCTATGTTGGGCGTGTTAGCTCTCGTTATCGCCTATTTTTCATTCTCACATGTGCAAAGCCGGATTGACCGGTTTTTAAATCCGGGCAGTGGTGACACCTTTCAGGTGGAAAAATCTCTGGAGGCTTTTCGTGCAGGTGGTGTGTTTGGTGTGGGACCGGGGCAGGGAACGGTGAAACTTGGCCTGCCGGACGTACATGCTGATTTTATTTTTTCGACTTTGGCTGAAGAATTTGGCCTTATTTTTGTCCTGCTTTTGATCGGTTTGTATGGATATATTATCCTGCGGGGCATGAATAGGGTTATGGATAGCGGTAATTTATTCGTGATGCTGTCAGTTGGTGGTTTGCTTGGTATGTTTGGGGTTCAGGCCCTCATCCATATGGGCTCGGCCTTGAGTTTGCTACCCGCCAAAGGCATGACCCTTCCTTTTGTGAGCTACGGAGGATCTTCGTTGTTATCAATCAGTTATACGATGGGAATGGTGTTGGCCTTGACCCGCCGCAACAGGCGAGAGGGTATTGCTTACAAGGGTCGATCAGGCGTATAGTGAAGCTCTACAGGCTTGGGAAGTGAAATGGAAACACAACAACTTATTTTAATCAGTGCAGGTGGCACCGGAGGGCATATTTTCCCGGCGGAAGCTTTGGCGCGTGATTTATCGGGGCGCGGCTACCGCGTGGCAGTGGCCACAGATGCGCGTGGTCAAAAATACGGTCATTTTCCTGAAGACACGGCAATCCACTCTCTTGCTTCTGCTCCTATGCGTTCGGGTTTTCTAAGCAAACTCAAATCAGGGGCTTTGCTGATGGTGGGGTGTTTACAGGCCGGAAAGCTTGTTGATCGTTTGAAGCCAAGCGTTGTGGTTGGGTTTGGTGGTTATCCGTCTTTCCCGGCCGTTTACGCGGCCCAGAAAAAGGACATTCCCACCATTATTCATGAGCAAAATGCGATATTGGGTAAAGCCAATGCGTTATTGGCGCCTAAGGCGGATCGCATTGCCCTGTCGTGGAATAGTGTGGAGGCGATTAGCGAAAGTGATGCTGTGCGCTCGGTTATTACAGGCAATCCTGTGCGTCCTGAGATTGCGGCGCTTTATAACCAACCCTATCCGGAAATTAAACAAGATGGTCCGTTGAAAGTTTTGGTGCTGGGTGGCTCTCAAGGGGCTTCTATCTTCTCCCAAGTGCTTCCCGAAGTTATTAAGGAGCTATCACAAGAACAGCGCGCGCGCATTCAAATCACTCAGCAATGTCGTCAAGAAGATATTGAAGAGGTGGAAGCTGCTTATAAGGAGATGGGTGTACAAGCCGAGCTTGCGACCTTTTTCGATGACGTGGCACAACGTTTGACAAATTGCCATTTGGTGATTGCCAGATCTGGAGCAGGCACGGTCGCAGAAGTAACAACGGCGGGGCGTCCTGCCATTTTTGTGCCTTATCCGCACCATAAAGATCAGCAACAAAAGAGAAATGCGGATACGGTCTTTGACGCAGGCGGCGCATGGGTGATGACGCAAGATGGCTTTACGGTTGAGGCGTTATCGGCGCGGTTGGAGACGTTTTTGCAAAATCCGGAGGCTTTGTTCAGGGCTGCGGAAAATGCCAGAACTTGCGGTGTGCCTGATGCGGCTCGTAAGCTCGGTAATCTAGTGACCGCGTTGGCAAGTGGCTGGGACAAAGACGCGCATAAGACCTTTGATCTCACACAGGGACACAAATAAATAGGTAAGAGGCGCGTAAAGTAAATTAAGCAGGAGAAAAACGATGCGGGCAATGCCTTTAAATATTGGAAAGCTTCACTTTGTCGGAATTGGCGGCATCGGGATGAGTGGTATTGCCGAAGTACTTCACGCGATGGGCTATGAAATCCAGGGCTCCGATTTATCTGAAAGCGCGAATGTTTTGCGCTTGCGTGAAAAGGGTATGAAGGTGTTTGTGGGGCATGATGGTTCCCATGTCAAAGAAGCGGCGATTGTCATCATATCTTCTGCCATTAAAGATGATAATCCGGAATTGATGGAGGCACGCAGGCTCCATAAAACAATTGTTCGTCGTGCGGAAATGCTGGCTGAGCTTATGCGGCTCAAATGGTCGATTGCAATTGCTGGAACGCATGGAAAGACAACGACGACGACAATGGTAGGGGCCATGTTGGAAGAGGCCGGATTTGACCCGACTGTGATTAATGGCGGGATCGTTAACCGCTATGGGACCAATACCCGTGTTGGTGGGGGGGATTGGATTGTGGCGGAGGCAGATGAGAGTGATGGAACCTTTACCAAGCTCCCGGCCACCGTTGCGATTGTGACCAATATTGACCCGGAGCATTTGGATCATTATGGCTCCTACGATAATATCAAGGCTGCGTTCAGACGTTTTATCGATAACCTTCCTTTTTACGGTTTTGCTGTGCTTTGTTCTGATCATCCGGCGGTGCAAGCGCTTATTCCCGGGTTTTCTGACAGGCGCATTGTGACTTACGGCTTTAATTCGCAAGCCGATGTACGTGCTTCTAATATTAGGACGGAGGCCACGGGGAGCCATTTTGATGTGCATTTTGCGCCTTGGTTGAGCCCAGACAAGCAGGAAAAAATAATGCGGGATGTTTTTCTTCCTATGCCCGGAGATTATAATATTCTAAACGCACTTTCTTCTATTGCGATTGCGCATGAAATGGGCGCGCCTGATGCGGTTATTAAAACTGCGCTTAAAAATTTTGGCGGTGTTAAACGTCGCTTTACGAAAACGGGTGAAAGTCACGGCGTTACGGTCATTGATGATTATGCACATCATCCGGTTGAAATACGCTCCGTTTTGAAGGCGGCGCGTCAGGCCGTTGAAGCGGCTGGAAAGAAGGTCATCGTAGTGATGCAGCCGCACCGTTATTCCCGCCTTCACGACTTGTTTGACGAATTTTGCAGTTGCTTTAACGAGGCGGATCATGTGCTCATCGCTGATGTGTATGAGGCAGGTGAGAAACCTATCGAAGGGGCCGATAAGGAGCATTTGGCTGCGGGCATTGCCGAGCACGGACATAAGAGCGTGCAAACACTAAACGCTGTTGATGATTTGGCGACGCAAATTGTTGATTTTGTGGAAGAAGGGGACCTTGTAATTTGCCTAGGTGCAGGTTCTATCAGCCAGTGGGCCTATGCCCTGCCGGAGCAACTGGATGAGGAGTTTCAGCGTAGAGAAAAGAAAACGGCATGAGTGTGTTGTCGAGCTTGCCGCAAGTCCTCGGGCGTTACACAGAAAATGTGGCGCTTGGTAAGAAAAGCTGGTTTACCTGCGGTGGAGCTGCGGATGTTGTCTTTAAGCCTACGGACCATGAAGATTTACAGCATTTCCTAAAAAATTGTCCGGCGGACATTCCTGTTCATGTTTTCGGGGTGATGTCCAATGTGATTATTCGTGATGGAGGAGTACGCGGTGTTGTGATTCGTCTGGGGCGCGAGTTTTCAAAAATTGAAGTTGAGGGTGATATTGTGAGCGCAGGTGCGCTTGCGCTGGATGCTAATGTTGCGCAAGTGGCGGCGGAAAATGGTTTGGCAGGGTTAGAGTTTTTAAGCGGAATTCCGGGTTCTATTGGTGGGGCGCTGCGCATGAATGCGGGATGCTATGGCACGGAAATGAAAGATGTTCTCATTGAATGTGAAGCCATAGACCGGCAGGGACAAATTCATGTTTTGACACCTGATGAAATGGGCATGACCTACCGCCATGTGGAGGTGCCTGCTGACTATATTTTCTTGAAGGCCAAGTTGAAAGGCGTGCCGGATGAGGCAGAAGAGGTAAAGGCGCGAATCGCG
This sequence comes from Alphaproteobacteria bacterium, assembly GCA_022763065.1. GTDB lineage: Bacteria > Pseudomonadota > Alphaproteobacteria > Micavibrionales > Micavibrionaceae. The sequence goes on from JALEGH010000033.1 coordinate 12,198, forward strand.
CAGATTAAAGAGCAGCGCGAGGAGTCCCAGCCAATCCGTGAAAAAACGGGAGGCTCCACCTTTGCTAATCCTTCTGCCTTGGAGTTGTCACAAGCGGGCCTTTCGCCGGACACAAAGGTTTGGCAGCTTATAGATCAGGTTGGCGGACGTGGCCTCAAAATTGGGGGTGCAATGATGAGTGAGAAGCATTGCAATTTCATGATTAATACGGGTGAGGCAAGTGCTTCGGACCTTGAAGAGTTGGGTGAGGAAATTCGGGCCCGTGTTTTGAAAAAATTTGGAATCGCGCTACGTTGGGAAATAAAGCGGATAGGAGAAAAGGGATAATGGGTAAAAAAGTTGTGTTGTTGGTTGGCGGTTGGGGCGCGGAGCGCGAGGTATCTCTTGAAAAAGGTAAACATGTTGAAGCGGCGTTGAAAGAGGCCGGGTATGATTTAAAAGTTATTGAGGTCACAAAAGATATCCAAAAACTCATGGATGATCTCACGCCTAAACCGGACGTGGTGTTTAACAATATTTACGGGCGTATAGGCGAAGACGGTATTTTACAGGGGTTTTTGGAGATGCTGGAAATTCCCTATACCCATTCCGGCGTGATGGCCTCTGCCATTGCGATGGATAAGGTGATGTCAAAAAGACTGGCGGAAAGTGTCGGGGTGCCAGTGGCCGGAGGTGGCTTGGCAACAAAGGAGGAAGTTGCGGCAGAGTCTACTGTTGCGCGGCCTTACGTCGTGAAACCGTATAATGAAGGCTCAAGTGTTGATATTCATATCCTTCACGAAGGGGACAATCATTTGGATTCTATTGTTCAAAACTGGAATTACGGTTCCCATGCATTGGTAGAAGAATATATTCCGGGCAAGGAGCTGACTGTTGCGGTGTTGGATGGGAAGGCGCAAGCCGTGACGGAGATAGTGTCCTACACGGGTGGTTTTTTTGATTATGAGGCCAAATACCAGGACGCACGCACGGAGCTGGTTTTGCCTGCAAAAATTCCACAAGATGTTTATGAAGCTGCTTTGGATTATGCTGTACGCGTGTATAATGTCATAGGGTGTCACGGTTTGGCGCGTTGTGATTTCCGGTATGATGATTCAAAAGGTATTAAGGGTTTGTGCTTTTTGGAGATAAACAATCAACCGGGATTAACAGCCGACTCTATTGGCCCGTCTCAATGTGTCCATAACGGCATGTCTTTTACTCAACTTTGTTCTCATTTGGTGGAAACCGCACAATGTCACGGTCTGGTCAATTCAAAGCAAGATATAAAGGACGCTCAGGTGTCCTCAAAAGAAACGGCCTATCAGCAGAGCGCATAATCTTCTTCCTTAAGCGGGTCGGCCTTTATGGTGGAGCGGCTATCTTTTTTCTGTGGTTGTCTATCTGGTTTTTTCTCTCAGATGCTCACTTAAAGACTTATGACTGGGCGCGTTCTTACATTATCTCGGAAGCTTCTGAAATAGGGTTTGAGGTTCAAAATTTGGTTATTGAAGGACGGGGTCATACGGACCTGAAGGCGCTTAAAACCGCTTTGGATATTGAGAAAGGCTCTCCCCTTTTCGCGCAGGATTTGACAAGTAAAAAAGAAAAAGTGGAGCAGTTATCCTGGGTGGATGCGGTTCATATTGAACGGCGTTTTCCCGATACGGTTTATGTCAGGATTGATGAGAAGGAGCCCCTTGCCCTGTGGCAGAATAAGGGGAAGCTTTTTTTGGTTGATGTTAAGGGGCAAGTGATCACGGACCGACATTTGAAGAATTTCAAAGATATGGTGACTCTGATCGGTGCGCATGCGCCGGAACAGGCACCTGAATTTATGGGTCTTTTGGCCTCGGAAGTTGAGCTTATCCCTTATATCGGGACATTGCGCCTTATGTCCGGACGGCGCTGGGATTTGATTTTAAAAAATGGAATCGTGATCCAGTTGCCGGAAAAAGATTTGCCGCTTGGCCTTCGGCGCTTGGTTACATTGCAGGCGGATCAAAATATATTTGATAAGGATATTATTCTCATTGATATGCGTCATCCATCACGTATTGTGATAAAAAACAAATCGGGCCGGAGTGAAAATTACGAGAGCGGGAGCGACAAAAGTGAAAATTAAGGAGCAGGTTTTTAAAGAGCTATGAAGATAAAATATAAGCCGGAAGGTTCCTTATTGGCGGCGCTGGATATAGGGTCGCATAAAAATGCCTGTATCATTGGGCGCGTTGTGGATCAGCAAGGCAGCGTGGAGGTTGTGGGGGCCGCTTATCAGGCTTCTCAAGGAATCAAAAACGGCGCTGTGGTGGATCTGGAGAAGGCGGGGAGCTCTATCCGGCAGGTTGTCCATATGGCTGAGAGCATGGCGGCAGGTGCTATGAAGGGCTATCCTTTGCGCGATATTATAGTCAACGTGCCCGCAACACATACCTCTTCTCATATTATTTCGGCGCAGGTGGATGTTTCCGGTAAGCGGGTTGCAGATAAGGACATCAACAAGGTTTTATCTGAAGCACAAAACCAACTTATGGCGCAAGACCGGGAGCTGATCCACACGATTCCGGTTCGTTGTAAAATTGACGGGCAGGAAGGCATTAAAGACCCGGTCGATATGACGGGAAACATATTGGAGCTGGATGTTCATCTCGTCGATACCGATATGGGGCCATTACAAAATCTTATTCATTGTGTGGAGCAAAGCCATCTAGATATAGAGGCACTATGTAGCTCCTCCTACGCCTCCGGTTTGGCATGCCTTGTTGAGGATGAAATGGATTTGGGATGTACGCTCATTGATATGGGGGCTGGTTCAACGGGCTTTGCCATTTTTCAGGATGGGAAGGTGATACACACAGGCTCTGTCCCTATTGGAAGCTGGCATATTACCAATGACCTCGCCAAAGGGTTAACTTGTTCTAATACAGATGCGGAGCGTTTAAAAACATTATATGGAAGTGCGCTTGTTGCGCCCAGTGATGAAAATGAAGTTATAGAGGTGCAAAAACTGGGTGAGAATGATCAACATGCAACCAATCAAATTACGAGGTCCTTGTTAATCGGTATTATTCAGCCGCGCTTAGAAGAAATATTGGAATTTATTCAGGCGCAGTTGGAAAAGGCACCTTTGAACGCCCCAGTAGGGCGCCGTGTTGTGATAACCGGAGGGGGGAGCCAGCTCCCCGGTTTGCGTGACTTGTCGCAAACTGTTTTGGACAAGCAGGTGCGTCTCGGGCTGCCGATCAAGTTAAGCGGTTTGCCCGATGCGATGAGTGGACCAGCTTTTTCGAGCGTAGCAGGTCTAATAACATATGCGGCGACCCGCTCCCACGAAATACCCGGAGATATCTTGGCGCAAACAGGTTCCGGGTCTTTGTGGGAAAAATTCGGGCGCTGGTGGAAAGAAAACTGGTAAAAAATATCCTCATTTTATCCACAGGCATTTACACAGCTTGTATTGCCTATCCTCATATCCATATGACACAATATTAGTGTTGATTCGTAAGGTCACACACGGTCTTTAATTCGCGCGAAACTCCAGATTTTGCGCTTAGAGAGTAAAACTTTTTAGTTGTCTTTTATATCCTTGCTTATGGAGGCTCAGGTCTATGCTCAACGTTAGAATTCACTCCCCTGAAGTGCAAAAACTATCCCCTAAAATTACGGTTGTCGGTATTGGCGGCGCTGGTGGAAATGCTGTGAATAACATGATTTCATCAGGACTTGAAGGGTGCGAGTTTCTTGTCTGCAATACAGATGCGCAGGCGCTTGAAGGGTCTTTATGTGAAGATAAACTTCAATTGGGGGCGAGTGTAACCGGTGGTCTTGGTGCAGGGGCGAAGCCGGAGATCGGTGAAAAGGCAGCTCATGAATCGCTGGATGATGTGATGCAGTATTTGGAGGGCTCCAACATGGCCTTTATCACTGCCGGTATGGGCGGCGGAACGGGAACGGGAGCGGCTCCTGTTATCGCCAAGGCGTGCCGTGATAGCGGAATTTTGACAGTTGGTGTGGTGACAAAGCCGTTTCACTTTGAAGGAACGCACCGCATGACGCAGGCAGATGCCGGCATTGAACAGATGCAAGATTATGTAGATACGTTGATTGTGATCCCAAACCAGAATTTATTCCGTGTTGCTAACGAGAAGACAACATTTGCCGAAGCTTTTAAAATGGCTGATGGTGTGTTGCAGTCTGGTGTCCGCGGGGTAACTGACCTTATGGTGATGCCAGGTTTGATCAATCTTGATTTTGCCGATATCCGCTCTGCGATGCTTGAGATGGGCAAGGCGATGATGGGAACCGGTGAAGGCGAAGGTGATCGTAGGGCTATTGAGGCGGCAGAGGCCGCTATTAATAACCCGCTTCTTGACGATGTATCAATGAAGGGTGCACGGGGGGTTATTATTAATGTAACTGGTGGTCAGGATATGACGCTCTTTGAGGTAGATGAAGCCTGTAACCGTATCCGTGATGAGGTTGATCCGAATGCCAATATTATCTTTGGTTCCACGTTTGAGGAAAAGCTTGAAGGTCGAATGCGTGTTTCCATTGTGGCAACGGGCATCGAGGCTGAGTCAGCGCGCAAATCTTATGGCGGCACAAAAGGTATGCGGGTGACCGCTCTTGGTAAGTCCGCAGAAGAAAAGCAGGAATCTTCTTCTCAGGTTGCAGAAAAGAAGCCTGTTCTTTCCACACGGGTTCAGCCCAATGTAATGCGCTCTATGACATTGGATGCGCGTCAGATGAGGGCTCCGGAGGAGGTGAGTGCACCAACAGCGCAGGCGGCAGAGTTTACGCAGCAGCCTGTGTCTTCTGCGGGAACACCTCAGGCAGAGTTGCATCAAGGTAATTTTATTCCACCAAATCCTGTTGTTCCCGAACCTCGGGAGGAATCAGGGTATGCTCCGCTCGCACAGGGGTATCAGGTGCACCTTGAGCAACCTCATCCAGAGGCTGCTCAAACACCTTTGCGTGCACCGGTGGAGCAGGCCCAGATTCAGGCCGAAGTTCCGAGAACTGCAACTGAAAATACATCCAGTTTGGTTTTACGACCACCAGTTCCGGGCGCGAAAGCAGCAGAACCGAAGAAGTCTCCTTCCCTTTTTGAACGTATTACGGGTGCTTATCGTGGTGAAGGAGCTGTACAGGCTAGTGATTCTCAGCTTCCACCTGCCGGGTTTCATGGTGGTGAGCAACAACCGCAAGGAGATGTTCGTGTGTCGACCCAACCTTCTCATCAGCCCTCTCAGGGGCGCTTGAATATCGATTCTCCTGCGGCGCCGGCGCAAGATTCCGGTGGTGAAGACCTCAATATTCCGGCCTTTCTAAGGCGTCAGGCGAATTAGAAGAGCACATTAAAAAAGTTTCTTCTGGTGTCCTCCAGATGATAAAACTTCTTAAGGGGTCTTAGGACCCCTTTTTTCTTTGAAGTCACGAGAAATGTAACAAAACGACACAAACTGTGACTTTTTACTGGAAGGAAGCTGATTTAGAATGATTTTAGTGGGCTTGTGCCTAATCAAGATTTAATTGAATTATTTGTAACATCTAGTCGCTTCAAAATATGCAACATACCTTAAAATCTCCAGTTTCTCTTAGTGGTATAGGGCTTCACTCCGGCAAGTTTGTCCAGATGCACATTCTGCCAGCAGCAGTTGGTCACGGCGTTGTGTTTGAGCGCACAGATATTTCAGATAAAGATAATATCATTCCGGCACTGTGGTCTCATGTTGTTGATACGCGGCTATGTACCGTGATTGCCAATGATGATGGGGTGAGCGTTGGTACGATAGAACATCTCATGGCGGCGCTGCGTGGGTGTGGCATTGATAACGCCCTTGTTCAAATTGATGGGGCGGAAGTGCCGATCATGGATGGGAGCTCTCTGGCTTTTGTCGAGGCGATCGAAGAGGTTGGCACGCAAGTGCAAGATAAGCCGCGCAAGGCCATCCGTGTTTGTAAGGAAGTGACTTATCAGGAGGGTGATAAGGTCGTGAAACTATCGCCTGGCGTTGTTCCAACATATAAGGGAAGAATAGAATACGCACACCCCTCAATTGGTGATCAGGAATATAGTATCAAGCTGGTCAATGGTAATTTTAAACATGATTTGGCTGATTGCCGGACATTTGGCTTGTTGGAAGATGTAGAAAAGATGCGGGCTCAAGGGCTGGCGTTGGGCGGTTCCACAGATAATGCAATTGTTGTCGATGGCAACGGCGTGATGAATCCTGGAGGGTTGCGTTGTCATGATGAATTTATTCGTCATAAGTTACTTGATGCGATTGGTGATTTGTCTTTGGCAGGCGGCATCGTGATTGGTACCTATGAGGGAATGAAAGCCGGTCATGCGCTTAATAATAAAATTTTGCAAGCGCTGTTTAGCACTCCAGATGCGTGGGAAGAAGTCGAGCTTTATGTTGATACGCAAGAGCTGGATGATTGGCTTTGTCATGCGGGAGCCCCTGTTGACCAAAACCTTGTGCCAGAGCCTCTTTAATTTTCCGTATTGTTTAAAAATCTGTTAAATACTTCTATTTCAAGCGCTTCGCCTCTTTAATTTTGGCCAAACAGGGCTTATGAATAGGGTATGCTAAATTACGTTTTATCTGTGTTTGTTGCCCTTGTCTTCTTGTTTTTCGGGACGGCCTGTTCATCATCTGATTCTACAGACCCGCTACAAAGCGAAGCGGAAAAAAGAGCTTCGGAAGGCGTCGATGTTCTTTATAACCGCGCGGCGGATGCGCTGGACGGCGAAGAATACCGCAATGCGATTAATCTCTTTCAAGAGGTAGAGCGTCAGTACCCCTATTCCAAATGGGCGACGAAAGCCCAGCTTATGGCGGCTTATGCAGCCTATAAGAGTGATCAGTACGATGAAGCGGTTTTGGCTGTGAACCGTTTTGTTGAGTTGCATCCTGGTAATGCGGATATTGATTATGCCTTTTATTTGAAAGCACTGGCCTTTTATGAACAAATTTCGGATGTCGCGCGTGATCAGGCAATGACGGAAGAGGCACTAAAAGCTTTTGATACGATTATTACACGCTTCCCCAATAGCCAGTATACACGTGATGCGAAGTTAAAACGTGATCTGACGTTGGACCATCTGGCGGGAAAGGAAATGGAGATTGGCCGCTATTATCTCAACCGTCATCAGATCAATGCCGCGATTAACCGTTTTAGAACGGTGGTAAAAGATTTTCAAACGACAACACATGTGCCGGAGGCGTTGCACCGTTTGGTGGAGGCTTATTTGACTTTAGGCTTGCGGAGCGAAGCAAAACGTGTTGCCGCAGTTTTGGGGCATAATTATCCAGGGTCCAAATGGTATGAGGATAGTTATAAAATTCTGGATGAAGAATCGCGGCGGGAAATATTAGAGGATCGCTCTTTCATTGATAAAACCGTTGATTCTTTATTTAAGCCGGATTAGGTGAAAGGCGGGAGGCATGCTCGCTCATTTGACAATCAAAAATATTGTTCTGATTGAAACGCTTGATATCGAATTTCAAGAGGGCCTAAGCGCTTTAACAGGTGAAACGGGGGCTGGTAAATCCATCTTGCTCGATTCTTTAGGGTTGGCTTTGGGCGCGCGGGCGGACTCTAATTTGGTGCGCTCAGGAACCGATCAGGGAAGCGTAACGGCGGTTTTTGAAGTGGCGCGGGATCATCCCGTTCTTGGTTTTTTGCAAGCACAATCTCTGGAAGTGGAAACAACCCTGATTTTCCGCCGTCATATTAATGCCGATGGGCGCTCCAAGGCATATATCAATGATCAACCGGTCAGCGTAAATTTAATGCGCCAAGCAGGCGCGCTTCTTGTCGAAATTCACGGGCAGTTTGATACGCATAGTCTTCTTAATCCAAAAACACATTTGCACATGTTTGATTCTTATGCGCTTGCACAAGCTCAGATAGAAGAAGTTCGCTTCTCTTGGAAACAGTGGAAGAGTAGCGAAAGAAAGTTTGAAGAAGAAAGAACAAAAATTGAAAAGGCGCGTCAGGATATAGATTATTACCGGACATCATTGGATGATTTGGATGCCTTGTCTTTGAAAGAAAATGAGGAAGAAGAGCTGAGTATTGCACGCGAGACATTAATGCGGCGTGACAAAATTATTGATAGTCTCGGGGTTGCGGAAAGCAAAGTGCAACAGATCGAAGATATTTCAGGAAAGTTATGGCGGGCGCTTGAGAATATGGGCAAGCAAGGCAAGCCTATTACAGAAGCGCTGGACCGCTCGCATGCTGAAATTCAGGAAGTGCGTGCTATGTTGCATGATTTATCAGGTGAGATGGAGAGTGGGGAGCGCTCCCTCGAAGAAATAGATGACCGGCTTTTTGCATTAAAAACGCAGGCGCGTAAGCATGAATGTAACATTGATGATTTGTTGGGAAAGCGTGAAGAGATTTCGGATCTTTTAGACAAAATTGAGTCTGATGATGCGTCTTTATTGGACCTCGAAAAACAAGTTCAAGAGAATAGAGAAATTTATCTTCAAAAGGCAAAAGAGATATCAAAAATACGCCAGTCCAAGGTGCAAGACCTCTCCAAAAAAGTTTGTCAGGAGCTTGTTCCGTTAAAACTTGAAAAGGCGCGTTTTGAAGTGGCGGTGACGCAAGTTGAAGAAACAAATTGGCGAGAACATGGTATTGACCAAGTGGAGTTTTTAATCTCCACAAATCCGGGGACTCCTCTAGGCCCACTTCAAAAGATCGCATCAGGCGGCGAAATGGCGCGTTTTATGCTCGCCTTAAAGGTTGTTCTGGCAGAGCGGGGGCAGAATTCTACCCTTATATTTGATGAGGTGGATAGCGGAGTTGGCGGGGCTACGGCAGCGGCGGTAGGTGAGCGTTTGGCACGTTTGGCAGATCATAGCCAGATTTTGGTGGTCACGCATTCTCCTCAAGTGGCGGCCACTGCTTCACATCATTGGATCGTGACGAAATCTGGCAAAGATATTGTCACAACAACGATTATACCGCTTGAAAAGCCAGAAAAAAGGCGGGAGGAAATTGCGCGTATGTTGGCAGGGGCGGAAGTGACAGGAGAGGCCCGAGCGGCAGCAGATAAACTTCTGGAGGCAAATGCGGCGTGATGAGTGATACGCTTTTTGATTTCACATTGGAAGAAGCCAAATCCCGTCACGGTGAATTATCGCGGATCATTGAACGCGCCAATGAATCTTATTATCAAAAAGACCAACCGGAGATTTCAGACGCGCAGTATGATAACTATTTTCAAGAGCTTCAAAAAATTGAAAAAGAATTTCCTGATTTGGTGACGCCTGATAGCCCGACGCAAAAAGTTGGTGCGGCTCCTTCCAAGGGCTTTAAAAAAATAAAACACGCCGTTCCCATGCTTTCTCTTGGTAATGTGTTTAGCGAAGACGAACTGGAAGATTTTATCACGCGGGTGCGTAAATTTTTAAGGGTTGAGAAGGCAGAAAAAATTGAATTAACAGCAGAGCCCAAGATTGATGGTTTGTCTTGTTCTCTGCGTTACGAAGGCGGTGAACTGATTTACGCAGTAACGCGTGGTGATGGTTATGAAGGCGAGGATATCACGCAAAATGTGAAAACAATATCCGATATCCCGCAAAAAATTACAGGACAGGTTCCTGATATTTTGGAAGTGCGCGGCGAAGTTTATATGCGCCGGAGTGGTTTTATAGAGCTGAATAAAAATCAAGAGGCGCAAGGTAAGCAGGTTTTTGCCAACCCTAGAAATGCTGCCGCAGGAAGTTTGCGTCAGCTTGATTCAAAAATTACGGCTTTGCGCCCTCTTCACTTTTTCGGATATGCCTTGGGAGAGGTAAGCGCCCCAGTTGCACAAACACAATGGGAAATTCACCAGAGGATAAAGGAATGGGGGTTTTCTGAGGCCTCTCCTGTCGCGCTTTGCTCTCACATTGATGACATCATGGCCTATTATAACGAGGTGACGCAATTGCGTCCTGACCTTGATTACGAAATAGACGGGGTTGTTTATAAGGTCAATGATTTATCCTTGCAGGAGCGTTTGGGGTTTGTTTCCCGTGCGCCCAGATGGGCGACGGCGCATAAATTTCCGGCTGAAAAGGCGGTAAGCATTATCAAAGATATTGACATTCAGGTCGGCAGGACGGGTGTTTTAACGCCTGTCGCGCGGTTGGAGCCTGTCACGGTGGGCGGTGTGGTTGTATCCAATGCGACGCTTCATAATGCCGATGAGATTGAGCGCAAAGATGTGCGTATTGGTGATCATGTTGTGGTGCAGCGTGCGGGAGACGTGATCCCGCAAGTTGTTGAGGTTGTAAAGGAGAGGCGTCAAGCCGGTTTTCAGCCCTTTCCATTCCCTCAGACTTGTCCGGTGTGCGAGTCAAAAGTAATACGTGAAGAGGGAGAGGTGGCTTGGCGCTGTACAGGAGGGCTTGTCTGTTCTGCGCAGGCGGTGGAACGTTTGAAACATTTTGTAAGCCGTCTGGCTTTTGATATTGAAGGTCTAGGGGCTAAAATTATTGAAGATTTTTGGCAAGAAGGTTTGATTAAAAACCCTGTTGATATATTTAGGTTGGAAGAAAAGGATAAAAATAGCTTAACGCCGTTGCGGGCGCGCTCGGGGTGGGGGGAGCAATCGGCACGTAATTTATTTCAGGCGATTGAAAAGTCAAAAACGATTTCTTTTAACCGGTTTATTTATGCCTTGGGCATCCGGCAAGTGGGAGAGGCAACGGCGAAGCGTTTAGCCTCTTTTTATAAAGATTTACCAACATTACGCGGGAGTATGGTTCAGGCACAAGATCCGGAAGGTGAGGCCTATCAGGATTTGATCAGTATTGAGGATATCGGTCCAGCGGTGGCGGATGATTTGATCGGTTTTTTTGTAGAAGAGCATAATCAGGAAATTTTAGACGGGATTGAGAAGTATGTTCATATTGAAACCTATGAACAGCCGCAAAACGCAGGTAGCCCCATTTCGAAGAAGGTTGTTATTTTTACCGGGACGCTTGAACAAATGACACGGGCTGAAGCGAAGGCTAAGGCAGAAAACTTAGGGGCGAAAGTATCCGGTTCTGTCTCTAAAAAAACAGATTATGTGATTGCTGGTAAAGATGCAGGGTCGAAGCTTAAAAAAGCAAAAGAGCTTGGGGTCAAAGTTTTATCCGAGGATGAGTGGCTGGAACTAATTCGGACCTGAAGCTAGAGCTTTATCGAACAGCTCAAAAGTTTTTTTCAGGAACTTATCCCGAATCTCATCTGTTTCCATGAGAATTTCATGCTTGGCATCTGTAAATTCCAAAAGACTGGCGTTTGGAATTTTTTGTGCGGCGTTCATGATGGCTTCATTATCCACAAGCGCATCTAATCCGGCGTAGGCGAACAGACACGGGGTTTCTAATGAGGTTAAGACATTGTCTGGACGGAGCATATCGATGGAATTCATACTTTCATGAATCCATTTGATGTTTGGACTACCTACTTGTAGCTGTGGGTTGGCGAGACACCAGGCATTATGCACAAGGTCCCTTTTAGGATCACTACTAAAAATATCTTGTCCGTCACTTTTACGAGCACCTTCATGCCAGTCTTGACTGCCTCGGACGTAAAGGTTTTCAAATAAAGAAATAAGTTGCACGAGAGACTTTGCTAAAAACTCTACATTTTTTAACCGTAAGATTCCAAGCATCGGGGCTGAAAAACTGGCAGCTTGGAAAATATCTTTATATTTGACGAGATAGCGCAATCCGATATTCCCGCCCATTGAATGAGACATCATAAAAAGCGGAATTTCCGGCTTAATAATGTTCGATATTAAAAAGTGTAGATCGGAGACATCTGCATCATACCCGTCAGATGTTCTTTTATGAGGGTCATCTTCCAGCCGTGTTGAGCGCCCCTGATAGGCCCAGTCAATCACATAAACCTTATATCCTTTTTTGACGCAATCTCGTGCGGTCTCAATATATTTTTCGCCAAACTCGCTTAAGCCCGGTGGAATGACAATAATGCCCTTTGGTTTTTTGTTTTTGGGTAGTTCAAGAAAATTGTAGTGAATTTTATGGTTCGTCTCAGGGTTTAAGAAAACATCACTTTTCCAGTTTTTAGGAGGAAGAAAGCGTTTTTCAAGTTTTGGGAGGGTAATCTTATCTTTCATATAAACGTATCTATTCCATCGCCTTGACGATATTTTCGGTCATTTTTTTCGCATCACCGAGTAGCATATAAGTGCTGTCTTGGTAAAAGAGGGGATTATCAATTCCCGCGTAGCCAGAGCCGAGCGAGCGTTTGACAAATAAAACGGTTTTGGCCTTTTCAACATCCAAAACAGGCATGCCGTAAATGGGTGAAGTGCTGTCATTCTTTGCCGCCGGATTCGTAATATCATTGGCACCAATCACATAAACGACATCGGCCTGCGCAAAATCACGGTTGATATCTTCGAGCTCAAACACTTCATCATACGGCACGTTGGCCTCAGCCAGAAGAACATTCATATGGCCCGGCATGCGTCCGGCAACAGGATGAATGGCGTAAGACACGTCCACATCTTCGGCCTTTAAGAGGTCAACCATCTCGCGTAAAGCATGTTGGGCCTGAGCCACAGCCATGCCGTACCCGGGGACGATAATGACTTTGGATGCGTTTTTCATGATGAAGGCGGCATCTTCGGCAGAACCTATTTTTGCGTTACGGTCTTGATCATCGCTACCGCCTGCCGTTTGTTCTGCGCCAAAGCCGCCCAGAATAACGCTGATGAAGGAGCGGTTCATCGCCTTACACATGATATAGGAAAGAATAGCGCCGGATGCGCCGACCAAGGCACCTGTGATAATCAGGAGGTTGTTTTGCAGGGTAAAGCCTATTCCGGCAGCCGCCCAA
>JALEGH010000034.1 GCA_022763065.1 Alphaproteobacteria bacterium
ACCTTGGTTGTATCAATATTGATTGTTCTACCATCTTGTAGTTTCAAATCTTCATATGTCCTAGAACTACCCTCTTCAAAAGCAACCTGATCGTACTCTAGAAAATGATCAACAGTTTGCGGATCGTAATTCTCAACTGTTGTATAACCAATAATTTTATCCTGCATCTCTTCGGGATATAAATCCATAAACGCCTTATTTGCGCGCAAAATTTTATATTCCGAGTCTTTGACAAAAATAAAATCAGGGATAGTATTGAGAACCAGATCTGTAAATTTTTGAGATTGCTCAAGCTCTACAATCCGCTCTTCTAATTCTTTCTGGGTGTGCGCGAGATTAACCTTCAGATCATATGTTTTACGCGATGTGACCAAAGCGATATTTAATGTCTCTGGTGATATATTATCTTTGATTAAACAAAATTGTGCTCCATATTCAATAGAGTCGGTGATAACAGATTCACTGCCATAACCGGTAAGCATAACAACAGGGAAAGGAGTTGAATCCGCCCCCTCATCATATATTTCCTTTAAAAAGGTAATACCATCCTTATCCGGAAGCATGTAATCAAGAAAAATACAATCAAAGGAGGTGTTCTGCATAGCCTCCAGTGCTTCTTGTGTACAATCAGCTTCATACACCGATATTTCTTTATCTATTTTCGACAGGGAACGCCCGATAATCAAGCGATCAGCAGCGTTATCATCAATAACTAAAACATTTAACCCCATAGATTTGGCCCTTTAAGGAAATAGAACTTACAACCCATCCTCGCTTCCTTACAGGTTTTAGGCCAGAAAAACCGTACTACCTGCCGTACCATCGTACTACGTCTTCTATTTTTAGATGCAAATGACGTGCATCTTGATATATGAGTATTGAAAAATAGAGGACAAGGGGCGTCCGCCCCTTTTAATATATGCCCAAAGATTTATAAAGCCTAACAAGGCTTTGCGCGCGGGCAGATTCGATATTCACAAGAGCAGAGTCTGATTCATTTAATGTGCGTTGTGCTTCTAAAACATTAACGAAAGAAACCTCTCCCTCGCGATATAATAGCTGAGATAACTCCAGCGCTTTTTTCGTATTAATAAATGCATTAGATAAGTGTGCATATTGTTCATTAATATAGGCATAATCTGATAAAGCCGTTTCCACCTCCGACACAGATTGTAAAATAACTTTTTTATATGCTTCATATGCTTCCCGCTCTACAGCACGGGCCGCATCAATACGCCCCCGAATTTTTCCAAAATCAATTAAATTAACCGCAGAACCAACCGCTACACTCCAAACTGAGGTTTGATCTATCAATGCATTATCAACAATATTAAAAAAACCACTGAGCGTAAATTCTGGGAAAATATCAGCCACAGCAGATTCGGCCAACGCTGTTGCCGCACTCAAATTAAAAGCGGCCGCACGCACATCAGGTCTTAATGCAATAATATTTGCCGGCGCGGATAAAACGGGTTTCACATCACTACCCGGTATGGCTGCTTTTTGCTGTAAAATAGGGCGCAGATTTTCTGGTAAAAGCCCGATTAAAACAGAAAGCCTAAAACGGGCATTATCTGCCAAACGTTTAAATTCTGGAATAGACGATCTAGTCGTATTAACAAGCGTTTCTGCCCGCTCAACATCCAATTGCGGCGCTTCACCAAATTCCTTTTGTTTACGAACAAGATCCAGCGTTTTTAACTGTATATCTAAATTTCTCTTGGCAATGTCAACCTGTGATTGCCCTAACCGCCCGTACAGCGGCTGATGAGCGTGAAAAATGCCTGGAAGCCGGCGCAACAGATTATCTGGCCAAACCGGTAGATATTGATGTGCTGCTGACACTTTTGCGCATCCTTTTATTCCAACAAAAAGAAGAAGCCGCTTAAAATGTATCATCCGGCAGTCCTAAAAGGTTCAGCTATGCAAAATATATCTCTGTTCTCAACTCACGATGATAATGAAGAACCGATGCTGGAATCTATTGAAATCAAACTTATTTTAAATCTAGTCAAGGACTTACATGGTTATGACTTCACCCATTACTCAAAAGAGTCGATTAAACGCATATTACAAGAGATCACAAAAAAAAGAAAACTGGCGTATATTAGTGACCTTATCCCCTTATTGCTCCGGCAACCGGCGTTTCTTAATGATTTTCTGGCAAAAATGTCGATCACGGTCACGAAACTTTTTCGCGACCCGGAATTTTTTGCAAGCTATCGCCAACATATCATCCCGTATTTGAGCACTTTTCCTTATATCAAAGCTTGGCATGCAGGATGTGCAACCGGACAGGAAGTCTATTCGCATGCAATCATGCTGCATGAAGAAAATCTTTTAGATAGGGCTCTTCTTTATGGTACGGATTTTAACAACAAAGCTCTGGACACGGCCTCTGCCGGAATTTACTCCACAAGCGAACTTATGGAAGCAGAAGCCTTTTACCGGGAAGCGGGGGGACAGAATCGTCTATCAGATTATTATCACAGCTCTCACAATTTCAGCAAAATCGAAGATTACCTCAAAAAGCCCATTACATTTTCTCACCACAATTTGACCAATGACCGTGTTTTTGGGGAAATGAACGTTATTTTTTGCCGAAATACCCTGATTTATTTCGACCGTAAAGAGGATTTCGAAACCGTTGACGAGAAAAACAGAATTTTCAGAAAGAAATTCATTTAAAAGGGCTGAAATTATGGGACAGGCAGAACAGAAATTACAAACAGATAACGCGAAAAATGATTTTGTTGCGAATTATAACAAACGTGACGTTATCAAAATTTTGATAGTTGATGATCGCCCTGAAAATCTGGTGGCAACACGCAAAGTTCTCAAACCCATTGAGGCAGAAATATTAGAAGCGAGATCGGGAAATGAAGCCCTCTCTCTCATGCTGCGCCATGAATTTGCTGTTGTTCTTTTGGATGTACAAATGCCTGAAATGGACGGGTTTGAAGTAGCCAAGCTGATGCATGAAGAAGAAAAGACAAAAGACATACCCATTATCTTTGTCACAGCCATTAATAAAGAAGAGCATTATATTGACCAAGCAGCAGAGATCGGAGCAGTTGATTATATTTACAAACCCGTCAATTCCAATATTTTGAGAAGCAAGGTACAAGTCTACGCGGAATTATATGCACACCAGAAACAATTGAAACAACTCAATGATATTTTACAGAGGAACAATGATGAATTGGAACGATTCGCCTATGTTTGTTCCCATGATTTGCAAGAACCTGCCCGCATGATGAGCTCTTTTGCAGAGATTTTACACAATGATTACCGCGATCATCTCGATGAAAAATCACAAAAGTACCTTGATATCATCCATAAAAGCGCCGGACATATGCAAAAGATGATTTATGATATCCTGACATTTTCCCGTGTCGGGCATGAGTCCGTCCAATTTGAAGAAGTTGACAGCCATGAAATCACCGAAAATGTTCTGAAGAAATTGGAAACGGACATTAAAGCCAATGACACAAAAATATGCTTGGAATCTCTTCCCACCGTTCAGACCAGTAAAACATTGATGACAGTTCTGATGCAAAACACTATAGGTAATGCTCTGAAATATCAGGACGGGCGCGAGACACCCCAAATCACAATCAAGGTAGAAGAAACACTCCGCCACTGGCTTTTTTCTGTGGCTGATAACGGCATCGGCATTGACCCACAATATGCGGATAAGGTTTTTCAGATGTTTCAGCGTATTCATAGTAAAGACAAATATCCCGGCACAGGGATTGGTCTAAGCACATGTAAAAAATTCATAGAGCTTTACGGTGGGAAAATTTGGTTCGAATCTGAACTAGATCGGGGCACAACCTTCTTTTTCACCATTCCCAAACAAGAAAGAGAGATAAAAAATGCCTAAACACGAGCCCATTAAAATACTTCTGGTTGAAGATAATGAAGGTGATGTCATGCTCACCAAGCTTGCATTTGAAAAAGCAGATATCCCCGTTGATATTATTGTTACCCAAAATGGTATTGAAGCGATGGAATATCTACGGCGTGAAGGTAAATTTACAAATGCGCTCACACCTGACATTGTTTTGCTAGATCTCAATATGCCCAAAATGAGTGGTAAGGAAGTTTTAAAAGAGATCAAAGAAGATCCGGAATTAAAAGTCATTCCTGTGATTATACTGACGAGCTCAGAAGCCCATATGGATGTGCTGAATTCTTATAGATACTACGCAAACGCCTATATCATAAAGCCGGTCACTGTAGAGAGCTTTATCGACGTTGCACAAACCATTGAAGATTTCTGGGTAAAAATTAATAAGCTTCCCAGCTTGGTTTAAATTAACATATATGTTTCTTTTCCCGCGCTCAGACGTAAATGATAAGATCTTACCAGACTTAGAGCATATTTTTGTTTGCTAAAACGCAGCTCAATAGCACAAGTTTAGTCATAGCATTGCTTTTATATATATTTACTTTAAGCTGATTTTATTCGCTCATTCCTCATGGGTTTTATGAATTCGCCCAAACGTGTTGAACGGGAGTGCTCGTAGTCTCCCGCTAACTTTTCTCTATATTTCTCAATCTAGAAAATAGATAAAATTGAAATTCGGGATTTAAGATCCACAGCTTGCTTCGCTATTAAGGAGATCCTCCGCACTTCCACCATAGCTAATCGTGGACGGACCGGAACCTGCAGCATCGAGCGCATCTCCCCAACATGAAGCAGAAGAGCCTTCAGAATCACCGCCAGCCGCCGTGGCAATAGCGTTCAAAGAGGCCGGATCAGTTCCGCCCGCCGCAGGCGCAATATTATTCAGTGCTACTGGAGCGCCACCAGGAATTCCTGGAAGGCCTAAAATAGTCACGTTCAAGCCGCTGAGCGCGCCTGCATTAGGACCAAAGTAATTAAAGATATCTTCCTGAGCGATATTTGGTAACAATGGGAAGAAGAACAACCCAGTATTACCATTATCGTTGAAGTGGAAAAATTTGCTTTCCAAGAAGGCCACAACATCAAGCGGGAATCCACCGGCGTAATCCACAGATGGTGTAAATGTCCCAAATGGCGTGCCTACATAGGTGCTATCCAGAGCATTTAGAAGCGTTGGACTACCTGGTGCAAAGAAAGCCTCGTTATCAAGCTCAACATAAAATTCACCTTGACCATTAAACATCTGTGCTCCAATTGTATTTCCAACAAGCTCCATATCGGCAAATGTTGGCTCAACCGGAACAGCAGAAAACGGAGCAGCTTGTAAGAAATTATCATATCCAATCATCTCCGCCGGTGCAAAGCGCATACCTACACGCCCGCCGTTAAACGTGTTACCGACGCCCGTTAAGTCAATTGTGCCACTTTCAAAATTGGCACCAACATCGTTATCAGTAAATGTGTTACCGGAAACGATAACATCGCCATTATTTGGACCAGAAACATTCAAACCATTTTCAACACTGTTTGAAACATCATTATTTTCAACAATAGCTTTATTGAAACCTGACACTTCAATTCCATCACCACCAGGACGACGAATTGATCTAGATGCAACAACAAGGGTATCTTCAGAAGTTTCTTCAGGAAACGGTGTGCCTGCATTAGTTACAACATTTTCCGAGATAACCGCTTTTGAGTTATCACGACCTTCAGAAACAAGAGATACGCGTCCCTCAGGAACAAAAGCCGATGGACCGAAGTCGAAGAAACGTACAACACGGATACCATCATCTCCCGTTAGGTCCACGAGGTTCTTTTTCACAACCACGCGATTGGTATCAAGAACCTCAATCCCATCATCTGCCGCGTTCCCTACGATATTCTTAACAATACGAACATCAGAGCGACCACGACGCTTACTCGTCTGGCGGACGTTGCGTACATGGATTGCATCCGCATCATGAGAACCTTTTTCACCAACAAATCCGGCATCAAGAATTTCATTAGCTACAATACGTGTTCGACCACTATCAAGAACCTCAGCGCCGTCATCCATTGTATTTTTGATGAAATTCTCTAGAATCTCGACCGCAAAACTTCCACTAGAAGATACCTTTCTTCCGCGAGGTTCCTTAACATCACGAGGATCAAAACCGGTATTAATACCGCGCACATGAACCGCATCCGCTCCACGCCCATCAGGGGTGTAGCCATAGCCGATATGACGAATATCATTCCAGGCAATAAGCGTACGACTTGACTTCATTTCAGGATAAGCCATATGTGGAGATTCTTCAGAAGGTCCAGCAATATCAAGAGTTACGGTAGCCTCTTCTCCACCAACAACCTCAACACCGTCATCAGCCACTTTTTTGATTTGGTTATTAATAACCACCGATGAGTAATCCCACGGCGCCCCTTTTGGAAAGACATTCGCGTCAAGTGTTGCCTCTTTCACTTCAGCTTCTCGCAAAAGGGTTCCGTTCAATGTTCTTCTAACATATGAATCATCACCTATCAGGGCCTCTTTCAAAAGACGTAATCCATGAGGTAGACCACTCACGTTACGCAAATGAACAGCATCCGCACCGTAGAAATCTCCACCGCCATAGCTCCCCTCCGGACCATAACCAACATTCGTGATAATGTTGTCACTGACCCATGTCGGGCCCGCATTAACGATTTCAGCGCCATCATCATAAGTCTTGCTAATATCGTTACCAACAACCTCAACATTAAATCCGAAGGAAGAATGTATGGCATCCAATGTCGCTGCGGCAGCATCAGGAGAAACATCATTTCCAACCTCTGTCACGAAAATAGCATCCGCACCAAATATATCGGCATGTTTACCACCTTCAAAAAATCCAGCTTTACGAATAAGGTTGTCATAGACAGCAACATATTCACCGTTACTGGCCTGAATAGCATCATCACCTGTATTGCGAACATCATTCAGTCCAATCCAAGCAAAAGTAAAATCATCAACTAACACACCATCCCAGCGCGTATTACGAATTTCATTTCTACGAATCTCAACTTCATCAATGCCAAGCGCCTTAATACCTTCACGCTTCGTATCATGAACATCATTGCGACGAATGCGCGCATAATCACCACGTTGCAGACGGATACCGGCACGATTAGAATCGCGCACTGTATTATCTACAACGCGCGCTGTTGTAAATCGATCCACAACAATAGATGTTCTACCTGTGTCCTTAACCGTGTTGTCTGCAACAACAACTGAGAATTCCTTCTCACCTTTACCAAAAGAACGCTCAACAGAAATCCCACGACGCCCTGTATCAGTCACAGTGTTACCCGTTACACGTACACGGTCATTGCGTGTGATATCAATACCGTCCTTACCCACACGGCGTATGGTGTTGTCACGCACACGAACATCAGACCCTTTGTTCACACGAATACCATCTTCATCAACATCCGTGATCGTATTCCCGACAATACGGATATCATCAGATGGATTCACATAGATACCGTTCAGCCCAATAAATTTAAGGATATTACCAATGATCGTTGTTCCGTGGGAATCACGGTTATCAATCCCATTTTCTACCGTATTTTGGATCTTATTATCCTTGATCTTGGCGTCGTCACTACCATCCAAATCAATACCGTCATCACCGATATTGTCGGCACCACCAAGAAGACCAATTCTGTTATCTCTGATAAGTGCCTCGTGACTTTCATCCAGATCAATTGCGTCATCACCTGTGTTATTGATGACATTGTCCAAAATTTTGGCACGGTCACTCGTATCAAGATCAATACCATCTTCGGTCACATTGGAAATTTTGTTGTTTTGAATTAACGCATCATCACTATCTACAAGCTTAATACCATCATCTCCAATGTTGTCATCATCGCCTAACAGACCGATCTTATTATCTTCGATACGAGCATTTGCGCTTTCCTCTAAATGAATAGCATCTTCATCAACATTATTGATCTTATTGTTCAGAATTTTGACATCATCTGAATTTTGCGCAACCAAGATACCGTTGTCACCAGCACCATTAATACGGTTATTGCGAAGCTCCACGCTATCGCTACCGTTACGCAAACGGATACCGTTTTGCGTACTGTCATTCACGTCATTGTTGTTCACAAGGGAATTAGAACTTGTTTCTAACCAAACACCTGTAGCGTTGCCCTCAACAGTATTGCCGGAAATCTGGATATTATCGCTCAATTTCGCAATAATGCCCTTATCGCCATTATCACGTACATCATTCCCTTTGATTTTGATTTTCCCAAGAGAACTCGCACTACTATCCAGAATACGAACGCCGTCTGTGTTATCGTAAAGGTCGTTGTCCGCAATCGTAATTTTACCTGTTGAGCTATTTACAAAAACACCAACACCCGTTGTCCAATTGCTTGCCTGACGACCAGCATTTGTGTCGGTGTTGTCGTGAATTTTGTTATTAATCGCAGTGAAATTATTCACACCGCCCACGGTGATACCGTTATCACCAGACGTTGAAGAGCCATCAATCTCAAAACCATCAATCGTAACATCATCGGCAGTGACCAAAAATCCTGGTGAGTTTGGCTGAACAATCGTTTCTTCCCCGCGTCCTTCATCATTGCCATGAAGACCCGCATTCGCACCAAAAAGATTAATCGTTTTATCAACGTTGACAGACTCGGCAAAAAGTCCCGCACCTACATTTACATTACCACCAGCAGTCGCCAAATATATACCTTGCTGGATTTTCGCCGCATCAGAAAGAACATTTACTTGCGCCGCCGTTGTAAAAATATCGGCCTGATCCAATAGTCCGCTCGTATCAGAAAGTGTCCCGTCGAGATTAACAGTATTGGCTAAAACATTCAGATTACCCGTACCCAATGTAAGGTTTTTGTTAAAGTTAACCGTATCGGATTCGAGAGTCAGGTCACCCGCTGTTATACCACTGTAGTGATCATAGGTCCATTTCCACCACTTCCATGTCCCATGTTTATTCAAAACAGTATAATCATATTGGCTTACATCAATGTCACCATTACCAATCGAACCGACAAACGGAATCGTCAGATCAATATCCGTTCCGACATCAATGAAATTATCAGCCTGAACAGTAACACTTCCGTTTCTGTGAATATCATCTGCGAGTGCACCAGCACTTAAAATATAATCAAAACCAAGCGGTGTATGGATAGAGCCGCTATGAATAATCGCAAATAATGGATCAAGCAAGAAATTACCCGCCTGACCATTAACCGCCGATGTATTAACGGAGCCGTCATACCCGACTTTGTTTACCGCAGACAGTTCGACAAAACCACCATTACCAAAAGCAGCACCGCCGCGTGCATAGAAATCACCACGATAAATCGCCTTATCATCAGCATAGAAGATGATATCACCACCATCACCTTCATTATCAGCGTCGGCCAGAACAATCGCGTCTTCTGAAACTTCGATCGTTTCACCTCTCACTTTAACCTCACCACCACCTGTGGCACCGGAAGCATCAGCAACGCCTGAGACAGACACTTTGCCTTTGCCGCCACCGGAAAGTATAATCTTCCCGCCTTTCACAACCGCAGAACTGACCGTTGTGACACCTGACATGTTAATGACATCTTCTACCGCATCCTTAGCGACAGCCGCAGAAACTAGAACATTTCCGCCATTGGCTTGTATCTGACCGGTATTCTCCAAAAGACCGTCTGCAAGCTCACCTTCCACGGCAACTTCAACAAGCCCATCACCGTAAAGGTCAAGGGTAACTTTCTTACCACCAGCCATGACGACGCTACCCATTTTGGCTTGAATGACACCACTGTTCAAAACGTTCGGCGCCACAAACGCAGCCAAACCACCTTGAGCAACCGTGATACTACCACGGTTCGTAACTTGACCATCGGTATCGACCAAATCAATTTTAATCTTACCCGCATCTAGTTCCGCGTCAGTTGATGTCAGAGTTCCCGATGAAGCAACAAGAGACCCTACATTAATTTGTGAATTGGTTCCAAAGATCACACCATCACGGTCAAATACAAAAACTTCCCCATTAGCATTTAAGCTACCGTGGATATGTGTTGGGTCCGCTTCTGTATCAAAAAGAATATAACGTGAAGATGTGCTTGGTTGTGCAAGATTAACTGTATGACCCAGTTTAATATCTGCATCACCGCGCGCTCTAACAGTGTTTGTGTGTTGTGTAATATTCGTTTCATTCAATACTGACGTATCAACTGTCGTGCTACCTGAGTCCAAGATGTGACCTGTCCAGTCATTCGCCGCTTGCGCACTTCCCCCAAAAGCCAAAAGTCCTGCTGCCGTCATCGCGGTCGTATTCATTAGATGCTTGCCAACTATATTGGCCAAGTCAGCTTTTCTTTTGGATGTATTGGAAGTGCTCATATTTATCTCCGGTTTTTGCTTCAAATAATTGAGGAAAATTTCCCCGTAAACTCAATTATTAACAAACTGTTAATGACGTAAGGCAACCTTATGACAGCTTTTGAAAAAAATTGCAAGAATATATTATGGGAAAATAAAGATGCCTTATTAAAAGACATAATGTTTCAAAGAGACACACCAATCCAACAGGCAGGAATGTCATTGCGAAACATAGTCGACGGAGCTATGATGATAAACCTTAGGGAAAGCAATTTCCCTATTGTTTTCTGCGTTCATCTCGGCTAAACCCACTATTGCGAATAAATAAAAAGACTTGGAGTCTATCATGACGGCATCTCACAAAATGAGATTTAAAAGCTTTGTTTTCTCTGCTGCACTTATCTCCGCCTTTCTCTTCGCGGGAAGCGCACATGCGCAGCTTGAGCAGCAAACAGGAATCGCCGATCCAGGCCGTACAGAGCAAAGACTAACCGAAGAACGCCTGATCCCTCAGGCCGGCCCTGATGTCAGTGTCAAAGAACTGGTCTTACAACAAGCTCCTGAGGGCGCCGAAGATATCAAATTCAATTTTGGCGGGTTGCAATTAAACGGTGTCTCAACATACAGCCATGACCAGCTTTACAAGCTTTATGGCGATATGATTGGAACAGAAATTTCACTGGCCGATCTTTATGCGATCGCCAATCGCATGACTCTTAAATACAGGAATGATGGCTATGTCCTTACACAAGTCGTTGTTCCTCCGCAAACCATCGAGAATGGCATTGCCGAGCTTCAGATTGTAGAAGGCTTTATTGATAGTGTTATTATTCAAGGCGGCGATAACTCCAGCTCTTCCGAACTAAAGCTTATCCAACAATATGCCAGCCGTATCAACACAAGCGGTGCCCTTAACATTTCAGATATGGAGCGTTATCTACTCCTTATCAATGATCTACCAGGCTTAAGCGCACGCAGCGTCATTAGCCCTTCAGCCACGACGGCAGGAGCCGCAGACCTTTTAGTTATCATTGAACGTGATCCCTTTGAGGCCCTCATTGGCGCTAACAATCACGGTAGCCGTTTCTTAGGCCCTTACCAATTTAGCGGACAAGCAACTTTGAACTCCGTTTTAGGATTTAACGAAGCCATTACCGCACAGGTCGTTGCCGCACCGGATTCAGGCATGGAGTTGGCTTTTGGCTCGATTACCTATGAACAGCCCATTGGCCCCTGGGGGACGACAGCCGCCTTAACGGGGAGTATCACAGATACCGATCCGGGCTATACCCTCAGCCCGTTTGAAGTGGAAGGTCTTTCAAAATCCATTAGTTTCGAGATTGAACATCCGGTCATTCGCTCTCGTAATACCAATATTTTCACCCGTCTTGGTTTTGACTGGCGCAATGTAGACAGTAAAAATAACGTCGAACTCACACGTCGCGACCGCATTCGCGCTGTGCGAGCCGGTGTACAAGCCGATTTCCTTGACCGTTTGCTCGGTGTTGCCGTGAACACCATCGATCTTCAAATCTCGCAAGGAGTAAACATTTTAGGAGCCAGCGAGGAAGGCGATGCCAACATGACACGCGCGAGCGGCGATCCAACCTTTACCAAAGGTAATATTGAAGTGCAGCGTCTTCAGCGCGTGACAAGTAGCGTCAACGTACTACTATCAGGTAAAGCACAACTCTCAAATAATCCGCTTTTAAGTTCCGAAGAATTTGGCGTTGGCGGCATAAGCACAGTGCGCGGTTACGACCCATCCGAAGTTGTTGGCGATGACGGGATTGCCGGTAAGGTTGAGCTTCAATGGAATACTCCCATTAAAGAAACCAAAATCGTTAAAGATGTTCAGGCCTTCGGATTTTTCGATTCGGGCCGTGTCTGGAACCAAGACCCTACAAACGCAGGAGACAAGCGTAACTCCGTTACTTCTACGGGCGGTGGTTTGAGGTTTGATCTCCCCCTTGATGTCGCAGCAGAATTCGTAGTTGCCAAGCCGTTGCACCGCGATATCCAAACAAAGCGCAACCGCGATGTGCAATACTTCTTTAGCTTAAATAAAGAATTTTAATATAGTACTCCATACATTATAGTTTAAAAACTGCTGAAAATAGCAGTGCTTGTAGTCTATCGCTAACTTTTCTCAGTTAAAATATTCGTATGATGAATAATATGATCTTCGATGTAGCTTTGAATGAAGTAATAGCTGTGGTCATATCCATTGTGGATGCGTAAAGTTAGCTTTTGCCCGGCCGAGCTACATGCATCGGCGAAAAGATGCGGCTTTAACTGTTCATCCAAAAAGTCATCGCCGCCGCCCTGATCAATTAGAATCTCAGGCGCATCAGTGCGTTTTCCAGCTACTTGCATCAAGGCCGTTGCATCATGTTTCAGCCATTCTTCCTTGTCGTCACCCAAATAGCCTGTGAAAGCTTTCTCACCCCACGGCACTTGGCTGGGTGCAACAATCGGCGCAAAGGCGGAGATGGATGTAAATGTTTCAGGATATTTCAATCCAAGCGTCAAAGCGCCATGCCCTCCCATGGAATGCCCTGTAATGCCCTGCTTACCATCCAAAACGGAGAACTCTTTACAAACCAAAGCATTCAATTCTTTGACAATGTAATCTTCCATTTTAAAATGCTGTGCCCAGACTCCCCGCGTCGCATTGATATAAAATCCCGCACCCTTACCGAAATCATAGGCTTCATCATCAGGAACATCATCACCACGCGGCGAGGTGTCGGGTGCAAGGATTGCGATCCCATGCGCGGCGGCAAATCCATACGCACCCGCCTTGGTGGTAAAGTTATCATACGTACAGGTGAGGCCTGAGAGATAGGTTAGCAGCGTTACGTCACCATCCCGCGCTTGCGGCGGCAAAAAGACGGAAAACTTCATCGTGCAGCCAAGCACAGCGCTTTCATGTTCGTAAACCGTTAGCGTGCCACCAAAACATAAATGAGTTTCAAGTTCTTTCATGGTGATGCTTTCCTAATACAGCACAACGCTACGGATAGATTTTCCTTCATGCATCAAATCAAACGCATTATTGATCTCATCCAGCGGCATTGTGTGGGTGATGAGGGAGTCGATGTCGATCTTTCCATCCATATACCAATCCACGATCTTGGGCACATCGGTGCGTCCGCGCGCGCCACCAAAGGCCGAACCGCGCCAAACACGCCCCGTCACAAGCTGGAACGGACGGGTCGCAATTTCTTGCCCCGCACCGGCCACACCGATAATAACGCTCTCACCCCAACCTTTGTGACAGCATTCAAGCGCTTGACGCATCACATTGACATTTCCGATACACTCGAAAGAGTAATCAACGCCGCCATTGGTGAGATCACAAATCGCCTCGACAACATTCTGCACCTCTTTGGGATTAATGAAATCAGTCATCCCGAATTTTTTAGCCATTGCGACCTTATCAGCGTTCAAATCAATCCCGATAATCTTACTCGCGCCGACCATCCGTGCGCCCTGAATAACATTTAAACCAATCCCTCCAAGCCCGAATACGGCAACCGTAGAGCCTGCCTCTACCTTTGCATCAAAGACAACCGCGCCAACACCCGTTGTCACCCCGCAGCCAATATAACAAATCTTTTCAAATGGTGCGTCTTTGCGGACTTTTGCGACGGCAATCTCAGGCATTACGGTGAAGTTCGAGAATGTAGAGCAGCCCATATAGTGCAAAATTGGCGTACCGTTAATGGAGAAGCGACTTGTCCCGTCGGGCATTAAGCCCTGCCCCTGCGTTGAACGAATGGACTGGCACAGATTGGTCTTAGGGTTCAGACAAAAATCACATCCACGGCATTCCGGCGTATAAAGCGGGATGACATGATCGCCAACTTTAACCGAGGTCACGCCTTCACCAATCTCACGCACGATGCCCGCACCTTCATGCCCTAAAATCGCAGGAAACGCGCCTTCCGGATCGTCCCCCGATAATGTAAACGCATCTGTATGGCATATGCCTGTGGCCATATTCTCGACCAGCACTTCACCTGCCTTGGGGCCTTCCAGATCAACTTCCTCAACAACCAAAGGTTCTCCGGCTTTATAAGCGACCGCTGCACGTGTTTTCATTGCCTTACTCCTCTAGTTTTAGCTAGTTATTGAGATGTATATCATACTCGTAATTGCCATTTAATATACCTCTGAATTTAAGGCACTCCACAACATTCCTGATATGGATTCCCCTGATTTTTGCAGTCATGAATTAAATTTTCGTACCGCATATTACCACTCTTGAATTGAATTTTTATACTGCAGATTATCACTCAAATTCTTCAATCCGAGGGACAAAGAAAAGCCTAGTAGAGAAAATTAACTGTATTTCGCGCAAAAGTTGGATTTTGGAGAATAATCTTGAGCGAGTGAACTCTTGAAAGCTCGCTCACGCTGGGCTTCATCTTGATTAGAACCGACGGACGGAGAGAATAGCCAGACTGAATGGCAGGGGCAGCAGGATTTGAACCCGCGGCCTACGGTTTTGGAGCTTGCCCAAAGCCAAAAGCCATAACAAAGTACAACTGATGATAACAACTATTTCAGAAACTTAATAGGATTTTGTTTTTGTGATGTGTGGCACACTAATGTGATTTTTTACGTACAAGTGTGCCGTGAGTGTGCCATCAGAACAAGAAAACCCATCCAAACTGCAAGATGGGTTCACTTGATTGCCATATAAGAAATATCTTTTATAGAGAGGCGCCTACACCATAAGGTTCAGAACCCATCATGTAAGATAAAAGAGAATCTTTCTTTTCTAAAAGAGCTTTGGACTTGAGCTTTGCATGTTTATGCAATTCCCTTGCGTCAACAACGCCTATAAGACGATTCTGATTATCCACAACTGGCATAAAGCGGTAGCCGAGATAGTCTATAACATCGACCGCATCGTCAATTGAATCATCATGATTCAATGTCTCAGGCTGAGCTATCATAACATCCCAAGCCGTTTCATCTTTGCTGTCTTTTAGGTGAGATATATAGTCTAAGCGTTCTTGCAGTTTTGATGTATCACCAAAAGCACGGCGAACTATCTCCCGCTCAGTTACTAGCCCAATAAGCTTATTTTCAGCGTTAACAACCGCACCTGCACCACCTCCATGTTGGTGCATTCGGCGTATAATGTCTGACACTGTATCTTTAGAGCTGAACTTCGGACAGGCACGATTCTCAACGACATCGTGGACTGTTTCGGCATATTTTTTAGGTCTTTCATTTGTCATCATTATGACCTCCTTTCGTTAAGCAAGACCACAATAAAAAAACATTGAAAAATCAATATTTTAAGAAATAACTGTTTATTTACAGCATGTTACGATTCTATAAATTTTTGGCACTCTTGTCAAGGGAGTGCTAATTTTTCTTGACAATTTTGATGGAAATTTTTTATTATTAATTATGTGGGAGGTGCCAACTCAGGGTCTTCTACAAATATATATAAGTTGTATTTAGTCTTGCTTAAACGAAAGGAGATTGGAAATGACTAATGTACTTGCATTAACTTCACCCTTAATGCGTCAAACTGTAGGTTTTGACCGCTTTAATGATTTGTTTGAATCAATGTTAAGCGATACGGCTGAAAGTTTTGACGGATACCCACCTTACAATATTGAGAAACTTGGAGAGGACGAATACAAAATCGTCATGGCTGTTGCTGGATTTGATATGAACGATTTGAATATTGTTCTTCAGGACGGCGAACTAACTGTCTCTGGAAAAATCCAAGAAAAAGAACAAAAAGGCGATGGTGTTCAGTATCTGCATCGCGGTATTGCCTCACGTTCTTTTGAAAGGACTTTCCGTTTAGCTGACCATATTCAGGTCACTGATGCTGATATGAAGGATGGTCTCTTGACCATTAGCCTCTATCGGGAAGTTCCAGAGGAAAAGAAGCCTCGGATGATTCCGATTAAAGGAGCCTCAAAGCTCTTAGGTGGTAAGAAAAAACACTAAACCTTAACTCAAAGTTGGAAGCCTCCTGTTTTTACTTTTTGTTTGAGCGGGGGCTTCCGCTTGGGAACAACAGTTAATTAGAAAGAACGATAATGCATAGAAATATTTTATTTTTGTTTTTAGTTTTTGTTGGTTTTTCTGGCTTTTTAATAAAGCCAGTTTTAGCGGAGGTTCCTCTACATCACTTACAAGGACAAATACCTAGCTTGGCCAATGTTCTTGAAGAAACCTCTCCTGCGATTGTTAATATTGCGGCAAGAGCGAAGTCGGAAGTAGAGGAATACGGTGATTTCCGTGACCCTTTTAATGACCCGTTTTTTGATGACCCATTATTTCGCCACTTCTTTAAAGATTTTCCAATGGAGCGACGTGAATTCCGAAGTCCTAAGAAGAAGCCTAGACAACAAGAAGCACAATCTATTGGCTCTGGTGTGATTGTTGATGCCAAGAAAGGCTATATATTAACCAATCATCATGTCATCCGAAATGCAGATGAAATATTCGTAATATTGAAAGACAAGCGCAAACTTGATGCTGAAGTTGTGGGTTCTGATCCTGAAACCGATGTAGCAGTTTTGAAGGTAAAAGCAAAAAACCTTACAGCTTTACCACTCGGTGACTCTGATAAAATGCGAGTTGGCGACTATGTTGTGGCTATCGGTAACCCATTCGGTCTCTCACACACTGTAACATCTGGCATTGTTAGCGCCTTAGGTCGTAGTGGGCTTGGCATTGAAGGTTACGAGGATTTTATTCAAACTGACGCTCCAATAAATCCAGGCAACTCTGGAGGGGCACTTATGACTCTAGATGGGAAACTTATTGGAATTAACACCGCTATTTATTCTCGTAGTGGTGGCAGTCTGGGTATTGGCTTTGCTATTCCAGTCAATATGGCCAAATCAGTTATGAATCAAATCATAGAGCATGGAGAGGTCAAACGAGGGCGTATTGGTGTTTATATCCAAGATATTTCACCCGATATTGCTGATGCCCTTGATTTAGACAATATGAATGGCGCTTTGGTATCCAATGTAAATGAGGAAAGTCCTGCAGAAAAGGCAGGGTTAGAATCTGGTGATATTATTACCCATTTCAATGGAACAGTCATAAAAGGCAGCTCTCATCTTAAAAACCTTGTTGGCTTAATGCGGCTTGGTGACAAAGCAGAAAT
The DNA here is from genome assembly GCA_022763065.1 of Alphaproteobacteria bacterium. Classification (GTDB taxonomy): domain Bacteria; phylum Pseudomonadota; class Alphaproteobacteria; order Micavibrionales; family Micavibrionaceae. The sequence goes on from JALEGH010000034.1 coordinate 17,458, forward strand.
TGAGTTTATGCGTGATGGCAAAACCATGAGTGCCAAAGTAAAAATTGATGAACCTCAGAACAATGATGAAGAAAGAGAAGTAACTTCTGTTGACCTTTTCAAAGGAGCTAAATTTTCATCTATTCCCTCTGACCACCAGTTGCACGGTGAAATAGAGGGTGTTCATGTCTCTGCTGTTGAATATGGAACAGCAGCATGGCGCAGTGGATTACGAGAAGGCGATATCGTCGTCTCGGTTAATCAGAAACCCGTCAAGAAGGTTGATGATTTAATCAAACAAGCAAAAAAGAAAGACTCTATTTTGCTTAACATTCGCCGCGGTAATGGGGCGTTATTCATTGTTATCAAATAGAAAGGAGAAAATGATGATAAATACAATGAAATCTTCAAATCTTTTAACAAGAACTGGCTTATTAACAGTCCTAGGTGTTGTGGCACTAAGCAATCCTGCTTTTGCCAATATGGAAGAAGGCAATATTCTGGATATTAATGCGCCAGAACAATCTTTACTGATGTCAACAACAGAAATGAAGGAGGAAAAAAATGAAAGCAACAATATTGAACAAATCAGTGAAGTGGAATCGTCAACTTCAGGCGAACTTGAGCCGAATAACGAGCTCAATGAAGAACTTGAAGAAGACACTACAGAAGAAAGCCACTCAGACGCCTCAGGAGGAAGCCTCTGGAAAAATTTGAATAAGTGGTTTAGTGAGCAAATGAAAGGATAAAAGTATTTCTCAGCTCTTTTAGCCTGCGCTGTATAGAAAAGCAGTGCAGGCTTTTTATTACTCTTAAAAATCACCAAAAGATACAACAAGCTTTATCAAGAGACGAATAAATACAAAAGAAAGACAAAGTTTTGAAAGGTTAACTTTTGTTAACAGGCTATCTCTTTCAAATGTCAAGTTTTGTCTACTTTTGGTATTATAAACCTTAGCCTTTCCTAGCCATTTTTAGCTTCAGAAACTCAATTTTTCTCAAGTTTTCAAGCTATTGATTGCCCCTTAACCCATTTCAGTTTATGAATATTGATAGGTCGCTCTTTGAGACCTGAGGCTTAAGAACCTCAATCGTTAGTGGTCAGACACAACCAGCAATGTGTCACTGCTCAGTCCTATGACTGGGTGGTGATGTCATGTTCAAGGCGCAAGCCCAAAAGCATCGCGCCGTTTCTAACGATACGGTTCTTAACACCCAGTCACCAGAGAGCTTTTCTCTGGTGATTTTTTTTAAGGTGCACATAATGAACAAACTAATATCCAAAACCTCTTTTACTGATAGGGTAACTCTTGCCCTCATTTCAATCATGGGAATATCTTTTATATTTAGCCCTGCTGGTGGGGCAATACTTCTGGGCAGTACTATTGGCATTTGTTTGGACCCGTTTATTTTCATACCAGCGTTAATAATTGGTCCTTTTTTGAATGGCAGAAAAAAAGAAAAAATGGCCGCAATTTTTTCTATAGTTCTAATTGCATGTCTATCCGCCATCATAACTGCCAATTATGCAGATGAATTTGTTCTAATCTTGTTTCTGAAAATGTATGCGCTCGCTTTTCTATCATGTTCAGTAAGTTATGCCTTTAGCCTTATCAGAAAAAAGTAATCTCTAGGGCTTTCGTATTTAATGCCACACGAACTGCTTTGTGTTTTTGAGACACACGCAGTCGTGTTCTTGTCATTAAACACTCAAGCCATATGGTAATATATATGGTCATTAGTTTTTGATGCAGTTTGAGATTTTTTTTGAAAATATAACCCTTTGAAAAACAATACTTTCCAATTTTAACTACCTCAAATATTGAGGTGGTATTTTTCTATAATTAAGGCAGTGCATCAATTTTTGATGCAGTACGCCTCATTTTTTGCGGTTGGGATTTTGTTTTTCAGGTTTATAGTCACGCCATAAATCAAGCGGTTCTCTACCTTTACAGGGCAGGTACGTAATCTCCCATTCACTTGCTTTACCACGGGTATAATCGCCCTCATAGCTGCGTATAATAAACTCTTTCTCAATCAGCTCTTGGAATGCTGCGCTAGCTGTATTAGGAGAGCATCCTAAAATATCAGCAGCTTTAGTTTCAGAAAGCCCAATTCTTCCATTTCTATTTGGAAATTCTAACCTTTGTAGTTCTATCAGTAGACATCGGGACTTAAATGTAAGAGCTTGGTAAGCATCACTATCCATCACTCTATGATATAAGGGAACAAATTTTCCATGCTTATAGTAATGTCCTAGTGCTAATTTCTTATTTTTTGCCATTTTTAATAGCTCTCTTCAGCTTACTAATGGGCATAGTTCGTCCGTGCGCTATAAGCCGAAAACCATTGTTCTCAACCTCTCCAATGACTCGTGCTAGTTTTTCTTCGGGTCTTGCTATCAAAAGCTTTACAGGATTAGAGTGTTTTTCTTTTGACCAAAGCAAGCACTCTGATAAAGAGCCAGAAAAAACACACCCATCAGAAATTGCGAAATAACTGCGCATAGGAGAGAACAGCCGCTAAGCTGAACCCTCATCATTTTGCTCTTCTACCCACTTGAAAAAGGCACTCTCATCAATAAGAACACGCTTGCCAACACGTTTAATAACTTTGTGAAACCCGTTCTTGTGTTCATTAAATATTAGGTGCCTCAAACCACCAGCTGGAGGCCATGAATGATGGTCGTTCCACTGAGTTACAGGGATTAGTTTCTTTTTTGTCATTTCTATTTCCTTTTGTGTTGTTAATGAGCAGCATTGCTCAACAACACTAGAAAACAGTAAAAACACACTGAAAGCTTTCTATTTGAATGGGTATCTATTTAGAAAAGGTCTTGTACAAGTCTCATAAAGCTCTCTATAAAGCCCTTCATCTCTAGATAAGTTATCTAAAATATCTGCCTTGTGCTTATAATAAAATTCTCTGGCAGATTGCGGGCTAACCGCAAATAATTTAGCTGCTTTGAGCAAGGAATTTTCAACACCTAAATTAGATTGAATCTGCTTATAAACATAGTAAGCAACAATATTTTCTTTGAAGTTAGTTTTCTTTTGTTGTCCACCTCTCTTTTTGGGAATTTTATAACTCCCAAAAGAAATTATTTCAGTAAGAACGTCAATTAAGACAGCTCGTTGGTGTTCATTTAGGGTATATTCTTCAGAAATAAGTTGCCTAATAAGAAATAATTCATCCTCAAGGCAAGCAGTGTAATCAATTCCCATTACTAAATATCCTTTCATTCATACTCTCTACAACCATACCTGTATGAGCTTCAGATAGATGCGCATACCGCTTAACCATTTGAAGGGTTTTGTGTCCCAAAACCTCTGCAATTTCCATGAGTGATGCTCCGTTCATTGCTAGGTAAGATGCTGCGCTATGTCTTAAATCATGAAAACGAAAATCCTGAATATCAGCTTTCTGCAATGCACCCTCCCAACCTTTCTTGATTTCGTAAGGTTTATCGCCTTTTTGTGAAGGGAAAAGCATATCTGTATCAATTCGTCTTACCTTGTGATGTAAAAGAACCAGCTCTAAAGCATGGCCTTTGAGAGGAATTGTCCGTTTTTCTCCATTTTTCGTTTTCTGAAGCACAATTTGCTGCCTTTGCAAATCAACATCAGGCCAACGTAAATTCAGAATTTCGCTTCTTCTGGCACCAGTACTGAGGGCTAAGATAACAATAAGGTATAAGTGAGGGTAATGAGCCTCTTTACAGGCTGCTAGCAGATTTTCTCTTTCGCTATCCGTTAAAAACCTTGTCCGTCCACTTGGTTCTCTAAGCTTTTTTATTTTAGAGAAAGGGTTTTCTTCCATCCATTCCCATTCATTGACTGCAACAGTACAAACATGACTTAATGCTGAAATATATCTGTTAACACGTGATGCTGAGATAGAAACCTGTTCTGACACACCCGTATCCTTATTCCTTCTTATGACTGTCTTTTTTACAAGTTTTTCAATCTGTTCTGAAATGAGCGACCTACTTAAATCTACCAAGACACAGTAACCGATTTCCTTTTTCCACCATTCAAGAATAGTTCTAACGTCTTTATATCTAGATGGATTTTCCCTCTTTAATTTTTCAAGGTACCTATCAGCCATATCAGAGAGCGTATGTTTGGTTGCTTCGGTACTTTTGAAATATCTTCTTTCACGTACAGCAGCCTCTGTGGACTGTGCCCATTTTTTTGCATCTGTTAGACGTGAGAAGGTTGCACGTTGCACAGGGTGGCCTTTCAGACGCACTTGTACACGATATGATGTTTCTCCACTTTGAAGAGTTCTTTTTTGAATAGAAGCCATGATTTGGATTTCCTTATGCTTAAACGTTAAACAAAAGGCCTGAAATGGCGGCTACGGATATATAAACCGTAGGCCATTTGCAAAAAGCCATGTAATTACAAAATCTTAAGTCATCATCTATCATGAG
>JALEGH010000035.1 GCA_022763065.1 Alphaproteobacteria bacterium
CAGAAATCAACCATCACTGGCTGGTCAGAATTTAGTACTTCATTTTCAAAATCCGAATCGGAGATATTAGTTGCCATTTTTCTATTCCTTATTGCTTAAATCTCATAATTAATTTCGCCAGTATATCCGATAAGGTTACATGGGCGCAATCCAAGAATCACTTTATATTCTGTTCAAATCAACTTCCATAAGCTGTGCGTCATGCGTCCAAATAAGGGCAGCGCGCACTTTTCTATCCGGATATATTTTTTGCATCAATTGTGCATAAAGGCGCATTTGTCGAACATAGTTTTGCGGGATATCTTGTGGGTTTTTTGGTGGTGGTCGATTGGTTTTGAAATCAATAATCAGGATGTCATTCTGCCCTACAATGAGACGGTCAATTTGCCCGGAAACAACCTGATTGATTTCCGGAAGATAACCATTTACCGGCACTTCGGCCTGTGATCCGGGACCAAAAATAGGGGCAAAATCCGGATCATTCAAAATCGCCATGACTTCACCTGCAATGCTTTTTTGTAGCTTTGCGGGGAGGGCTTGATTTTGGAGAGCTAAATAATTTTCTGCATAATTTTCCCGTTTTTCCGCCAGTATATCAGGTAAAATTTGCAGCAATTTATGGGTGAGATTACCACGCAGGAAACGGTTATTTTCTGCTGATTTTAAAGGAGACAAGGCAGTTTCATCAGCCAAAAGACGGGAGGGCATAAGCGGTGCCGTGTCTGTTATTTCCGGTTTTGCTCTTTCAAAAAGCCATTTGGGTAATTCTATATCTTTTTCGCCAGATGCAGATTCTTGTAAGGAGGTAGATGCTTTTTGCTCTTTATTTTCGCTATAATGCTGAACCTCAATTATTTCTGAGGGGCTCAGTGATTTTTCAATCATGTTTACGTCTGGCAAATTTTCAAAAGCACGGCGAATATAATTATACCAGCAATGATTGGATAGGTCCTTTGTGCCTTTATACCCGCCGATATAAAGCTGATCTTCTGCACGGGTGAGCGCCACATAAAGAAGACGGCGATATTCCGCATTTTCACGCTCTTTTATATCCTCCATAGCTTGTGCACATATGTCGGGGACGGGCTTGGTTTGCGGGCAGAAAAAGGGCAGGTCGCTTCCCGTGCGGTCGGGCCATAAAAGCCGTTCGGCTTTGACGCTATTTGCGGTGCGCACCGTATCGGGGAGGATCACAACGGGCGCCTCCAACCCCTTGGCACCGTGAACCGTCATGATGCGCACCGATTTGCCTCCCTCCTCCATTTCCCGTTTGATCTCGGTTTGTTGATGGTCGTGATGTTGCAAAAAATTTTGTAAGGAGGAAATATTGTTGCGCTCAAAATCAAGAGCGGTATTTAAAAACTCTTCCAATGGATCAAGCGCATCTTCACCCAGCCGTGATAAAATGGCATGTTGCCCGCTTTGTTCATTTACCGGGCAAGGGGTATGAAGGATAGCGGTAAAAAACTCATAAGGCGTTGCGGAACGTGCCAGCTTTATCAGATTTTGAATCCACTCTATAACGTCTTTGTGGGTAGAATTTACAAGCGCTTGCCAAAGGGTAGAGGCGCGGCCATACGCCAGATTATAAAGCGTTTCCTCATCCCATCCGATCAAGGGAGATTTCAGCAAACATGCCAAGGTCAAATCATCTTCTGGTAAGAGAGCAATACGGGCGCAAGCGCATAAATCCTCAACCACAAGTTGGTCATTGACAACCATACGGTCTACACCGCTCACCGGAATATTGTTGGATTTTAAAGCACGCACAAGGCGAGGGATAAAACTGGTTCGTGAGCGCACAAGAATCATAATATCACCGGCGCCTGCAAAACGGTTTTTGGAATCCAGCCATTTTGTGCCGATCCATTCTTGCACTTGATGTGCGATAAAATCGGCCATCTGCGCAGCACCGGACCTTGTCTCGATAATATCAGTGGGCGGTTCCCAAGGATCACGTTTTTCAAGGGGCGGGTTTTCAAAAAGCGGCCAGAGCTCCACCAATCCTGCGCGCTGATGATAAAAAGCACGATGTTGAATAGGAGTATGGTCCAACCCCTCTCTCATATTTGAAGGCGCAAAAACTTCATCAACAAGCTTTAATACAGGGGAGCTGGAACGGAACGAGGTTTGAAAGTCAACCGTGTGAAGCGTTCGATTGGTGCTTTGAATTTTATTTTTGAAAAATTCTTTCATATTTTCAAATTTTTCAGGTGCGGCGCGCTGAAAGCTGAAAATAGATTGTTTTTTATCACCAACAACAAAAAGGGTGCGGTTGAAATTTTCATTTCCTGAAATATTTTCACGAGCTGCGCCATCGAAAAAATCATCACATAGTGCTTGGATAATTTCCCACTGTTCGGGGTTTGTATCTTGCGCTTCATCAACCAGAATGTGATCAACCCCCTGATCGAGCTTAAAGCGAATCCACGGTGTGACGTTTAGACCTTCAAGATTGTTACTTTCCCCCTTCAAAAGGCCGAGGGTTTTTAAAATCAAATCATCAAAATCAAGAGCGTCTTGTTCGCTCTTAAGTATTTCAAATTCGTTTAAAATGGCCTCGCTGAGCACAAAAAAGTCACGGGTGAGGGCGGCTGTATCCAGTGCCAAGCATTGTTTTTCAATATGTTCCAGACGTTCAAATTCCTGTTCGAGCGTTTGGACAATATCGGGATGTTTTTCCGCCCATTTCACCGTGACAAGTTTGGCACGCCTCTTTCCTTCTCTGGTAAAAAAGGCCTGTTTGTAACTTTCCCAATTCTTGATGCGCTCTTCAGGCGTTTGCGCTATCCATGCAGCGATTAGAAGAGCAGTTTTCGGATCGGTTTTATTGGGTGCTTGCGCGAGAATGTTTGCCGCTTTTTTAAGACCGGTAAAGTCAAATGCCTCATCTTGTGAGGCACTATATATGAGCTCCTCGGGTCTACAACCAGCAGGCGCACCCATCTTTTGGCAAAGCGCGGTGTAAAGACCATCGGGCCCAAAATTTTGCTTTAAAATGTCACGCACTTGCCGCCGCTCCGAAATGGCTTTTTGTATCAGCTCTATAAATTGTGTTTCATTTTGGGAAGCGGATAAGTGATAAAGCGCTTGTGACAAGGGGGTCGATTTTTCTTCTGCCGCGCGGGCTAAAACTTTGTCACGTGCTTGGCGTAAAAGATGTTGCGCTTGTACCTCATCCAGTGCCTTGAAATTCGGGGAGACACCTGCTTCTAAGGGGAAGCGCCCCAAAATAGACTGGCAAAAGGAGTGAATGGTCATGATTTTCATGCCGCCCGGTGTATCCAACGTTCGCGCAAAAAGCTGTCTGGCTTTGGTAAGTTGAGTAGGAGTTGGAGGATGTCCCAATAGCTTCTCAAGGGCGCTGGCCAACCTGTCATCAGGCAACAAGGCCCATCTTCCCAACATTTTATGAATGCGCAAGGCCATCTCATTGGCACCGGCCTTGGTGAATGTCAGGGCCAGAATTTTATGCGGCGGACAGGCATTTCGTTCAGCCGCACCGGAAGGGAGCATGAGGCGGATGATCCGTTCGCTCAAAACTTTTGTTTTGCCTGAGCCTGCTGATGCGCTCACCCATGCGGATGTCTCGGGCGCGGAGGCTTGACGCTGCAAAATATTGGGATCAAGCTCATGGGTGCTATCTGGGGCGTCATCAGAAACAGTTCCTAAATGCAAATCAGATGAGTTCATCAGGCGGCCTCCTGCTCAGAGTCGTTATCTCCTAAGGTGGCCCATTCTTTAACTCGTTCCAAATGCTCAAAATCATTGAAGCGCGGGACATTATCCAGATCAGGCAAGGCGAGATAGGGAGTTTTCTCATCTTCAAAAACTTGCACGAGATTTTGAATTCCTGATTTTGTGCGCGCAATAATTTCATCCATCTGATCAGGATCATCAATTGCAATGATCTCACCGGTTTTTTTCGCACCCGTTAATTTCCAGTAACCGATATAGCCGGATTTCGGGTCTTTTATGTTACCAAACCCGCTATGCTCAAGTATGAGAGCCTCCAAGGGGAGCTGGGGCAGCTCACCGGAGATCATCTTACTTTTGCTGTAAACACCGCCGGATTTATAATCAATCAAGGCGTAGTGGTTGTTATGAAGCCGGTCAATCCGGTCAATCCGCGCCGTGAGAGTGAAAGGGTTTTGAAGGCCATCAGCAAGGGTGATCTCCCCTTCAATTTCACCGGCGTTAAATTGCGCGCCTTCTTCACGCCAGTTGATTTCATGCTCAATATAAAACTCGGCCAGGCGAACAAGACGGCTTTGCCAGAAATACCATTGTGCAAGGTCGTTGCTGTGGTCCTCTATGGTTTCTTTGGCAATTGTAATAAATTCATCAACTGATTGCTTGGTATCAGGTAACTTACCGGGATAGTGGGTGTTGAATTTCTCCAATGTTTCATGGAGGATTATTCCATTTTGTGCGGCATCCATATTTTGTTCTAACGGATCCAAAGCACGTAGATTTAAAATTTTGCCGGCGTAAATAGTATAAGGGTCTTTCATCCATTTTTCGATCCATGTGACGGAGAGCTTTTGGGGACGCGATGAAAGCGGCGGCGTAGGTTTAGGACGCGGCGCAGGGGTCACATCATGCGGGAGGTCCATTTGCCGGACATAGGTAAGATGCGGACCGTCATACAAGTGCGATGTATCTATCTCAAGGGAGTTCAGGCAGGTCTCCAACCTCTCCAACCAGCGCGCCGGAACGCTCGGCGTGCCGTCTAAGCGTTGCGCACGGGTGAGGAAAACTTCCTTCCCACAAAAACCCTGCACAAAGTCATGCGCGGCCAGTGTGATGGCACGCTCTGGCAGGGGCAGGCCAAATTTTTCGCGCATCGGGCGCGACATCCACGGATCATGCCTCGCATCGGGTGGCCATGTGCCTTCATTTAATCCGGCCAGAATAATCCGGTCAGCTTGCAGCAAGCGGGCTTCCAACTGTCCCAAAATCATCAGGCGGGGATGGGTGCCGTATTTGGGGCGGATGGTGATGGCGCTCATCAATTCTTCACAAATGGAACAATAATCTTCTCCATTTAGTGGCGGGAAATATTCGCTATATTCTCTTAAGCCCGCAAAAAACCCTGCGGCCTTGTTACCTGTCTCACCGGACCATAAGACATCTTCACCGTTGCGATTTGTGTTTGTCGCTAGAGCTTCAGCCAGCGTCAAATGAGCTTTCATCAGAACCTCAAAAGGGTGAGTGCCGGAGGTAAATAATTCAAGCGCAGGAGAAAATATCTCTTCCAGATGCTTTAGGAAATCCAAAGTCGTATCAGAAGGTTTTGACACATGTTTTCTCTCGGATGCTTGTTTGGTTTTATCATGAAAGCGCGCATATAATCCTTCAAATCCGCCCGCAGGAGGGGGCCCGCGCAAAATATCTTTTTCCAGCAGATGCAACGCTTGATCGTAGGAGGTTTGCGGTTTTGAGCGGCAAGCAAATTTACCACCATGCGCAAAATCATGTTTGAGCAATGCCAAAAATGCCGCAGGCTTTAAATTCTTGGTCAAATATTGGGCGCAAAGCCGCAAATAACTGCCTAAGGCGGTTTCGCTTAATGCCTGTCCGGCAGAGTCATCAAGTGCGATGTCCCATCTCTTGCAAAGGCTTCTGACTCGTATGGCCAAATTTCGGTCCGGCGTGATGAGGGCTGTGACTTTATCCGTGTCCTCCAAAGCTTCACGCATCAAAACGGCAATCAGCATTGCTTCTTCCTGCGCCGTCGCGCAGTCATAGCGTTTTACGCCTTTAAGGGCGGGTTGAGTATTTAATTCGTCAAGACCATTCCACCGCGCGGTATGAGCGGCAGGTAGCATGAATAGATGCGCTAAATCCTCCCGCGCTTTTTGCTCCGGTGTGGTGGCGTTTAAATGCGGCCAGATTTGAACGGAAGAGGGGTGTGCCTCTAGCTCGCCGAGCAATTTTTTGAAAGTGGCCTGCGGATGACCCTCCTCAATATCTTGCCAGAGCTCATCCGATTTTTCATCCGCGAAAGCCATATCAAATGCGGGCAGGATCAGGCTTCCCCGTGGCAAGGATAGAGCCGTTTTAATAA
>JALEGH010000036.1 GCA_022763065.1 Alphaproteobacteria bacterium
AGCCCTCAATGCCTGCTTTTTCCAGCTTCATGTCGCATTCAATAACTTCTTTGGCATTTTCGCCAATATGAAGTTTTCCGAGGTCTTGCAGGTTTGGTAGACCTTCCAATAGTAAAATACGGTCGATCAGTTTTTCCGCGTGGTTCATTTCCTCAATGGATTCCTGTTTTTCATGCGCGGCGAGTTTGGTAACGCCCCAATCCTCCAGCATTTTGGCATGAAGAAAATATTGGTTGATGGCGGTTAGTTCGCCTTTGAGGGAATTGTTGAGATGTTCAATAACTTTTTTGTCGCCTTTCATAATTTTCTCCTTTTAATTTTTTGTTTTTTAAAATGCGTCAGGAATTCAACGCTCTATTCATAATGGATTCCACGTGGCGTGTATAGGCTCCATAATCAAAAATGGCCTTCAAAGCGCCCTCGTCAAGTTTTTCGGTAACATCCTTATCACCGGAAAGAGATTCAAGCAGCGTTGTTTGCGCTTTGCTTTCCCAGACTTTCATCGCGTTGCGCTGGACAATGCGGTAAGCGTCTTCGCGGCTGATCCCTGCTTGGGTCAGGGCGAGAAGTACGCGCTGTGAAAAGACAAGCCCGCCCATCTTTTCCAGATTTTCCATCATGGTCTCCGGGTAAACGAGGAGGTTTTCGATGAGGCCTGTGAGCCGGTGCAGGGCAAAATCGAGTGTCACACAAGCGTCTGGTCCGATATTGCGTTCCACAGAGGAGTGCGAGATATCGCGTTCATGCCAAAGCGCAACATTTTCAAGCGCCGGTGTCACGCTTGAGCGCACAAGGCGGGCCAGACCGGTCAGATTTTCACTTAAAATCGGGTTGCGTTTATGCGGCATGGCGCTTGAGCCTTTTTGGCCCTTACTAAAGAACTCTTCGGCCTCGCGGACTTCGGTGCGCTGGAGATGGCGGATTTCAACGGCTAGATTTTCAATGGAACTTGCAATCACGCCGAGTGTGCAAAAGAAATTGGCGTGGCGGTCACGCGGGATGACTTGGGTGGCTACCGTTTCGGGTTTGAGGCCAAGCCGCGCCGCGACATATTCTTCCACTTGCGGATTAACGGTGGCATAGGTGCCAACCGCGCCGGAAATGGTGCACACGGCGATATCTTCGCGGGCAAGTTTTAGGCGCTCTTTGGCGCGCTTAAAGGCGGCGTAATGCCCGGCGAGTTTGAGACCAAAAGTCGTAGGCTCCGCATGGATGCCGTGAGAACGGCCAATACACAGCGTGTCTTTATGCTCGAAGCTGCGCTTTTTAAGCGCGGCCAGTAATTTATCCAAATCCTGCAATAGCAAGTCGGCGGCCTGTGTCAGTTGCACCGCAAAGCAGGTATCGACAACGTCGGAGCTTGTCATGCCCTGATGGACATAGCGGCTGGCTTCCGGGTCATCAATATGCTCGGCAACGGATGTCAGGAAGGCAATCACATCATGTTTGACTTCTGTCTCGATCTCATCAATGCGCGCCACATCAAAGCCGCCTTTTTCACGCAGAGCCTTAGGGCATTCCTGTGGGATCACCCCTAACTCGGCCATTTTTTCACAAGCCAATGTTTCGATTTCCAGCCAGATTTTAAACCGGTTTTCGGGCTCAAAAATCTGGGCCATTTCTGCTCTGCTATAACGTGGGATCATTTCTTGTTTTGTTAAGCTCGCAACCGTCGCTTTTCTTGCCAAGCCCGCAGCCGTCGCTTTCGCTCCGTCGGGTTTGGCAAAAATGCTCCTTCGGGTTTAACAATCCTCCTTAAGGGTTGATCTTCAAGAATTGTTTAGCATGCAGCTATTCAAAATCCAAGATGTTCTTGAGTCCGTTAGTGGAGGAGCATTTATAGTAGAATTTTATAATTTTAGGTCCGATTTTGCAATTTTCTGAAAAGTATCAAACGTTTTTCAATATAAAATAACCATGACAAAATCTATACAATCCGCTATTTTTTAGTCCTTATAACAAAATATGAATAGGGAGAATGCTATGCAGTACAAAGACCTTAATCCTGATTTTTTGGAAAAATTCGAGGCTTATGACGATCATGAATGCGTCCGGCGTTTTGAAACGCCTGAAGGTGTGGTTGGTTTTGTTGCCGTACACAACACGAATTTGGGTCCTGCAGTAGGAGGATGCCGCATGCATGCTTATGCGAGTGAAGAGGAGGCCCTGACCGATGTGCTGCGTTTGTCACGCGGAATGACTTATAAGAACGCTGTGGCGGATTTACCACTTGGCGGCGGGAAGACCGTTATTATCGGTAATCCTTATGAGGCAGATAAAAAGCCCATCATGCAAACAGTAGGGCAAGTGGTTGATAGTTTGGAAGGACAATATATTACCGCAGAAGATAGCGGAACGTCGGAAGAAGATATGGTGATTGTGGCGCAGCAAACCCCTTACGTGACCGGCCTGCCGCCAGAAAAGATTGAAGGGAGTGATTATGGTGAACTGGGGGGGAATCCATCACCCCTGACGGCGCTTGGTTGTTATGAAGGAATTAAAGCTGCCGTTGCGCACCGTTATAAGGGAGAGCGGCAGCTCTCTGATCTTACTGTTGCGGTGCAGGGTATTGGCGCTGTGGGATTGGAGTTGTGCAAGCTTTTGAAACAAGACGGTGTGAAGTTGATTATCACCGATGTCAGTCAGGATGGTCTGAAGAGAGCGCAAGATATCCTTGGGGATCATGTTGAAATTGTTGCACCGGACGTGATTTACGAAGTGCAGGCAGATATTTTTGCGCCTTGTGCTTTGGGGGGGGTGCTTAATGATGAAACGATTGAGCGCTTGAAAGTTGATATTATTGCAGGCGCTTCGAATAACCAGCTATTGAAGGAACATCATGATCAGATGTTGTTTGAAAAGAATATTCTTTACGTGCCTGATTACGTGATTAATGCTGGCGGTATTGTGTGTGCGGGGTATGAGCTTTTCCGCCGGAGTGGTGTAAATTCAGGCCATTTTGAGTTGGACCGCAGAAGTATGGTGGCGCATGTGGAGCGTACCGGTCAGGCCGTGACCCGCATTTTGAAAATGTCGAAAGATAAGGGCATTCCACCGGGTGCGGCGGCTGATTTGTTGGCAGAGGAAAAGTTTTTAGAGAGCAAGCCTGCTAATGATACTGCTTCTGATACTACTTCAGAAGATCCTCCCAGCTATTGTGCAGCTGGCGGGACGACAATGGTTCACTAACCTCGTAAAGCGGTAAGGGGTGGTTTAAAATCTGTCCTGTGTCGTGGGCGAAAGGTGCGCTTGTGATACGGATTTCACTTCCCTTTGGAACATAAGGAATGTTGCCAAGCGGCAGGCTGAATGAAATGCCGCTATATAGATGCGTTGTATCTCCAAAAATATCTTGGTCGGCCTGGTCTGTGGCGGTGACAAATCCGGAAAGCTTTGTCCCGTTTTTGAATGTTTTATCAATGCCAAAAGTGGCGCCGAAATCTTCCCCTAAATAGCGTCCGATTTTGCTATAGAGTGTCATGTTCTGCTGTGGCACTTCGTAAAACAGATTGAGATGCCCCGTTAATTTCTTTTCACTGGCAAGTTTTTGATTAAACTCAGTTGATGGGTCACGTTTATTGACATGCCAGCCTTCCGCCCCGATGGCAAAAGTTTTGCCAAAAGGACGGTAGAGAATTTCGCCGCCAAACCCTGCAAACATTTCATCCAGATAGCCTCCACTCAAACCAATATGGGTGTTTGTGTTTAAGCTGCGCAGCCAGCTCCCGTAAAGCTGATCAATGGCAAAGCGGTTATCGGCAAATTCTTTTTCATCGCTTCGTATGGGGTCAAAAGAGGGTGTACGGAACGCGGAAATGCGCGAAAGATTATCGCTTAGGTTAATGCGTCCGCGTGCACCGCTGATAAAACCAAGCGGCCATGTTTTTTGTCCTTCAATAAGGGCGCTGCTCCGGTAAAGTGGTCCCGTATCTTCTTCTGAAAGGCTAAGTTTATTGTCCAAAATAAAACGAAAGGAGTGAGAAGAACCTTTCTTTTTAACAATTAGATTTTTCCACCATTTTTCTTTTGGGGTGGTATCTTTGATAATATCAACATCATGCCAGATTTCATCACTGCTCATTGTGCCGTTTAAAACGGCCCTTTCAAGATCGCTTCGGATAAGCCGGATCGTCGGGCCTTTGAGACCCATATGTTTGATGGTGACTTCCAGATTTTCCTGATGAGGGCTGGCGCTATTGGCAAGATTACGCACAGCATGTCCGATTTGGTTTGCTGTTGAGCCATAAGCTGTCAGGGCGAGGTTTGTTTTGTGGGAAGATTTCTCATCAGGAATAACAGGGCGGGGGCTTGTAATCTCTGGCGGCGATATTTTCGCTGATGGTCTGCCGGGCCAGTTGAAAATTTGATCCTGTAATGATATCCGCGCCATTACTTTCTTTCCGCCAACTACGCCCGCAGATAGGCTCATAAAATCTAGCGGGGAATAATTCAAGCCCACACTCCACGGATCGGGGGCGTCAAATCCGTTGATCGCCGATCTTTCACCGTCATAATCATTGGCGCCGTAATCGGCCTTAAGTGAAAGCCCGTGAATAGGGGTGAAATATTCTACCCCGCCGAAAAATCCAATATCAGGTCCTGTGAACCAGTCACTGATATTTTGCGGTTGTTCGGAATTAAAATTTCGTTTTTCACCGAAATGGGATGAAATAGCGCGCAGAGGGTTCTTAATATGACCGGCGCTTCCCAGCCGTCCCCACGCCATACCGGCGGTAAAGTCGAAATTATTATAGCGCTTGGAAAAGGAGAGATATTCGCCCCCCATTTTCTTGTGGCCAAAGGCAGAATCAATACCAAGAGCAATAGCCGGACGGTATTGCTTTTCTTGGGCAAGCCGGAGTTTAAAATCCATACCCGGATAGAGGCGATCGGCAGATTCCGTGAGGTTAGAAATTTCCGATGTTTGACGCAAACTCACATAAAGCGGCTTGGCGAGTTGAAAACCGATGAAGTTATGCATGTAAGGATCATTCGTTCCCGCACCTATGCGTATGGTGCCGACCTTATCCATGCGGGCATTCGGAATAAGATTTAGGCCCAGCATGCCTGTTTCATTCGTGGAATAATGAGGCTCACGCGGCGGTACAAAATCCTCACGCGCAAAGCTGTCATTGCTTCCTCCAAAAAGGAGCAATAAAGAAATAATCAGGAGTGAGCAAAATTTTTGCGACACGAAAAAGAGTTTTTTATTTGGAACAATGGCAGGGAAGGTGATTTTGCCAAGGAGTTGAAAAATAACAATTTATAGTGTCGGCAATATGTTTGCCTGTGTCAAAGTATTTTGCTGTTTTGATGCTTTTCGGCCAGGGCAATCTGATGTAATCTTAAAAGGCTACTTTTGCGCAATGCAAAAAAATCTGTAGAAGGCATTAAAGAACAAACAATGGACTATGATCTATGCATCATTGGGGGCGGTATAAACGGCGCGGGGATTGCCCGTGACGCCGCAGGACGGGGTTTATCCGTTTTGCTGGTAGAGGCGCAAGATTTGGCAGCGGCAACGTCTTCGGCCAGTACGAAGCTGATACATGGCGGTTTGCGCTATCTCGAACATTATGAATTTAAATTGGTGCGCGAGTCCCTTAAGGAGCGCGAAAGGCTTTTGAAACTGGCGCCGCATATTATTAGGCCGCTTCAATTTGTTTTGCCGCATGATCAGAATTTGCGCCCCTATTGGATGATTAAGGCCGGACTTTTTCTCTATGATCATTTAGGAGGACGTCAAGCCCTATCGCGTTCAAAGCCTCTCGATTTTGTAACAAACCCTCTGGGTGATCCGTTAAAAGATGATTACACACGCGGTTTTTCCTATGCGGATTGCTGGGTAGAGGATGCGCGGCTTGTGGTGTTGAATGCGATGGATGCGCGTGAGCGCGGGGCAACTATCTTAACTCGCACGGCGTGCCTTCATTTATCTCCTGCCGCTAACAAAAAGGTGTGGAGCCTCACCTTGCAGGATATGAAAAGCGGGGATCAGTTCCAGGTCACAGCCGGCATGGTGGTTAATGCTGCGGGGCCGTGGGTGCGTTCTGTTTTAGAAGCTTCCAATCTTGATAAAATTATGGAGGAAGATCATCAGGCGGGAGGCGCGCCAGAAGTGCGCATGGTTAAGGGCAGTCATATCGTGACCAAGCGACTTTATGACGGGGAGCACAGCTATATCCTCCAGCAGCCTGACGGGCGTATTGTATTTACGATTCCTTATGAGCGGAATTATACATTGATTGGAACGACGGATGTCCCTTTTGGCGGCGACCCTACTCATGTGCGGATTAGCCCACAGGAGATCACCTATTTATGTGAGGCGGTTAACCGTTCTTTCAAAAAGCAAATATCAGGCGGTGAAGTTGTGTGGAGCTATAGCGGTGTGCGCGCCCTTTTCGATGATGGGGAGGAAAATAATTCTAAGGTCACGCGGGATTATAAACTCTATCTGGATGATTCAATGGGGCCCCCGATCTTATCCGTTTTCGGTGGAAAAATTACAACTTACAGAACATTGGCCGAGCATGTTGTCGACCGGCTTTCTACTTACAGACCGGAGCAAAAGTTGTTGCCGTGGACGGACCAAGTTCCTTTGCCTGGTGGTGATTTGGGTGGGTTTGGCTTTGATGAGTTTTATGAAGGTCTGGAAAAATGTTATCCGAACATGCCTAGGGAACTATTATGGCGCTATGCGCGGGCCTATGGAGAGAGGATATCCGTTTTACTTGGCACTACGAAATTACCAGAAGAATTGGGAGAACATTACGGAGATGGCATCTACCAAGCAGAAATTGAGTATTTGATTGCGCATGAATTTGCGGGAAGCCTTGAAGATATTCTATGGCGGCGCTCAAAATTGGGCTTGCATATTTCTGAAGCTACAAGAAAATCTTTGGAAAAATCCTTCTCCTCACTATTAAAAAATCAAAAGGAGGCTGCTTAAAAAAATGACATCTATTTTGGCGATAGACCAAGGCACGACCAGCTCCCGCGCTATTTTATTTTCAAGCTCTGGTAAAATACTCCTCACACGGCAAAAAGAGTTGCCCCTGCATTACCCACATAAAGGATGGGTAGAGCAAAATCCGAAGGATATTTGGAAAGATACGCTTTGGGCATGTAGTGAGATTATTAAAGAACATAACAAAGATGACATCGCGACGATTGGTATTACCAATCAACGTGAAACAACTATCCTATGGGACCGTAAAACAGGGGAGCCGGTTTATAACGCCATTGTCTGGCAAGACCGGCGGACGGCTGATTATTGCGCGGAGCTAAAAGAAACGGGGCATGAAGCTCTTATCCGTTCCAAAACCGGTTTGCTTTTGGACCCTTATTTTTCGGCCACCAAAATCAAATGGATTTTGGATCATGTTGAAGGTGTGCGTGAACGGGCTGAGGCTGGAGAGCTGGCCTTTGGTACGATTGACAGTTTTTTGCTCTGGCATTTGACGAATGGAAAAATCCACGCGACAGACGCGACAAATGCTTCACGCACCATGCTGTTTAATATCCAAACGCAAGAATGGGATGAGGAGTTACTGAAGCTGTTTGATATTCCGCCGCAACTCTTGCCCGAGGTCAAAGACAATATTGCGGATTTTGGTATGGCTCATATTGCGGGACAGGAAATTCCCATTGGCGGTATGGCAGGTGATCAGCAAGCCGCCCTCATCGGTCAGGCGTGTTTTCAAGAAGGCATGGTCAAGTCTACTTATGGTACGGGTTGCTTTGCGCTCATGAATATCGGTTCTGAATTCAAAGAATCGCAAAATAAATTACTCACAACTGTGGCTTATCGTTTTGGTGGAGAAGTAACTTACGCGGTGGAAGGAGCTATTTTTGTAGCAGGAGCTGCCATCCAGTGGCTGCGCGATAATTTAGGGTTCTTTGATGATGCACGCGAGAGTGAAGCGCTCGCGCTTTCCGTTCTCGATAATAATGAGGTTTATTTCGTCCCCGCATTTACCGGTCTTGGCGCGCCCTATTGGAATCCGCATGCCAAGGCGC
>JALEGH010000037.1 GCA_022763065.1 Alphaproteobacteria bacterium
GATTTTTTTCCCATACTCCTTCCAGATGCATTGAATAATACATATCTGGAGAGATTTTTTGTTTTAAAGTATTCAGATCAGTCATGACTTGCTCCTTTCTGTTGATTATCAAAAGAGCGGAGCAGGTCTTGTATATCTTCTGCACGCCACGCAGTAATTTTAGGACCTAATTTGACCGGCTGCGGAAATTTACCTTCCTTTACACCCGCCCACCATGTTGATTTGCTTACCGGAAAGACCTTTAATATTTGCGAAAGCCTTAAAAACCCGATTTTAGTTTTGATATTGTTATTCATGTTATGTACTCCCTTTCATTCATTAACAATTAAAAGGAGTCTATAACGTCCAATATGGTTTGTGGCCGAACTCGGTTTGGACTAAACGAATTCGGTTTAGAAAGAGGTTTTTAGCGGTTCTCAGGCCATACAGGCAAAATTTCTGCGCCGTCTTTAAGGTATTTTCGGATTGTATCAGGGTTTAACGGTATCTCATATTTTTCAAGATCTCTTGCTATTTCTTGAACAGCATCATTTCTCATTGCTTTAGGATCATATCTGTACCCCTCAATTGCCAGACAAATAACGAGTTTTAAGAGGGACTCCCTTTCCTTTGTATGTAGAGGTTTTGGAATATCCGGGTTTTGAGCTGGCTGTGTTCTTTTTTCTTGAATTAACCCTTCTAATTGTTCGGGAATATTTATGTTTATTTTGTTCAGCCATTCAATATATTTTGTGGGCTTAACCGGGTATGTTAACTCTTTGGCTCTTTTTGCTCGCCTAGCAATATCTCCTAAACTCCTTATTTCTTTTGCAAGAGGAGATGCGTTCTTGTCATATTCTTTTGGTGGATTGTAATCGCTTTTAGGGCAAACGCCGTATGTAAGAAATATAGCCTCATTAATTTCCCAATAAGCCATTTTAGACCAATAGTTATAATCAGGTTTGGGAGATTGTGCTGAGAAGAAAACAAGTTCGTCTATTTCTTGAGGTGATAAGTTTTTTAATTCGGACATATTTAATACTTAAGGTTACGTTTTTTCTATTTTGTCTAAATAATTAGCCCAATCATTCATCATTTCCTTTCTTTGATCAAGAAATTGGGTTCGGTCATATGTGCGGCCAAGACTTGAGCTAGGAGCGTGCGCAAGTTGGCGTTCAATAATTTCGCTATCGTATTCTAACTTTTCACGAATGGTTGTTCGAGCAAGAGCGCGGAATCCGTGGGCGCTATGTCTTCCTTGAAATCCAAGGGATCGAATTGCTTTTGACAATGTATCACGGCTCATATGTTCATTTATATGGCTTTGTTTAATGAATAAGTATTTTCGTCCATTGTGGATGTATTTTAGTTTTTCAATAATATCTATTGTTTGAGGGGACAGGGGGACAACATGATCAAAATTCATCTTCATTTTTGATGCAGGAATTATCCACAGTTTATTTGTTAAATCAAAATCTTTCCATTCTGCTGATGCGAGTTCTATAGGCCGCACAAAGGTTAACATTAGCATTTTTAGTGCTAATCGTGTCTGGGGAAATAATCTGGCTTCATTTTGCGATAGGGCCTCTAAAAATTCAGGTATTTCGTGAGGGGAGAGGGCTGCTTGGTGTTTGATACGCTTTTTTGTTAGTGCGCCCGCTATATCCACTGTAAAGTCTCTTTCTGCTTTTCCAATGGCTACGCCATATCTCAAAATTTGGCTGACATATTGGCGCGCACGGTTTGTCATTTCATATGCACCACGTTTCTCTATATTTTTGAGCATATAAAGGACATCTGAGCTATGTAGCTTGTTTATTGCGATATTTCCATTTTGGGGAAGACATCTGTATCTAAGCGCTTTTTAATTCCTTTTAGAGTTTTAGGCTTTATTTCAGCCTGCTTTTTTTCGAGCCACTCGGAGGCGAGTTCTTCAAAACTCACAGGTTTATTTCGAAATTTAAGGCGTTCTTGCTCTTTTTTGTGTTCGTTTGGATCAATGCCGGAAACAAGCAGCTTTTTTGTTTCTGTGTGCATATTTCTTGCTTGGGCGAGACTTATCGCGGGATAGGGGCCATAATTGAATGTCCGGTTTTTATATTTGTTGATATCCACTTTCAATTTGTAATCATATCTCCAACTTTTACCCCCTGTGGGCAAAACAAACAGGTATAGTCCTTTTCCATCCCGTTCCTTATAGCCTTTTTCTCGGGGCTTTAAGTTTTTTATTTTTAAGTCAGTTAGCATCATTTTCGGGTGTCTTCTTCTTTCTTGTTCTCAGATACCCGAAAATGTACCCGAAAACAGGTTGGATTTAGTCAGATCACTTAGGACTTTATGGGACTCTAAACCGCCTGAAAGCTCTTTGTTTTCTAGTCTTTTTGGATTGTATCGGATTTTATGAGAGAAGAAAAGTGGCTCCCCGGGCCGGATTCGAACCAGCGACCAAGTGATTAACAGTCACCTGCTCTACCACTGAGCTACCGGGGAACGCTTGGGGGAGATTTATGACCTAAAGCGGACTTTCTGTCAACGATTATCCTTCTGCTTAGAGGCAAGCCTTATTTGGGAGCAGGCATAGGTATAGTGGGTGCCTTGGCAGACTTTTTCGGCTTGTTGTCGTTCGAAGTGGGTGTGTCCTCATCACTATAAGGTTTGAGTGTTACAGTACCGCCGAGCTTGTCTCCAAGAGATGTTAACCAACAAGCCATATCGGCGTCAAATCTATGCACTTTGCTCCATTTTTTAGTTTCAGGATCCATTTCGTAACGGCTATCTATCAAGATGTCGTGTGTGTGAGAAGGGATTTGGCTGAGTGTCTCCTGGGAGAGTTTTCCGCTAAATTCCGCGCTCAAGGAACAAATTTGCTTTGGCTTGTCACTGGCATAAGTTTCTTCGACAGGGACCTGAACGGAGTCTTCGCAAGAGCGGTTGGCAATTTTTTCTGCCAGTTCGTCGCGCTCATCACCATAGACAACTTTGATATCAGGTTTAATGCCGCTACATTGATTTGACTTTCCACCGCCGGGGTGAAACTTACCGGTTGTTAGTTTGACAATTCCATCCGGGTTTGCGTTGGGGAATTGAGATTGAACCGTCCCTTTTCCAAATGATCTTGTTCCAACAATTGTAGCCTGTTTGTGATGTTTGAGCGCACCCGTTGTAATTTCGGATGCCGAAGCGGATGCCCCATTTTGAAAAACGCCAATATTTTTCATAGAAAATGTTGGCCTTAGTTGAGGGTATCTTTCATACACATCTCCAACCGTAACCGGGTTATCTGATGGTTTTCTTCCCGTGCTGACGACGATTTTATCGGCGGGGATATAATTATCTTGGATAATTTTTGCAACGAGCATATTGACCTGCTCAATAAGACCTCCCGGATCGTTTCTTACATCAACGGCCATGCTCTCGACAGGATGTCCTTTGGCTCGGGCGCTTTGTATTTTTTGTCCGGCATTATCCAGAAGGTCCCGCATTACTTTGTCACCAAAGGTTGTTATTTTTACGTATATTCCGTGAATTCTTCCATATCCGTCTTTAATGTATTTTGTTTCAATGGGCGAGACGTCAAATTTGGCGCGCGTGATTTTGATATCAAGCGGGTCTTTTTCCCCTTCACGTTTAACCGTTAAGCTAACCTCTGTGCCTGTTGGTCCTTTGAGTTTCTCAACTATTTTATGTACGCTTAAACCTGCAATTTTCTCTCCATCAACATGGGTAATGATGTCTGTTTCCTGCAGTGGCTTCTTGGCTTTTGAGGTTGGCCCTCCTGGTATAACCCCTGAAACAAAGGCACCATTGGGGTCTTGTGCTACTTCTGCTCCAATTCCACTTATCTCGCCTCTGATCTGCTGTACTGCGTTTTTTCTGACATCAGAAGAGCCGTAGGCTGTATGTTGATCACGAGTGAGGTGAAGAGGTCCATTTATCGCATGCTCAAACAATCTGGTTATAGAAATTCCGGTAAGACGGTTTAGCTGTTCAATATAGGGTTTAAGGTGTTTACCTTGAATTTCATAATAACGTCTCTTCTTTCTTTCTTTAGGGTGCGGGGCATTTAAGCTCTCCGGAGCGGGTTTAACCTCAATCAATTCCTCTCCAATTTTGATGGACACGATATCTTTGTTCTCATCAGAAACAACGTCTTCGTCTTTTATGAGACCTCTTTCCTTAAGTATAGGGGCGACCTCTTGCAACATTTGTTGAAGCGCGGCATCGGCCATATCACTATGTTTGGCGTCTGTAGGCCCATAAAAATGGGGTTCAACCTTAATGCCATTAGGCAGGGCACCACCATTGTCCATAACCCTTAAGATGCCTGCATAAAATCTACGGGCGAGCTTATACTCCATCTCAGGAGTCATATTTTTCTTTTCTTGGGCTTTACGCATTCGCCTCATTTTTTGATGATTTTGTCTCATCATCTGGCGGATGACATCTTTAACTGCCGGAGGTAGAGATTCGAATCTAGGATTAGCGTGTTGCTCTGTTCTTTGCGGCTCCGCCGGTGCGGTTTTTGTATCAGCTTGCGCCGGAGCGATGGACGCGCCGATGGCTACTCCTGTTGATAGTGCGATGACAGATGCGCCTTGAAGAAATTTTTTCATTCCCCATTCTCCCTCTTTTGTTATTTTCTATTTTTATGTATTTAAGCGACTAACCATAAACCGCAAAAAGGGAAAGTCAAGGGGGAAAATAAAATTGAATGTATCAAGGTAGATAGAGATGGAGGCACGGACCGGAATCGAACCGGTGTACAAGGAGTTGCAGTCCTCTGCATAGCCACTCTGCCACCGCGCCAAAAGAAAAGCTAAGAATTGCTGGAATTGATACTACTGTGAATGGAGGGTGTCAATCGGTTCTTGAGAAATCCCGAACAAGTCGCCAATAGTAAAGAGGTTATGGTTATTTGTCCAGTTATTTATTTTCCTTAAATCTCTTGATTTTACGGGAAACTCTCTTTACCGTTAATTTACTTAAAAAATTAACGACTACAAAGGAGAAAAACTTACTATGAGTAATATCGGTCCAGAAGGTTTGGAACAAGGAATTGACCAAGAAGGAGTTATGACTGCAGAAGATATGATGGTTATCCGTGCAAACGATGAGGATGAAAAGCATAGGCGAAATAATAAAGGTAAAAAAGGACATATTGCCTTGAAGGCATTGTTTCACGTTGCCGCAGCTTTGCCAGTTACTGCTGCTGCGATGGGGTTGTCATATGTTGCGACGGGCGATCCTTATATATCGGGAGCTATTACAACAGGCTTGGTGTATCCGTTTGCTTCTGCCGTTGCTAATTCTGCAGGACGAAAATTTGGTTATGTTGAAGGGTACATGGAGAACATGTTTAGGGGAAGAAACTACCTGCAGTCTTTCCGTAAACAATACTTTAGTGGTTGGTCTCACGGCGGGACCACTGTAGGTTTCATTATGGCACCGTCCACATTTCAGCAGCAAATTGATATGTTGCACCAGTCAACAAGTAAGATTCTTCCAGCTCTAGGATTAGGATAATTAATCTCCAAACCATCTTCTCAATACCCCGTCTTTGATGTACAAAGGCGGGGTGTTTTTTATGTAGGAGATAAAAGATGGGCAGTAAGAAAAAGCAATTATTTGATGCGCGCGCGCATATGGTGGAAAGCCAGATTCATCCGATGGGAGTCAGCCATGAAGGTGTTTTGGAGGCTTTTGCCACTGTCCCCCGCGAAGAATTTGTACCCGGTGACAAGTGCGGAATTTGCTATTGCGATGAAGATATCGAAATTGCGAAAGATCGCTATCTGATAGAGGCTTCCGTGATGGCGCGCCTTATTCAGGCGCTTCTCAACAATACGCAAGCCCCGCATGAAAAAGCCATACTGATTATCGGAAGTGGGCGTGGCTATGGCGCGGCGGTTTGTTCTGCACTTGTGTCAACTGTGATTGCTCTGGAAGAAAGTAAGAGCTTGCTCAATTATGCGCAAAAAGCGTGGGATAAAACCGGGTGTAATAATATTGTCGGAACGCATGGGAAATTGGCCGAAGGTCATGCCAAGGACGCCCCTTATTCGATGATTTTGATAGAAGGGGCGGTGTCCGAGATTCCGCAAAATATTAAAGAGCAGCTCAAAGTTGGCGGGCATTTAGTAGTGTTACGTCGCGGGGAGCCGCGAGAACTGGCGCAGGCTGTCTTAGTTGATCACATTCAAAAGGGCGTGTTTTCCGAGCGCATTTTGTTTGAAGCCGGAACGCCTTATCTAACTGGCTTTGAGCCTGAAAAAGAATTTATTTTCTAGATGAGGATTTTGTTTCTTTGTTGGTGCCTTGCTTACGGGCTTGTTTTGTTGGCTGTAACTCCGGTTACGGCGCAACAAGATCAGGCTTTGCCAATCCCGAAACGTTACCATGAAGCAAGTGCGACATTTTCCTCCATTCTGGACAAGCTGGAGCGTCGCAATAATACGCTCTATCAGGCACTTGAGAGTGCTTATAGGAATAATCCGGCGCTTATGGTGGCGCGTCAGCAATTTGATGTGACAACGGAGCGCCTGCCTCAGGCCAGCGCGGGCTACAAACCCACCATTACGGGGGAGGCTGATATCACCTACACCCATACGGAGACGGAAGGGCAGTCGTGTATTTACTCCGATGGAGGGAATACGTCCAAGGGGGCGGCGCTCAATATTGAGCAGCCTCTTTACCGTGGTGGGACGACGCTTGCAGATATCGGAAGTGCGAAGAAAAATATCAGGGCCGCGCTTTTTGCCTTAAGTGCGAAGGAACAGGATATCCTCTATCAGACGGCTGAAATCTATATGGATGTGCTGCGCGATATGGCTTTGGTGCAATTGCGCCAGAATAACCATTCTTTGCTGGATTATGAGTTGGCGCGGGCGAGGAGCCGCTTTGAGGTGGGAGAGCTCACCCGAACAGATGTCAGCCAGTCACAGGCGCGTTTGGCGCAATCACGGGCCGATCTGATTACGGCGCAAGGGAATTTACGCAGCAGCAGGGCGCGCTATCAGCAGATCACAGGGGTTATGCCGCCGGAAAATATAGCCTTTCCCGCAAAGTCTTTGATGTTACCGGAAAGCCTTGAAGAAGCGCTTGATGTTGCCGGTACCAACAATAGAGGTATTATTGAGGCCCAATATATAGGAGCTGCGGCACAGGATGATGTCGATAGCCGCTTTGGCGATTTATTGCCGCAAATTTCGGCGCAAGGGCGGCTCTCCAAAATCTATGATCAGAGCGATTTTATAGAAGAGCAAGACCAGCATAGCGTGGGGCTCAAAGCCTCCATTCCGCTTTACAGGGGCGGTACCAATCTTTCCAAACTGCGCGAAGCTAAAAAACGCGCTGCGCAGCGTCATTTGGAAATTCATGATATCCGTTCGCAGACGCAGCAAAATGTGCAAGCTGCGTGGGAGGATTTACGGGTAGCACGCGCGGCGGTGGAAGCAAGAGAGGCCCAGATCAGGGCCGCAAACATTGCCAAGGAAGGCGTTTTGTATGAAACGGAATTTGGAGAGCGCACGACTCTCGATGCGCTCAATGCGACGCAAGAATTATTGGAGGCTCAAATTCAACTGGTTGAAGCAAAGCGCGGAGAAGTGGTTGCACGTTTTATGCTCGCGCGACTTTTAGGGCTTCTTGTTCCTCAGAACTTGGGGTTCGAAACCATTCCGGTGAAGTAGGGAATCATATGCTGAAATATCCTCATTTTCCCGAAGTTATGCGCGGGTTATACGCTATTTATTCAGTAGTTATTCACAACTTATCCCCAAGCGTAGCCAAGCTTTCGCTATATTTTATGAGGAAAGAGTCTTTTTTGCCCTTGTTTCGCTTTGACAAGGCTTGGGGCATGTAACAAACTGAAATCGTTAGTGGTTGATTCGTAAAAAACGGGGATGAATCCGAAATATATGTCTGACAATCCATCAGAAGAAGAGCCGTCGATTGAGGAGATTTTAGCTTCCATCCGTCAGATTATTTCTGATGATGAAGAGGATGATGAGTCTACGCAAGAGCAGGAAGTGGTTGATGACCCCATCCGTCATGAAAGCAATGATGTGTTGGAGCTCACTGATTCCATGGTTGAGGAGGAGGAGCCCGAACCTGAACCTGAACCTGAGACTGTCGAAGTCGATATGCGTGACATCGAGGAGGAGGAACCTGAACCCGAGCCGGAGCCTGTCATTGAGGAATATGTTCCCGAGCCCGAACCTGAGCCTGTTATGCAAGAGCGCCCTGTTGCGCCGCCGTCCGATATCTTATCTTCCTCGACGCAAGGCGCGGCCTTATCAAGTCTGACGAAATTAACATCGAAAATGCCGGTTAATAGTACGCGCTCTTATGATGGTGTGACGCTTGAAGACATTGTGCGGGAGCTACTTCACCCGATGCTGCGCGAGTGGATGGATGACAATCTGCCGCCAATGGTTGAGCGTTTGGTACAAAAAGAGCTCGAAAAGCTTACCCGCCGTGCATTGGATGATTAAGCATAGGCCTTAAATTCTATTGAAAATCTACCAGAATCTCTTATAACTAACTTCATGTTAGATAAAAAATTCGACCCATCCGAAGTAGAATCCAGACATTACGAAACTTGGGAGAAATCAGGCCATTTTGCCTGTGATCCTGAAAGTAATGCGGCACCTTTTGCCGTGATGATGCCCCCACCCAATGTGACGGGGAGCTTACATATGGGCCATGCGCTCAATTGTACGCTTCATGACGTACTGGTGCGGTGGAGACGCATGCGCGGGCAAGATACGCTTTGGCAACCGGGTTTGGATCATGCAGGCATTGCCACCCAGATGGTGGTGGAACGCCAATTGGATGGCGAGGGTGTGCATCGCCGTGATTTGGGGCGCGAGGAATTCGTCAAGCGCGTCTGGCAATGGAAGGAAGAATCAGGCGGCACCATTGTGGGCCAGCAAAAGCGTATGGGCAGTACACCGGATTGGGAGCGTTCCCGCTTTACGATGGATGAGGGCTTGAGCAAGGCGGTAAAGAAGGTCTTTGTGACGCTCTATCGTGAGGGTTTGATCTATAAAGATAAACGCCTTGTGAACTGGGATCCTAAATTGCAGACCTCTATTTCGGATCTGGAAGTGGAGCAGATAGAGCAAAAGGGGCATATGTGGCATGTCGCTTATGAAGTTGAGGGTGAGGAAGCGCGTACCATTACGGTGGCCACAACCCGACCTGAAACAATGCTTGGCGATACAGCGATTGCGGTACATCCGGAGGATGAGCGTTATACCGATCTTATTGGTAAAATGGCTGTGCTGCCTATTGTTGGGCGGCTTATCCCGATTGTGGCGGATGAGTATGCAGATCCGGAACAGGGTAGCGGCGCGGTGAAGATTACACCTGCGCATGATTTTAATGATTTTGAGGTAGGCAAGCGTCATGACTTGCCAATGATCAACATCTTTGATGAACGCGCACGGATCAATGAAAATGCACCGCAAGAATATCAAGGGTTGGACCGTTTTGAAGCGCGTAAGAAAATTCTGGCCGAGTTGGAGGAGCAGGAAATCCTCGTTAAGGTTGATAAGATTAAGCATTCCGTACCTTACGATGAGAAATCAAAGTCTGTGATTATTGAGCCCTATTTGACCGATCAATGGTATGTGGATACGCCTACTCTCGCCAAGCCTGCACTTGAGGCGGTGCGCACGGGGAAAACAACCTTCCACCCGAAACAATATGAGAATATGTACTTCCAGTGGATGGAAAACCAACTTCCCTGGTGTATTTCGCGTCAGCTATGGTGGGGGCATCAAATTCCGGCATGGTACGACACGGAAGGCAATATCTATGTCGCGGCGAGCGAGGAGGAGGCTCTGGCCGAGGCCAAAGATAAGCTGGGTCGCGTAGACGTTGAACTTACTCAAGATCCTGATGTACTCGATACGTGGTTTTCTTCGGCGCTTTGGCCTTTTTCAACTTTGGGTTGGCCGGAAAAGACGAAAGAGCTGGATAAATATTATCCCGGACAAGTCCTCATTACAGGCTTTGATATCATCACATTCTGGGTTTCGCGTATGATGATGATGGGTATTCACTTCATGGGTGATGTGCCGTTTAAGGATGTTTATATCCATGCGCTCGTGCGTGATTCCAAGGGGCAGAAAATGTCCAAATCCAAGGGCAATGTGATTGATCCACTTGAGCTGATTGAGCAATATGGCACGGATGCGCTGCGTTTTTGTTTGTGCGCGATGGCAGGGCAGGGACGTGACGTCAGGCTCTCCGAAGACCGTGTGGCGGGATACCGGAACTTTGCGACCAAGCTGTGGAATGCGGCACGCTTTTGTGAAATGAATGAGGCTTTGCCGGATGCTAAGTTTGATCCTGCGAGTGCACAATATGCGTTGAACCGGTGGATTATCACACAGGTGGTGGAGACGAGAGAAGTCATTGATACGGCTCTGGAAAGTTACCGCTTTAACGACGCGGCAAATGCGATTTACCAATTTGTCTGGGGCACTTTTTGTGACTGGTATCTTGAGTTCACAAAACCGGTTTTGGCCGGTGATGATGAGGGGATGATCAAAGAGACACGTCAGACTACGGGCTGGGTTTTGGATCAGATTTTGATCCTCCTTAATCCCTTTATGCCCTTTATTACTGAAGAACTTTATGCGGCTATTGCACCGCGCGTGGCAGGGGAATTACTACTGGGGCATGACTGGCCGGAATATGGAGATGAATTAAAGGCTCCTGACTCTGCTAAAGAAATTGCCCAAATAGTAGATATTATTGGTGAGATACGTTCCATTCGCTCAGATATGAATGTACCGGTCAGTGCGAAGATTACCCTGATGCTTGAGGGTGCGAGCGCAGATCAACAGGATAAAGTTGCACAATATCGTTCTGTCATTTCACAAATGGCGCGGCTGGAAAAAGTCGAGTTTTTGAAAAAAGGCTCAGAGGTGCCAAAAGGTGCGATTAAGACCGTTTTGGGTGAGATGACGCTCATTTTGCCGATTGCGGATTTGATTGATCTGGATCAGGAGCGCGCGCGCCTGAAAAAAGAGATTTCAAAGTTGGAAAAAGATATTGCCGAGATTTCCAAAAAGCTGGGCAATGAGAAATTTGTTTCTAACGCACCCAAAGAGGTCGTGGAGGAACAAAAATCCCGTCAGGCACAATCACAAAACACGAAGGAAAAGCTTGCCCAAGCCCTTGAGCAGTTAGACGCGGCCTAGGCTTCCAAGTTTTTTTAAAAGACAGATAGCAAATCTTTCGCAGGCAGGGCGCTATAGCCGATAATCAGACCAACTACGATAATACCGATACTGGCGATGATGTTGACTTTTTTGAGGAGGTTTTCGGAGAAGAAGTGGCGTGTCATGGCCAAGGGCAGCGCGTAAACGGCAACCACTACGAGATCGGCCAGAATAATCACAAAGGCCGCAATCACAAGATTAAAATTTCCGATTGTTTGTAGATCGAACAATGTTGGCAAAATCCCTGCAAAAAATAAAATATCGAACGGATTACTAATGGTGAGCATGAAACCGGCACTAAAATTTTCCCAAAATCCGGTTTTGGAACGTCTGTTTATATCTCCGGGCAGGGCCAGATCAAATTTTTTGAGGCCCCTGATACCAAGCCAAATAAGATAAACCGCCGCCAAAGATTTGAGTAAGATCGAAAAGAACATAATGTCCTCAGGCAAAATGTGAAAACCAAAGACGACAATTGTAAAGAAGAGAATTTTGATCAGATTGGTGCCGAGCATGAAAAAGCCGACACTATGTAGCCCTTCGCTGATGGCCTTGGAAGCGACGGTAAGCATGCCGGGTCCCGGTTTGGCGGCCAATAGGGCAACCCCTATAAAAAGTGCGGTGATTGAAGCAAAATCCATAACAGGTAATATTTTATAGAAGGCGCAAAATGAAAAAAGAGCTATTTCTTAAGAAGCCCCTCTTTTCCAGTGAATTCTATAGTTATTTCAATTATTCATTACGGGGAAAGCAGTCGTAGACATCTAAAACCCGTGGTACATTGGGAGATGAAGATTTAAATTTGGGAGAAGAATGGAAAAGGGCATTTTCTCTACCCCAATCATCACCTCCTAAAAAGACGTAACTTCCCACGGGCGCTTCCCAAGGTTCGGGCAAGGGTTTTTTACTAAAGAGGTTAAACATTGAACTTACTCTCGGTTCTTTCATATCATATATCCATGTGCCGGGACCGGAACGGGAGCATAATATCCTAAGCCTTCTTCCTTTAAAGAGTTTGTCGTGCTGAGGTGGTTTTTTCGGAGCGTTTTCACTGTCATAGTGTGGATGGAAGGCTGTTTGGTTCTCGTAGCGAATATGCAACCGCACAAGATTAAAATGGCTTGTTAGCTTTCGCATATTGCTTAGCCTTTCGGGGGAAGTATGTTTGAGGATTTGTTGTCGGGTATCTGATTTGTGGGCGAGTGTAAATTCATCTGCACAGCCCAGACGGATGATAACATCACCGGTTGCGGACATCGGGGATGCAGAGATATCTTTGCCTTTTTCTAAGGCGAGTAAAGTGTTATTGGTTTGCCTTAAAGGAATATCATTGGCGTATTTATATCCGGCATCATCTGATAACCAAACAGTTCCCAAAATACCGTTTCGTCTGAAGGCTTGGTCAGCTTTTTGCAGTGCCTCTTCCATATTATGTGCTTTAAACACAATAATATTTTCAGGATGGTTGTTCAGGGTCATTATACGCGCCATAACGCGCGAAATTATAAAGGCCGGGCCGGAAAGGTCAAATGAGCGTTTTTATTATGGTTATTTACTCGATGAGCCTTCTTGGGAAGGTGTGTTTTCTTCTGTAATTTGCATGACGGTGGCAGAAGAACGGATTGGCATGGCGACGAAATCACCCTGTTTACTGACTCGAATTTTTTCACCGGTAAAGGCACGGTAAGTTCCCAAAATAAAGGTGATGAAGAAAACGCCGCTAAACATAAGCAGCATAGAGCTGTTCCCATATATATCGATAAGCAAGCCGCATAAGAGAGGGCCGATGCAACATCCTACGCCGTTGATAAGTAGCAATGTGGCCGAGGCCGAAGTGAATTGGGAGGGCTTCAAACGGTCATTCATATGGGCAATACAAATACTGTAGAGTGATGTAGTGCAGCCGCCTAGAATTGAAATGAGCAGGACCAGCAGGAGATAAATCTCTGTTACCGAAGAGATGAATGAGATAACAGTTCCCACGAGCGCCACGAGGATAATCACAAAACGACGATTAACGTGGTCAGATACCCACCCGATGAATAAGGGAATAGTGCTGGCGCCAAAAATATAAGCAGCCATAAAAATGGCAACATCATTGATGTCCAAGCCTAAATTGCTGGCGAAAATGGGCCCCATTGTTAGAAGGCTGGCGCCTGTTATACCGGCAACAAAAACGCCGGCCAAGGGAAGAAGGGTAAAGGAAAAAAGTTTTTTTACGGGTAAATGTTCCGGCTCCTCATAGCCCGGTGCCGGTTTGTTGGCGAGTGTAATGGGCAGGAATGACAGAGAAATCAGAACCGAAATCAGAATGAAAAGAGCAATACCCTCAACTGAACCGATATTGATCAAGAATTGCCCGGCAAAAAGTCCAAAATTAATGACAAAGAGATAGGTGCTGAAAATCTGGGCGCGGAGCTTATTGGGGGCAATGATATTGAGCCAGCTTTCCGCCACAATGAAAAGGGCAACGAAGCTGATACCGTTAATGGCCCGCATGAAGCCCCAAAGCCACGGATCAACAAACAACCCCTGAAGTAAAATGGTTGTGGAGGCCAGCGAGGCAAAGGCGGCAAAAACGCGAATATGGCCGACAGAGGCAATGAATTTGGGAATAACAACACACCCCACAAGATAGCCCAAATAATAGGCCGACATCACCAGACCTGTGGCGTAAAGCGGGAATTCTTCCGCATAGGCGCGCAAACTTAAAAGCGTGCCTTGCAGGCCGTTTCCGACCATAATAAACCCAAGCCCCAACATAAGTGGCCAGACAAGGTGAAGTGTTTGACGGACATCTTTTGAAAACATGAAAACAGCCTGTGAGCTTTGAATATCAGGGGTTTTAAAGGGTGTTTTGTAGAGCGTAAAAGGCTCCTTTTTTGTTCTTTGTCAGCTTATCATACTGCCCTGATTCGATGATTTGTCCATTTTCCATCACGTGAATAATGTCGGCTTGTTTTATCATATCAAGGCTATGCGCGATCATAAGGACGGGAATGGAGTTTGAGATATCTTTGATGGTCTCACGGATGTCCTTGGCGGTTTGGGCATCAAGCGCGCTTGTGGCTTCATCTAAAATTAAAAGGGAAGGCTTGTGCGCTAACGCTCTGGCCAAGGCAATGCGCTGCTTCTGACCACCGGAAATACCGGTATTAACCAGATTGAGGTGCGTATCATATTTCTCCGGCAGGTCTTCTATGAATTGATCCAGCTTGGCCAGCTTGGCAATTTTATGTAGATGCGCGTCCGTTTTGTCTTGTGCGTGGAGCAGAATATTCTCGCCAATAGTGCCGGAAATCAAAAAAGGCTCCTGCGGGACGTAGCCGATTTTTTGTCGCCAGTCTTGCAAATTCATATCATGCAAGGATTGTTTACCATCAATTGTGATAGAGCCTTCTTGCGGGGAGATAAGCCCCAAAACCAAATCTGCCAGCGTTGTTTTACCTGCTCCTGATAGGCCAACGAAAGCAATTAACCCGTTTTCAGGAAGATTGAGATTGATGTTTTTTAGAGTAGGTGTAGAAGCTCTGTCATAAGAAAAAACAAGGCCTTTGAGTGAAATCTTTATTTTATTTATGAGGTTTTCCTTCTTACCACTTATTTTTTCTTTGTTATTCAAGGATTGCTGGATCATATTTTGGCATATTTCGTATGAGGGGATGTTTTCAATCATGGAAGAAAGAATTGTCTGAACCCCTGATATTTGGCGGTATCCGCGAAACATCAGCAAAAGGAAAAATATAATATCAGCCGTTTTCAATCCCATATAGCTGTGGGAATAGATGATGAGAGCCGCAATAATCAAAACACCAAATATTTCGGGGAAGTTTTTAATAAAACGCATATAGCAAGCAATTTTGAAGCAATGAGAGGCGTATTTCTTTACGTTCTGGCTGAATTTGCTGGCGATTAAATCTTCCAAGGCGGAAGCTTTAACATATTTTAGATGCATGATGTTTTCGGATATCTGTGCGCTCATGCTATTGGCTTCGACAATCCGTTTTTTGGCGTGGGTAGATACCCGCTTATTGATCAGCCGTGTGAGTAAGAAATAAGGCAAGACAGCCGAAACAAACAGCAAAGCAAGCTGCCATGAGGCGAAGACAGAAGAAATGACCAAAATACCGGCGATAAGACAAGCGGAGAGGAATTTGCCTAATTGCTGAATAGCGGTGGAATATTTCTCCGTTTCCCGTAGCAGGAGGTTAGGAATTTTACCGAGCTCCTGAGATTGGATAAAAGACCAGCTTGTATTGATGAAGGAGGAAAATAGCTCTGTCCGGACTTCAAGCTCCAAATCGCGGGCGACCTTAGCCA